>JAXHVQ010000046.1:33040-39674 GCA_034189065.1 Cyanobacteriota bacterium
AGTCATTCGTCATTAGAAAAAGTAGGGTGGGTTAGGTGCGGGAAAAATTTTGAAAAAAAACTATGACTTTTTTATCCGCACCGTAACCCACCGCTCTAGATTTTATCAGAGGAATGGTGCGTTACGCTACGCTAACGGCACCCTACTTCACGATTTTGATTAGGCGCGATCGCGGTTTTCTTCAAGTCATTCGTCATTAGAAAAAGTAGGGTGGGTTAGGTGCGGGAAAAATTTTGAAAAAACTATAACTTTTTTGTTCGCACCGTAACCCACCGCTCTAGATTTCATCAGAGGAATGGTGCGTTACGCTACGCTAACGGCACCCTACTTCACGATTTTGGTTGGGCGCGATCGCGGCTTTCTTCAAGTTACCTTACCTATAGTTTTCAGGAAAAGCTTCTCTCATTTAAGCTTGCAGCACCTCACTAAGGATCGTAACAGGGAGTGTGGGAACATTGCGAAATCCGCGATCGTTTGTGAGAAATAAAGTACATCCCGAACTTTGAGCTGTCGCAGCATGAATTGCATCCGGTGTTTTTAAACGAGTTGTTGCTCGTAGTTGAGCAGCCCTTTTGAGAAGAGTTTGACTAATAGGGACTAATTCGACTCGAGCAAAAAGCTGCTCGTAAGTATCGATCAAAAGTCTATTCCTATTCCTTAGCGGCAAAACTAAAGCTTCCATTAGCGTTAGTTCGCTACTAATAATACGAACCTCTTTTTCTTGAATTTTATCCACAAAGGCTGAAGTAGTTGCCAATAATCGATATTGAAATCGACGCTATAAATGATGACGGCTGTGTCTGCATATATAACAGAAGAAGAAGGAAGGTTTAATTGTCCCATGATTCTCTTTCTATTTGCAAATCGCGATCGATTTCTTCAGTAGTTCTGAAAGGACCGTGCTTATGGATTTCTTCAAGAATTTCCAACACATTTTGCGGCTGGGTTTGCGGACGTTCTGGGAGAACGATAAAAACTTCAACTTCCTCGCCTTCCGAACCCGGCGGCACTTGAATTTCTACTTTATTGCCAGGAAGAACCTTAGTTTTAATTTTTATGGCTGATTGCATTTTTATATTCCTCGCTACAAATATTAGTATAGCGCAATAGTTTCAAAACAAAATAGTGAAGCATTCTTGGGTAAAATGTCGGTCGTGAGTGGCAATCTCAGAAAAAGTAGGGTGGGCAGTCTTTCTCAAAGAAATCGAATTATCGCGATTTTAACACTTGGGACTGCCCACCTTGCACCCAGGGACGGTGGGTTACGGTGCGGATACAAAAATTATAGTTTTTTCTCAAAATTTCGCCCGCACCTAATCCACCCTACATTGAGCTTAAATTGGGTTTGTTGCAAGGCATCGGGTAAGTTTTCGGGATAGTTAATTGTAAGTTGTAATGACATTAGGTAAATTCCTTTTACGTTATGGCTGTTTACTTTCAAGGAATATTCGTACTTCTTTCCTCTATTTCAGGTGCGGCACTTGTTAGAGGCTGATTGCTATCTGTTGCTCCCAACGCCTTGAGAGTGCTAATTTCAGCATTTGTCAAGCCTTGAATACCTGTAATATTCATATTTTCGTAAAGTCGATCGCTCAGTTTTAAGACATTCGCCCGTTTCAACATCCCAAATTTTGATCGTGCGATCGCCACCTCCACTGACTATAGTTTTGCCATCAGGACTGAAACCAACAGAGTAAACTTGATTTGTATGTCCGTAAAAAGTTTTGACACATTCCCCGGTTTGAACGTTCCACAATCTAACCGTGTGGTCTCCACTGCAACTCACTAAAAAACTCCCACAAGGACTAAAATTGACCGAATGTACCCAATCATTGTGTTCCTGTAAGTTCATCAAGCATTCATCTCTCTGAATATCCCATAACCTTATTCCACCGAAAGAACTGCTACTAGCAAGAACTTGACCATTTGGACTAAAGCGAACACACCAAACAATGCTTCGATGTTCTTGAAAAGCTCTAAGGCATTGACCTGTAGGAATATGCCATAGTTTTACAGTAGAGCCACTACCACTCGCTAATAGCTCTCCTAAAGGGCTAAAAGCAACTGAATGCACTTTTTCAGCCTGCTCTTCAAAGGTCATCAAGCACTCTTCTCGATCGGTACTCCATAACTTAATTGTTCGGTCATCGCTTCCACTGGCAAGCATTTCTCCTGAAGGGCTAAACGCTATTGAATTTACCCAGTCAGTATGTCCTGCAAAGGTTTTAATCAGCTTAGTTTGAGTATTCAAGATGCCAACAGTGCGATCGCCACCCCCAAAGGCCAATAATTTTCCCGATGGACTAAAGGTTATCGAATAAACTCTAGTTTTGTGTTTTTGTAAAAGTTGACTGCATTTGCCTGTATTAATATTCCATGATTTGACCATACCAACATCATTGCCACTCACAATAGTGTCATTCGAGGGACTGAAAACTACTGCTCGAATCCAATCACTAATGCCCCGCAAGACTTTGAAACATTCGTCGGTTTCAATATTCCATAACCTTACAGTCTGGTCTGCACTGCCGCTTGCTAAAATCGATCCTTCTAAACGAAAAGCTAGTGAGGTGATGGTATCATCGTGTCCGTGCAAAGTTTTATAGCGTTCACCTGTCTCAATATTCCATAATTGCAAAATTCCGTCTTTTCCACCACAAGCCAGAATCGTACCCGATGGATGGAAAGCTAAAGCACAATTTCTCCATTCAACATTAGAAAAAAAGGTATGAAAGCATTCACCTGTGTCTACTTTCCAGACTTTAACGGTTCGATCGATACTTCCACTGGCTAGATTTTGACCATCTGGACTGAAAGCGATTGAATGGACTGCTTGAGTGTGTTCGGAGAAAGTTTTACTGCATTCTCCTGTTGCAACATTCCATAATTTAATTGTGCGATCGCTGCTGGCACTAGCGAGTGTTTCTCCAGTCGGAGAAAAGGCTACCGACCAAATGTGCTGGCTATGTCCTTGAAAATTTTTTAAACATTGACCTGTACGAACATCCCACAATCTAATGATTGAATCAAAACTCCCACTAGCAACCCATTTGCCATTTGGACTGAAAGCGACCGAACGAACTAGGTCAGTGTGTTCTAAAGTATAAAGACATTCACCTGTATTGATACTCCAAATTTTAACGGTTCGGTCGGCACTACCACTAGCAAGAATTTTCCCATCGCAGTTAAAAGCCACTGAATAGACTCGATTTGTATGACCTGTATAGCTCGCAAGCTCTTGACCGCTATCAACATCCCATAAATGCAAAACTCCATCACTGTCTGCGGTAGCTAAACGTTTTCCGTCGGGACTAAAGGCAACCGACCAAATAAATCCCAGAACTTTATTAAAAGAAGACTGGGAAATCACAGAACTCGTAAAGTTGACATCCCGCAAACTCGCGTTAACAAAATCTCCTCTCAACACAACACAACCGCTTAAATCGCACCCCTCCAATGCCGCAGGATCGCGCTTCACCAGAACCGTTGCAGCATTTCCCCCCACATAACCAACTTCTTCCTCTGTCTTCTCCCGCGTCGCCCGAATAACCTCCAACAACCGCTCTTTCGTCCCCTCTCCCGGGTTTAACATCGGCACCAACAAATCTAAAACTGCCTTGGGGAGAGGCATTTTGCCAAAGGTTTCGCGCAAGGTGCCAACAGATCGATCCTCCCAACCTCCCTCTGATAAGGTAGGACTAAGGGGGGTAGAGGACGGAGAAGAAATTCCCACAATTTCGGCAAAATCTTCCGCCAACACCCCCAACTCGGCGGCAAATTTATAGGCAACAAAAAACTCCAGCAACGAACGATGGGCGGGCGTATAATCTCCTTCGGCATTGCGAATTAGCATCGTTTGCCCCATCATGTCATACTGCCAGTGGTCGAGATCCTTCTGCTCCTCCAACCCAAACAGACGACGCAAATGTTCTGGAAATTCGCGATAATTTAAATTCATTCTGTCGCTCGAAAGCATTTCCCATGACAGTTCGCACAAGAAATACAATTTATCCGCCATTGAGGTAAATGTGCGTTCCGATTTGATATCCCGTTCCATCTTGCGCCGCACTGCATAGAGATAAATTCGGGAAATATCAACGGGTTTTCCTGCCTCAATTTCCGGCAACGCTTCTAAAATTAAATCAACCATCACCGGACGACGGGCGAGATCTAGCAGTTGCGGGTTGCCCATCACCCGCTCGACAGTTTCGGGTTGCGCGCGAAAAGACAAAACTTGACGAATTTGTGCGTCGTCGAATTTCTCCAACTCCAACACTTCAAATTGGGGCGGTTCGCCGGTTAAATTGGACGTAGATGCTTGCAATTCGGCGTTGAGCAACCTGCGTCCTTCCTTCGCTTCGGGAAAGTGTTCGGTACGACAGGTGAGGATTGCTTTTGCACCGGGAACGATCGCGCGCGCCAATTCCCAAAAGTTATTAATGGTAAGCTGTTTGTCAATTCTCGCCGCCATTTCGTCGAAACCGTCGAAAATCAGCAGCAATTTGCCCATGCGGTTGAGTTGAACGAACGCGGAATAGTTGGGGATGGGAATTTCGTGTTTGCGAAAGATGAATTCGGAAAAGAGAGATTCGACATTCACCGCTTTGGCGTAGTCGCGCAGGGGAATGACGAGGGGGATGCGCGGACGTTCGGTGCCGCGCTGTTTGGCTTCGAGGTATCTTTGCAGTGCTGTCCAGGCGTAGTGGAGGACGAACCAGGTTTTTCCGGTGCCAAATTCCCCTAAAACCGAGAGGTGTTCTTTGACGGGATCGGCTAACCATAAATCGGCGTAACTGTCAATCCATCCGTCGCGTTCGTCATAGCGACTGACTCCGAGGCGTTGATGGGTGCGGGGATCGATTTCTTCTTTGGTACAGGCGAGGGAGACGTACATTTGGTCGATCGCGCGATTTTTAACTTGCGCCTCGAGCCAGGTAAAATAAAGGCTAAAGTCGGCGGCTTCGTCGAGGAGTTCGTCGAAGGTATAGCCAAATAAGTGGCGATTTTCCCGCTTTTCTAACTCATCTCGGACGGCGCGACTGATGCGGCGTTGGGCAACTAGCCAGCCTTCATCGGTTTTTTGCAATTCTACCCCTTGACGCAGGGCGAGGAAATCTCCCATCCCCGCTTCCCCTTCCACACCGCGAATTAAAATGCGATCGAATCCTCGTCGCGCGGGAATATTAATAATCCACTCAAAATAATTATCGCCCCAGGTTTCGTAAGCTTCAAAGTCGTAGCGCAACGCCTCGAACCAACCGCGCATTTGTTGGGCGAGTTCCGACTCCCTGGCGGGTGCGGGGGGAAGGAGGGTTTGATAGTTTTGGGCGAGTTGGGCGATTTCCCCTTGAAGTTGCGGGAGGTTGAGGTGGTGGATTTGACTGTGAAGGGAAGAGAGGGTTTGTTGGAGGGATTGGAGGGCGCGATCGCGTATAATTTCTTTAGGAGTCCGCGATCGCGACGCAATTTCAAGAAACAGGGCGCTGAATTCTGCCAGTTCTCGCCGATAATCGAGGTTTTGAGCTTCAATTTCTGTACCCAAAGCCGATTGTTCGATGAATTCGGCGCTGGTTTCTAGGAGGAGGTTGGGGTTATCTTGCTCGAAGGCGGTTTGAAAGGCGGCTTTAATGGTATTGTGGCGAAAGAGTTTGAGGCTAGTTTGCGGTTTGCCCGCGCCGTATTCGATAAGCGTATAAATGTAGACCCCCTCAAAATCTTCAGGCGGCTCGTCGGGTTTGAGATTAAACTTTTCAAGGAGTTTAATAACTTTTTCGTTGCGGTTGAAGCGTCCTTGAACGGTGGAGACGCTTTGGGAGACGAGCGCGCTGATAATATCGTCAATGACGAACATTTTGCTGGCAATAGGGGATATCACTTAATTTTAGCCCAATTCCCATTCTCCCTAGCAACGCACAAAGAAGAAAGATCGAGATTTTGGCGATCGCGCCTCCACCACCCCATCCAACCGATGCGCGAGCGCCCATTAATTAATGCCTTCTGTTATAATTTGATGAAAATGCTCTGGCTAATACCATATTTAAAGTAAAGACCAAACGAATAGCTTAGAGCATCAAAGCATAATGCCAGCTAAGGATATTTACCACGAAACCGTGAAAACGGCTCTCGTCAAAGAGGGTTGGATAATTCCCACGATACTTTTCATTGACAGTGTGGGGGAAAAGACCTATTTGTCGATCTAGCCGCTGAAAAAGAAGATAAAGTGTGGGTTCAATACGATGGAATTGAAGGAGGAATTGCAAACGCGCTGATAGAAGCGGGAATTCCAAGCGATCGCATTGTTTTAGGCTTTCATCTCCAGGAACTCAGAAAACATACGGAATTTGCTGTAGAATAGGCGATCGCGCTTCAATTTGGCGGTTTGGAAGCGCGATCGCTGCTAATTGAAGAAGTAGAATTCTACGAAACTTTCTTCAGCGTAGTAACCCTGGGGGGGCGACAAGCAGCTCAAAACCCTCACCAGGAGACAATTTGACCAAATAGTGGTAAAAAAAGATAGGTCAGCTCTTGTCAACAAGACCTATCTTATTAAGAATGCTTCATCCATTGTATCAAAAACACCTAGAAAATCAAATAACTCCCTCTGAGTTATTGTTTTTAGATTTGTTAATTGAAA
>JAXHVQ010000047.1:0-39037 GCA_034189065.1 Cyanobacteriota bacterium
GTTTCCCGCTCACCCCGTCGCCTATAACTGGTGAACTCTGAACTCTGAACTCTGAACTCTGAACTCTGAACTCTGAACTCTGAACCCATCTGCCCATCTGCCCACACAACTTTATCAAATTTTCATCAGAGACTTTACGAAAACTTTGCCTTTTTTGCAACCCGGAGGAGTAAATTGAGGAAAGGGAAAGTTTAGGGTTGCTAGGAAAAGCGATCGCATCGTTCCAACTCTCCTGTCTCCATTGGTATTCCCGAGTAAGGCTTAATTCCTATGATTGTTTCTTCTCCATCGCACTGCTTCGATTCAAACGTGCTGTCTTCTTGGAGTCAACAACAACAAAGCGCGCTGTTACAAGGGGAAATTATACTGAATACTCAATCTCATTCTGCCTGGGGCGGGGCGTGTACTGCGAGTATGTACTTGCCCATCGCGCGATCGCTGGTTTGGCAGCAACTCGTGGATTATCCGCGTTGGGTGCAATACTTCCCCGACGTGACTAAAAGCGAAATCATCCAGCGTGGGGATAGTTTAACCCAAGGCGGCAAGCGGCTGTATCAAATGGCACGAAAAGCCTTCTTAATGTTGGCTGTAGAAGTCGAGATTTACCTCAAAGTTGCCGAAGTCGTGCAACAGCATATTCAGTTTCGCATGGAAAAGGGCAGTTTCACTGATTTTAGCGCCGATTTACACCTCCAAGATTGCGATCGCGGCACCCTCCTCACCTACAGCGTCGCTGCCACTCCCCTCATTCCCATCCCCAGCGCCTTCATTCAACAGGCAATGCACCTCGATCTTCCCACCAATATGCGCAAAATGCGTCAAGTGCTTTGCGGGCATTCCTAGAAGGCGGTTTCAAAAACGGTAACCGATCGCCGTTCGCCTAGAAATCAGGTTTAAGATTGCGATCGGGTTGAATACTCCTTAAAAATACTCCTTCAGACTTAAACCGGGACTTCTCCTTTTGTCCCCGGTTTTTTTATTTTAGGGCTTGCTGCACAAAGTTGAAACCCTATTAATCAATGCGATGGAGGTGTATTAGGGTTACTTAAAAATTAAAAATTAAAAACAATTCCCCCCCGCTCCCCCTGCACCCCCCGCTCCCCTGCTCCCCTGCTCCCCTGCTCCCTCTGCACCCCCTGCACCCCCTGCATCCCCTGCATCCCCCTGTCCTTGTGCAGCCAACGCTCGAAAACGGTATAGCACTGTTGGTTGAAACGCTTTTGCTTGCCGCCGAGTCGGGAGGTCATTTTGCACTTCGTGAAGCTTAAGTTATGATAGAAATCCAGAAATCTACGGATGTACATAGAGTTTTCCCAAATAGAATTTCGTAGATCGAGTAACCTGGCAATATGACTGCTCGGAGCATCAGTTTTCTCTTCCCATGAAAAAAATATCTTTCTTCTCTTTATGTAATAGTTTTGCTTATCTGTTGGCCGTAGGAATCGAGCCAACTTTCCTCCTTGCGCCGGTTGAAGCTCAAAACATTATTCCTGCTGCTGATAACACGGGAACAGTCGTTATTGAAGATGGGAATCAATTCAATATTTCAGGAGGAGCGCTATCCGGCGACGGAGCAAACTTATTCCACAGTTTTCAACAATTTAATTTAGATTCGGGTCAAATTGCTGATTTCTTATCGAATCCCGATATTATTAATATTTTAAGCCGAGTTACTGGCGACGACCCTTCAATTATAAATGGTTTAATTCAAGTCAGCGGCGGTAATTCAAATCTTTATTTAATGAATCCCGCAGGTATTATTTTCGGTTCCGGTACGACCTTAAATGTTCCCGCCGACTTCATCGCGACGACTGCTACCGGAATTGGCTTAAATAATGAAACTTGGTTTAATGCTTCGGGAAATAATACCTATGAAGACTTAGTCGGGAATCCAACTCAATTTGCCTTTGATTTGGCACAGCCAGGAAGTATCATAAATGCTGGTGATTTGCAAATTTCGTCGCAAAACTTAATGTTTTTAGGCGGAACCGTTATTAATACGGGTCAACTCAAAAACCCTTCAGGCAATATTACAATTGCAGCCATTCCTGGAACAAGTTTGGTTAAAGTTTCTCAACCTGGAAGTCTCCTAAGTTTAGAAATTGAGCCGCCGAGAAACCTTAACGGTCAAATTCTTCCTTTCAACGCTCTAGAACTCCCCGAATTGCTCGCTTTAGGCGCATCTCAAAGCATCAACTCGAAACTCAGTATCAACGCCAACAACGAAATCGAAATTTCAGGTTCTAATTCCTCGATTCCCATCCAGTTAGGAACTGCAATTACTTCTGGGACGATTGACAGCAGCGGAACAGTTGGAGGACAGATAAACGTATTCGGGGAAAAAATTGGACTGTTGAATGCCGATCTTAATGCTTCGGGAAATAACGGCGGCGGGAATATT
Source organism: Cyanobacteriota bacterium (assembly GCA_034189065.1). Lineage (GTDB taxonomy): Bacteria > Cyanobacteriota > Cyanobacteriia > Cyanobacteriales > Spirulinaceae > FACHB-1406. The sequence continues at coordinate 2,402 of JAXHVQ010000047.1, forward strand.
CGTATTGGCGGCGACTATCAAGGAAAGGGAACCGTTCCCAATGCCTTAAGAACCTTCGTCAGTTCGGATTCGACGATTAATGCCGATGCTGGATTGAACGGCGACGGAGGACGAGTTATTATTTGGGCGGATGAAGTGACTGGGTTTTATGGCAATGTGAGTGCGAGAGGGGGTGAAAGTTCTGGGGATGGCGGGTTCGTTGAAATTTCGGGAAAAGATAATTTAGCTTTTGCTGGTTTTGCCGATGTCGGTGCAGCAAATGGTCGTCTCGGTACTATTTTGTTCGACCCGCGCGATATTAATATTGTGTTGAATGCAGTGGTAAACAACGATCCTGAAGTTGCGGCTGACAATCAAATTTTTGCTACTGATGGTGGAACTTTGGATGACTTTACAATAACGATAGGTGCGTTATTAAGTCTCAACGGTAATATCTTTCTCCAAGCCAATCGGGATATCAATTTAAATGTACCCTTGGACTTTACACCGTCGAATGTTAGCAGTATTACCTTTGATGCAGATCGAGATTTCAATGGGGCAGGGCAAACGATTACGTTGCCCGGTGATGTAACTGGTGATAGATTTATCGAGATTACGGCGGGGAATAATATTTCAGTCGGGAATATTAACACTTCTTTTTCGACAACCGGAGCGAGCACGATCGCAGGTGAGATTCGTTTAAATGCCTCCGGGGGAAATATTATAACAGGTACTCTGAACTCCTCAGCCACTGCCAATTCTGGGGGTTCGGCAACCGCAACAGGAGGAAGGATACAAATTGATGCAGGCGGAATTATTAATACCGGCGCAATTGATTCATCAGGTAACGCAATAGGGAGCGATGGTGGAGGGACTGCCACTGGCGGTCAAATTGCGATCGCGGCGGTTGGAGATGTTACGACAGACGATTTGAATTCGAGGGCGGATGCTAGCGGAATTGGGGCTAGTGCAACAGGGGGCAATATTGACCTCAGTTCGAGTGGCAGTATTAGCGCAGACGAGGTGATTTCTACTGCATCGGCTAATGATTTTGGTGGAGAGTCTGCTGATGCAACGGGAGGGAATATTAATTTTACGTCAGGGACAACACCGGGTAGCAATATCCAATTTACTAGCATCGCGACGACAGGAACGGGAAGCTCTGCAGAAGGGACAGGAAACGGGGGTAGCGTCAATCTTATTGCTAACGGACGGGTGCGGGGAACGGCTTCGGGGACAACGACGATTGATACAAGGGGCGTTTTTAACGGTGCGGAGGGTACGGCTACGTCGGGTACGATTACGATTCAACACGACGGGGGATTTAATAATATTCCGTTTGTTGTGAACGATCCTGGGGTGGCAAGCGATCCCGATAGCAATGGTACGGCGGGAACGATTGATGCAGGGAGTTCACCTCTCTCAACAGGATCGTTTCCGGTACAACCCAATGGCGGGACAGATACGCCTCGAGGGAATGTTACCATTACCTCAATTAATACGCCGCCCAGTGTTGCTGCTTTTGCCTCTCCCGTTGCTACCGTGCAGCAAAGTCAGTCTGTTGTGTTTACTTACGCTCAGTTGGACGCGCAAGTCACGGACGCGGATTCAGATCGACAACCGGACTCAACGGGGTTCAATACGTTTGAAGTTTCCATTAGCGATGTGACGGCGACAGGAACGCTAACGTTGAATCGCGGCGCGAGTTCGAGTATTGTTACGCCAGGATCGACACTGACGGTTTTACCGGGGGATACGTTAACTTATACACCTCCTGCTGGGGTTACAGGACTGGTTAATGTCTTTGAAGTGGGTGCGAATGATTCTGTGGCAGATGCCATTCCTCAGCCAGTCCGAGTTGATGTGACTCAAGTCCCAACGCCAACAACACCAACAACGCCAACAACGCCAACAACGCCAACAACGCCAACAACACCAACAACGCCAACAACACCAACAACACCAACAACACCAACAACACCAACAACACCAACAACGCCAACAACACCAACAACGCCAACACCACTAACTCCAAATATTCCTGCCGAAGTCTGTCCTCCTTTCTGCGGGGGGGCCGAAGCCGAGAAAACGCCCGAACCTGGCACAATTCCTAGCCCGATCGCGTCGATTGAAGACCGTTTTACTCGAAATTTTGTTCAATACGGTGGAATAACCCAAGTAAATCTGCGCACTTTAGAGGAGATTCAAGAAATATTACTCTTCATTGAAGACAATGTAGGGGAAAAACCAGCAATCCTCTACGTTTCTTTTATTCCCACCGAACTTCCTCCGCAATCAACGGCTGAGAACAAATCCCTAGCGCAACAATCGGCTTCTGAGGTCGAGATTTTACCCAAAGAGAGCGACGAACTGGAGGTGATTCTCGTAACGGCGAACGATGTTCCTTTTCGTCGCCGAATTCGGGGGGTGACGCGGCGGCAGGTGATGGACGCGGCAAGTGAATTTCGTAGCACTGTCGCCAATGTTAGCCGCCGCAACGCCTATCTCCAGCCCTCGCAGCAGTTGTACGAGTGGATAATTGCACCGGTTGAGGAGGAACTGGAAACTCGCGAAATTACGAATATTTCTTTTATTTTGGATGGGGGGTTGCGATCGCTTCCCGTGGCAGCTTTGCACGACGGCGATGGCCCTATCATCGAAAAGTATAGCGTGGGAACGATGCCCAGTATGTCCTTAGTCGATACGCGCTATCGGGATATTAAAACCCTTTCGGTATTGGCAATGGGAGCCGATACCTTTGTCGAACTTCCCAACTTACCTGCGGTTCCCTTAGAACTCAGCATTATTACGCAAAACCTTTGGCAGGGAGAATTGTTTCTCGACAGCGAGTTTACCATCGAGAACTTGCAGGAGGTACGCGATCGCAATCCCTACGGCATCGTCCACTTGGCAACCCACGCCGAATTTCGCCCCGGTAGTATCGAGAACTCGTTTATCCAGTTTTGGGGCGACTCGCGCCTCACCTTAGATCGCATTCGCCAATTGGGACTCGCCAACCCAACGGTAGAATTGCTGGTATTGAGCGCCTGTCGCACGGCGTTGGGCGATACCGAGGCGGAATTGGGATTTGCGGGTTTGGCGGCGCAAGCGGGGGTAAAAACGACGCTGGGCAGTCTGTGGTATGTCAGCGATGCGGGAACGTTGGGACTGATGACGAGTTTTTACGACTCCCTCAACACGGCTTCGATTAAAGCTGAAGCGCTGCGACAGACGCAATTAGCAATGTCCCGAGGAGAAGTTCGTCTCGAAGGGGGACAACTGGTGACTCCTGGGGGAACTTTTCCCCTTACGCCACAATTGGCTGAATTGGGCGATCGCGATTTGAGTCATCCTTACTTCTGGAGTGCGTTTACTTTGGTAGGGAACCCGTGGTAATAAGCTGTTCGGTATTTAAATTGCGATCTAGGTCTGATGGGGGGACTGGGGGACTGGGAGACGGGGGGATGGGGGGACTGGGAGACGGGGGGAAACCGGAAATGTTTTTTATGATGGGCGATTTAGCGAATTTTATATCACCCACTCACCTGAATGACCTAGCTCACAGGGGATAGTATACCGCGATCGCGCCCGGGTCTGCCCAAGTTCACGAGTTTTTGGGAACGAGATCGCAGAGTTTTTCCATTGAGCGAGGGATAGTAGAGGTAGAGAAAACACCTATCGCTCCTGGCTTGAAACGATGTTTGTACGCCTTCCGATTCCGCAACAATCTCCTTCTCGCGCTAGTGTTGTTCGATCTGAATTTTGCGATCGCCAATCCCCCAGCGCCCCCAGCACTCAAACCACCCTCGAACAACAGCAGAAAGAAGAAATGAAACAACTCCTGAGTGCCGTTGCGCGAGGGCAGTTGCGCCTTGCAGTATAAGCTAATCCATTTTATGGGTGTCCCCGCGATTACATCCGCGCGAGAGCGGCAATTTTCGCCCTTTTGCTCCCATCCAACCCTTCCAACTCATCCAATTTTAACCATCCCTCCTTAACCAGTTGGGCGAAAACGAATGGCAGGAAGGTGTAACGATAGTCGTACTTTCCGTCGAGTTCGTGTCTCTTGGCGCTTAGGAAGTCGTGTAACTTCCACAACTCCTCGGTTTGCGCGATCCGGGCCGCGCGCTCTTGGACTGAATTGAGTAAAGCATCGATTTCTCGCTGATAAGCTTTGTCAAAAGCTGCTTTGGCTATGTCTTTTTCTGAGTCGGACCACTCAATATCGTTCCCTTGCATTATCCTCTTTGAAAATTTATCTTCTGCTTCTTATCTATGCTATTTGAAAAAGCTATTTAAAGCCTTTGGGAGGGCGACGTTTCGTTCGTTAGTGCGGACACTGAGCGTTTTTGTGCTACTGGAGCAACTGCCATTCGCACATTATGCGCGATCGCACAATTTGGTCAGACGCGATGAACGAAACCTTTGACAATATTTTGTGCAGCTCTGTTCAACCTGTTGAAAAAAATCGAGCGCCCTTTCCCCAAGAGCGCCCGCCCATTATTACTGGGAATTTGTGCTTCGCGCGTCTCTAACGTCTCGACTGACTTGCCCATTGGGGCTTGACAAATTGCGAGCGATACGGAAAACGAGAATATAATGGCGCAGCAGATCGCCGCGATGGAAAACTAGCGCGCCAGATTCAACAATTCCTTGGGAGAGGCGAGCAAATCGATGGCGACAAAGAAAATTTTACTGCTCGGGTTGAGCAAGAATCGCCAAGCGATATTCATTCCCACTCCGCCGCCAAACCAGGGGGTTTGCACTTTACCCGTCACTTTAATTTGGGTATAGCCTTCGTCTGCGGGTTCGCTGACTCCGCGATCGGGAACCAGTTTGAGATTTTGACACTCTTCTTTGAAAAATCGCAAGATTGCTTCTTTACCAACGACGGGACGCTGGAAGGGCGGTTGTAAAGCGCCGTCATCAGCAAACAACTCGATGAGCGCGTCGAAGTCGTTGGCGTTTAAATAGTTCATGTAACTCAATACCGTGGAGTTGGTTACGCCGTCAATGGCGACCTCCGTCCGCTGTGCTATGTCTTGGGGGGGTTCGACGGGTTCGGAAACTCGCGTGTAACTGCCCATTTTGTTCGAGTCGAATCCCATATCGAGGACGGCATTTCTCAGCACTGTGATTTGCTGTCCGGGTTCGAGTCCTTCAATGGCGGCGAGGACGGCGTTGGCGTTGGCTGAGAGTTGATAGCCTTTGGGGATGGGGGCGACGGTTCCTTCTTCCATCCACTGTCCGAGGCGATACCAAAAGCCGAGTTTGATGTTGGGAGACCAACTGGAATAGGTTCGACCCAAGGGCGTATCGGCGCGGTTGGCCAGGTCGCACATGGCTTGGGATTGCTTTTGGAAACTCATTTTGCGAATTTCGTTAAGCGTTCCTTCGGCGAATTGCATATTGGCTGCACCGGGGGCGGCAATGGTAATGCTTTTACCCATTTCCAGGTAGGCAAACCAAATTAGGGCGAGTTGGTCTTCGGCGCTGAGTTGGCTGAAACGGGCGATGGTTGCTGGGACGGCATCCGCAGATAGCGTGTTGGGAAAAATGCCGCGAGCTGTATCAATTGTAAATGGCATGGTACAGATTCGTTTTTCTAAAGGTGCAATGTGTTAAACGGTTAGACCGGTTGAGTTTTGGCTCTCGAACTTTCCTTTCTTCTTTTATCACAATTTGTTAACCAATGTAAAGTTTTATTTCCAAATTGGTTCAAATTCGGATAAATTAGGTATGCTGAGAACCTTTAAAAAGGCTGACGTGGCGGGAATTGTAGCAATTTTAACGTTTTTTGTGCTGTTGCATTTGTAGGGAAAGTGTGGTAGAAGACGAAATCGCTCGCGTGCCTTCCCAAATTTTTGCCACAGAGCGACCTTCACTGTTAAAATCGAACGAAAAATATAAAAAAATATTTAAATGACCGATCGCTTTCGCCGCGCCGTCCGCAACCGAGAATTCCTTGTAACCGCCGAAGTCGCCCCGCCCAAGGGTGGCAACCCCGAACATATGCTAAAGATGGCGGCAACGCTTAAAGGTCGGGTTCACGCGGTTAATGTCACAGATGGCAGTCGCGCCGTCCTGCGAATGTCTTCTTTAGCTGCCTCAGTTCTGCTATTAAAGCACGAAATAGAACCAATTTGTCAAGTGGCTTGCCGCGATCGCAACGTTATCGCGCTGCAAGCTGACTTAATGGGAGCCCACGCCCTCGGACTGGGTAATATTTTAGCGCTGACGGGCGATCCGGTTAAAGCAGGAGATTATAAAGAAGCGCGATCGGTTTTTGAACTGGAGTCAGTACGACTGCTTAAGGCGATCGCGAAACTCAATTCCGGTTACGATGTTAACGAAAAACCCCTCCCCGACAAACGAACCGATTTATTTGCGGGGGCGGCAGTGGATCCGCAACTGAAAAGTTGGTCGGGATTGCAACGACGCTTTGAACGCAAACTCGAAGCGGGGGCGCAATTTTTTCAAAGTCAAATGATTACTGATTTTGAGCGACTCGATAAGTTTATGAGCAACGTTGCGGTGGGAACGGATAAGCCAATTTTAGCGGGAATTTTTCTGCTGAAATCTGCTAAAAATGCCAGTTTTATTAACCGGTGCGTTCCGGGAGTACAGATTCCCCAAGAAATTATCGATCGCCTCGCTGCCGCCCCCGAACCGTTGATGGAAGGGTTGAAAATTGCCGCAGAACAGGTTAAACTCGCGCGAGAACTGTGTCACGGCGTTCACATGATGGCGGTGAAGCGGGAAGATTTGATTCCTGAAATTTTGGATATGGCTGGAGTTGAACCTATTTCAATTAAAAATTAAAAATTAAAAATTAGTCTAGAACAAACTTGAGAATGGTGGGTTACGGTGCAAATAGAAAGTTATCATTTTTTCTTCAAAAGTTTGCCCGCACCTAACCCACCCTACATTCTTTCTCGCCTCTTGAATGTTATGAATTCTCTTTGAAGCTCAAGTTGTACAACTCAAATCAGTTATTAATTGATGAAAGAATGGTGGGTTACGGTGCAGATAGAAAGTTGTCATTTTTTCTTCCAAAGTTTGCCCGCACCTAACCCACCCTACATTTTTCCTCGCCCCTTGAATATTATGAATTCTCTTTGAAGCTGAAGTTGTAAAACTCAAATCAGTTATTCATTATTCATTATTCATTATTCATTATTCATTGACGATCTACATTTGGTCGAGATAGTCTTGAGTTCCGAGTTGTTCTAACTTTGTTTGTTTATCCAAAACCATTTGGGACAAATTTTGGCGATAGTCGAGGACGCGATCGCGTAAAATTGGATCGCTGGTTGCTAAAATTTGCACGGCTAATAATCCCGCATTTTTGGCATTACCAATGGCAACCGTCGCCACAGGAATTCCCCCCGGCATTTGGACGATGGAATAAAGAGAGTCCAGTCCCCCCAAGTGGCGCGTTGTCACCGGAATGCCAATGACAGGGAGAGGGGTTAAAGCAGCCACCATACCCGGTAAATGAGCTGCGCCTCCCGCCCCAGCAATAATAACCTTGAGGCCGCGATCGCTAGCTGTTTTCGCGTATCCTACCATGCGTTCGGGGGTGCGGTGAGCCGAGATAATGGCCACCTCGCAGGCGACCTCGAATTCCGTGCAAATCGCGATCGCCGCCTGCATTGTCGGCAAATCCGAATCGCTACCCATAATAATACCAACTAAAGGAGAATCGCTCATTCCATTCAAAATTAAAAATTACGCGATCGTGTGAATTAGACAAAAGGATTCGACACCCGAGCAAAATCGCCCTAAAACCGCCGACGATACTCGACTTGGAAGCGGTATTCCTCGTCGAAATTGGTCGAACCGCGCAACAGAATGTAATCGTCAAGGCGATAGCGCAAATTAACTTGGGTGGGGACTTGGGGCGTGAGGAATTGGGTGACGGAAACGCCCAAATCGTCGGTAATATTGTACCCCAGCTCCGCCGCAATTCCAAAAGCCGACGCGCGATCGTCGCTATCGGGAACGATGCTGGGGAAAATGCGAAATTCGCTCAACCCCAAACTTTCAGCTAAGGAATTTTGAATCGTTCCCAAAAGGGCGCTACCGGCTAAATTAGCCAATCCCAATCCCGCATCTTGCTGGCTGAACGCATTAATAAAACTGCCGCCCAACAGAGCAATAATTTGGGTCTCGCTGCGCGGCGGCGTACTGGCTAATTCCAGCACGGACCTCACTTTTTGAGCCGATGCTTCCCCTGGTTCCACTCTCAAACTGTCGAGTAAATCTAGGGCAAATCCATCGACAATGGCTTCAACTCGAATGCTTTCGAGGGTTCCCACATTCACCAGCGACTCTTGAATTTCCGTCGAAAACGGATCGGCAGAGGTTGGCGTTCGCGTTGCTTCGACAACGGTTCCAACCAATCTTAAATCCAGTTGGGGGTTGAGTCCGAACTCCGGTTCAAAGATCGCTACATTGTCGTAACCGCCGCGCACGCGCAATTGCGTGGTAAAGAGATTAATTTGACCGTTGACAATATTTACAGTGCCTTGGGGCGCGATCGCGCCCACTTGTCCGTTGAGGAGAATGCTGCCCTCTGCCCCCAAATTTGCCAAAAAGGGCTGTTCTAAACGCAAACCCTCGTCCAAGATCAGCTCTAAATCGTTAAACTCCGTCGCAGCCACAATCCCGCCAAATCCCGCGCTGCCCGCCTGCTCTCGAGCGCCGACGAAGCGATCGCGACCGCCAAACGTTGCCAGCCCTGCAATCAACACCCGTCCGTCGGAGAGTCTCAGTTGACCGCTGAGATTGGGTCGAAGTAGCGCGCCGGTGACTTGAAGATCGCCGCCCACATCGCCGTTATACAATCCTTTAAGGTTGACAGCGAGTCCGTTGAGGACAAGGGTCAGCGGATTTTCGGGAGAAGTTCCTTCAGTTAAAGCCAAACTGCCGCTGGCTGCCACATTGCCGCCGCCCAACTCGCCCGTTAAGTTCTCCACCGTCAGTTGGTTGAAATCAAAGCGAATTTGACCGTTGATATCCTGTAGCGAGTCGGCTAACAGCAAGGAGGAAATGACTGCATCTTGCAAGTCTACGATGCCATCGGCTTGGAGGTCGAGCAAGCGATTCTCTTCTTGGTCGTAGCGTCCCGCGATCGCGAGATTAACCCGTCCTTGACCTGCTTCCCAAATCAATTGCTGGCGCGTCAGGGCATTTAAGACCGATAAACCGTCATCTTGAAGATTCAGCGCCAACTCAAACCCATCGCTACTGGGCGCAACTGCATTAGGCAAGGGGAATTTGTAGGGGAAAGTTCCCGCAATAGTCAGGGGTTCGGTATCGGTTGCTAAGATACTCGTTGCCGAAAAGTTTAAAAGCCCCTCATTATACAAAAAGCTGCCCTCGGTCGCTTCCACTATTTGTTGATTGAGCGTCGCATCGACAACGGTCAATTGACCCCGTGCCTGGGGGTTGGTCTGGGTTCCGCTTAAAAACGCCGTAGCATCAATAGTACCGGTGAAACCAATATCGGGCGGCAGAGGCACCAATTCTTGCACCAAGGCAACGGGCAGATCTTCCACAATCAGTTGGCCGGACTGGGTTTCGCCGCCAATGGCACCGGCAAAGCTAATTCCGCCTCCCCTGGCAAGCTGCATTTGGAAAGGTCGCACCGTTAATACGCCGTCTTGGAAACTGCCCCGGGCGACGGTTTCTTCGGCGATAAACGGTCCCCAAATCCAATCGGAACCGTCAAAATCAAAGGCAATTTCGACTCCTTCCTGTAACGACCCCGATAGGTTAATTTGACCGGTGACATCGCCCTTGGCTTCTGAGAGAGGGGGAAGGAACGAGGCTTCTAAACGCTCTCGCTGGCGCGTTTCTAGGAGGGCTTCGATTTCTGAGAGGCGGCGCAGTTGGGCAATGAGGGGCAGTTGGCCTACATCGACCGCAACCGTTGACAAATCGCCTGCATTACCGTAAGTCGGCAGTTGTAACAGTTGGGCAAAGTCGGCGATGTCGAAAATTTGGGCGGTGGCGAGGATGTCTTGAATTCTGCCATCCTTGAGGACGACTTGCGCGTCAAATTCCGGCCCTCTGGCGGTTTGGATGACGCGACCGTCGAGGAGATATTGGGTTTCGCCCAGTTGGAAGATGGCATCTTGGATCAGTCCCGCTCCGTCAGCATATTGGAAGTTTAATGTCAAGCGATCGCCGCTCAATCGACTAAAAATGGGGTCGTCAATGGCGATTTGCCCCGAGGCGGCGAGGGTTTCGAGGTTGACGTTAAATTTGCCCTCCAACTGACCGGAGAGGGGTTGTGCGGCGATTTGGGCGGGAATGAGGGCGTTGGGAATGGCCTGTCGAACTAGGGCGAGGGGGACATTGCGGGTTTCGATGGCCAGCAAGTCCCCTTGGCGCGTTCCCGTTGCGAAGAGGTCGTCGAGTTGAATTAAAAAGGAGTTGGGTTTGTAGTCGGGGGCGAGGGCGACTTGGATTTTATCGTCGGTTCCCGATAAATCGATTGAACCCCCTTCTCCGGGAGTCAGGGCGATGGGACCGGAAACGAGGGGATCGAGGACGAATTCGCTAAATTGGGCATCGCGGAGGGCGAGGGTTCCGTCGATATTAGGCGATCGCAAGGTGCCGGCGATGGTTCCATCGAAGTCGGCAAAGCCAGAAATTTCGGTACTATTGACGATGGCGGCGATATTTTCGGGCAGGGGAATCAATTGTCTCCCTTGTTCGGCCAATTGTTCCAAATTTAACCCGTTTAAGGCGACATCGAAGTTAAATCGTTGGATTAAATTTAAGCCCAACTGTCCCCGTCCCAAAGCGGCGGTATTAATATCTACGAAACCCGTTGCGTCAAGTCCCGGTCCGGTTGCCCGTTCGATGCGCGCGCGATCGCCGTCCCAATTAAATGTAGCCGCGATTGGTCCTTCAAGGGGCAAAACCCCATCGCCCAAATTCACATTGCCTCGGGCGCGAATTCCAGCAGGCGTGAGGTTGGCAAGGGCCGCGCTAACATCAATGTTGCCACTGACCGTACCGTCCAACGCCTCTACCAGTTGCCCCAGTTGAATGTCGTTGGGGATGAGAGTGGCTTGGAGGTTGCCATTTGCAAGGCGGATGTTGTTGGCGGCGAGGGTTCCCCCGGCGAGATCGATCAGGCCGAATCCGCGCGCCGCGATCGCGTTTAAACTTAAATTATCTAAAGTTCCGCTTAAATTTAAATTCCCCCGAACGGGCGTTTGCAATTGGGCGGGAATACCGGCGACGAGGCGTTGCAGTTGGATGTCGCTGGCAATAACATCCAATTCCCAATTTCCCCGATTGAGATCGAGGGCGAAATCGGTTCTGCCTCCAGCGACGTTTGCCTGTCCCGTCCCCGTTGCAGTGAGGGTTTGGGCGTTGAAGGAGGCGAGATTTCCCTGAAGGCGGAAATTACCCCCTAATGAACCCAAGGCCGAGCGCGATCGCGCCAATGCCGGGGGGAGGGGCAGTTGGGCGGCAAAACGGTCGAGTTGCACGTTGTTGGGCGCAATGTTGGCAATAAAGTTGCCTCCATCGAGGGTGGCGGTAAGATCGGCTGTTCCTCCGGCAATATTGGCGCGCCCTGTCGCCCTGGCTGTGAGGTTTTGGGGGTCGAGGGAGTTGACATTTCCTTGAATGCGAATGTTGCCTGCAAATGCGCCTAATTCAGAACGCGATCGCGCTAAAACTGGGGGCAGGGGCAATTCGGCGGCAAAACGGCCCAGACGGATATTATTGGGCGCAATGTTGGCAGTAAAGTTGCCTCGGTTGAGAGTGGCGTTAATATCTGCCGTTCCTCCAGCAACGTTGGCGCGCCCTGTTGCCCTGGCTGTGAGGGTTTGGGGGTTGAGGGAGTTGATATTTCCTTGGATGCGAATGTTGCCTGCAAATGCGCCCAAGGCCGAACGCTGCCGCGCTAAAATTGGCGGCAATGAGAGTCCGGCTGCTAAACGGTCCAGACGGACATTATTGGGCGCAATATTGGCAGTAAAATTGCCTCGGTTGAGAGTGGCGTTAATATCTGCCGTTCCTCCGGCAATATTGGCGCGCCCTGTTGCCCTGGCTGTGAGGGTTTGGGGGTTGAGGGAGTTGATATTTCCTTGGATGCGAATGTTGCCTGCAAATGCGCCCAAGGCCGAACGCTGCCGCGCTAAAATTGGCGGCAATGAGAGTCCGGCTGCTAAACGGTCCAGACGGACATTATTGGGCGCAATATTGGCAGTAAAATTGCCTCGATTGAGATTGGCCGAAAGATTTGCCGTTCCCCCAGCTACATTAACTCGTCCTGTTCCGTTGGCAGTAAGGGTGTTGGGGTTTAAGGTATTTAAACTGCCGCCGACGCGGAAATTGCCCGAAAATGCGCCGAGAGATCGTTGGATATTTTCTAAGGCGGGGGGAAGGGTCAAAATGGAGGCAACGCGATCGCTATCAATTCCATTGGCTGCTACTTGCGCCCGCCAGCGATCGCCGTCTAGTTCAATTTCCCTCGCTTCTACCGTTCCCCCCGCTACGGCAACTTGCAACGAACCGCCGCCATTTAAGCCGGTGAAGGGCAAACCGGCTGGATTTTCCCCTAAGCGTCCCGACACCTGAAGGTTTCCGTTTAACGCGCCTAGCGGGGGAAGAGAAAGGTTTGGAGGAAGTAAGCTTTGGGCGAGGGGTCCGGTTTGTACCCCGGTGGCGGACAGTTGGGTGCTAAATAAACCGTTTGCAAGTTGCAAATCGCGCGCGGCGACGGTTCCTCCGGCTACTGTTGCCGTTACCGCGCCTCGGGCGATGAGTTGGTTGAGAGAGAAGTTTTCTACCGGACCGGAAACATCGAGGCGGGCATTGGCGGTACCGACTTGCGATCGCAAGGGGGAGTTTGCAGGCAGAAGGCGATCCAGTTGTAAAGCGGTGGCGAGGATGTTGCCCGAAAAGCGCCTGTCTCTGACGCGAACGTTGCGGGCGAGAACGGTTCCGCCCCCTGCCAGTCGGGTGAAGACTCTCGCTTCTAGGTCTTCGATTTTAGTTAAGGGGCCGGAAACTCGCGCTTGGAGGTCAACGGGGCCGATTCTGACGGGAAGTTCGTCGAGGTAGAGGGAAGCAATTGCGTCGCCGGGGACGTTTTCGGTTTGGATGTTAAAGGAAAGTTCTCCGGGATCGCGATCGCGGTTGAATCTCACTCGTCCGTTTCCGGTGACGGTTCCCCCGACGAGGGGATTGGCTTGCAGTTGTTGGACGACGAGGGTTAAATCGTCGAAGGAAAAGGCAACTTTGGCGCTGGCGTTGCGGAAACTGACGCGATCGAGACGGACTCGTTGGGTGGAGATGAGGTTGCCGGTGGCGATCGCTTTGTCGAACGGTCCTTTGAGTTGCAATGCGACTTTAAATTCTCCGGCAACGGGAATGGGAGGGGGTTCTAACTCGAAGGTGTTCAGCAGTTGGGCGATGCGGACGGGTTCGGTGGTAGCCTGGAGGTCGAAACCGGCGTTGCGATCGATGGTTCCTTCGACGGCGGCGTTAATTTGTCCGAGTTGGGTGGTAAGGCTGTCGATTTGGACTTTTTCGCCTTGAAATAGGAGTTGCGCGTCGGTTTCGGTAATGTTGGGGATGGCGATGGGGAGGTTGTTGAGGAAGTAAAATGGCGATCGCTCTTCGATTTCTCTCGGTTGTGCGGTTCGTTTTTCAATGGCCCGTTGTTGGGGATCGTCGAGTCCGATCGCCTCTTCGTCGAGTTTGGCGCTCAGGTTTTCTAGGGTTGCGGTTCCCCGGGCGAGGGGGAATTCTTGGCGAGGATCGCCTTTAAGTTCGATATCTAAGTTGGTTCCCAAGGTTCCCGAACCGACAATAATGGGAACGTTAATTAAGCGGCTGAGATAGGGGAGGTTGAGTTGTTGGGTAACGAGGCTGAGTTTGCCTTGTAGGGTACTGAGGCGCAGGGATCCGGCGACGTTAAATTTGCCGCCTCTCTCAAAACGTCCCCTAGCTTCTCCTTCGAGGAAGTCGTATTGTTCGCCGGTTCGGACTCGGGCGGTGGGAACGATGAGTTTGACGGGGGAGTTGAGGGTTTCGGTAGCTGGGTTGCGCGCCACTAGCGTCACATCGGCATCGCGAACGCGAATGGTTTGTACGTCTACCTTCCACTGGGATTCTCCCTCGCGATCGGGCAGTCGCGTTGCAATCCATTCCCCATTGACATCTTGCTCGATGTATGCGTCGGGTTCGATGAGGGTGAGGTTGAGGGCGAGGGTTCTGTCGGTGAGGAGTTTGAAGAGATCGAAGGTAACGTTAACGCCTTCTACCGTCGCGCGATCGGTATCGATTTCGGTGGGGGGGAGTTCGCTTTTGCCGAAACGGATACCGCTGAGGGTTAAATAGTTCGTCGGGCCGAGATTGAGAGGGCGATTGAGTTCTTCGGTTAAAATCCCAGAGATGATGGGGGAAAGTTGCTGTTTGAGGATAAACCAGCCGATTGTTAAACCGCCGCCCAAAATTGTAAACGCGGACAGGGCAACCCACAGCCAACGCCGCCGTCTTCGCCGAGGGGGAGGTGTGGGGGAAGCGGGAGGATTTTCGTTCGACTCGGGTTCGTTGTCTGGGTTGGGGACGGGTGGTTGTGTCATCAGACAGGACAGGAGTAGGGGCGGGGTTCCCCCGCCCGACAGGTTCCCCCGCCCGCGCAGGAATAGGGCGGGATTCCCTCGCCCGTACAGCAATCATTTAACAGGGGGCGAAAGAGTTTTTTGGGCGGTAGGCACTAAGGCGCAAGAGAGGTAATGCTCTAGATTCTTTAAACGGACTGTAAGTTATACTCTGGAATTTGGAAGGGCGCGATCGCACTGGCATTGCTTCAATACTTAACCTGGTAGAAACCCGTAATTAGTCGAGCGTCGGCGCAACCCTTGTCATGGTAGCTTAAATGGGGCGCTTTTCAGTTACCAGTTACCAGTCTTAAGGCAGAAGGCAGAGGGCAGAGGGCAGAGGGCAGAAGGCAGAGGGCAGAAGGCAGAAGGCAGAGGGCAGAAGGCAGAAGGCAGAGGGCAGAAGGCAGAAGGCAGAAGGCAGAAGGCAGAAGGCAGAAGGCAGAGAGTAGAAGAAATTGTAAATTTTAACGAAAAGCCGTGCTTTGCCGCTTCTATTTCACATTAGGCGTAACCCACAACTCCCAACCCACAACCCATAACTCATAACTCATAACTCATAACTCATAACTCTCAACCCACAACTCTGAACTCTGAACTCATAACCCTGAACTCATATGACTCGTTCTTCTCCAACCTACCCAAAAGCCGTCTTCTGCGACTTTGACGGAACGATTACCGCCGTAGAAACGTTTGCCGGAATGTTGAAGGAATTCGCACCGGAGACGGCGGCTGAGGTGATGCCCGCCTTGTACGAACGTCGCCTTACGTTGCGCGATGGAGTCCGACAAATGCTCGAGGCGGTTCCTAGCGCGCGCTACGCCGAAGCCCTTGCCTATGCCGACGATAAGCCAGTCCGTTCGGGTTTTGTCGAATTGGTGTCTTTTCTCGAAGAACGGGAGATTCCTTTAATTATTGTTTCTGGGGGGTTGCGAGAGATGGTGGAACGGGTATTGAACCGTTTGGACGTTCAGGGGAAGTCGCTGCGCGATCGCGTAACGGATATTATTGCTGTAGAAGTGGAAATGGGAGGCGAGTTTCTGCGCGTTCCTCCTCAAGTTTTTGAGGGAGAAACCGAGTTAATTGGGAAAGTGCAGGTGATGGCAAAATATCCAGCCCTCCAACAAATTGCGATCGGCGATTCGGTGACGGACATTAATATGGCGCTGGAGGCGGATGTTGTGTTTGCGCGCGATCGCCTCGTCGATTATCTTGAAGCGGAAGGGAAATCTTATATCGCATGGGAGAATTTCTTTGATATTCGCGATCGGCTTTTACAGTTACCAGTTACCAGTAAACAGTAATCAGTAATCAGAAGGCGAGAGGCGCTACAGCAGTGTGTGAATGTGCGAATTCTATATTAGTCCGTTTCAACGGACTTCAGCTATTAGCCCGAAATTGATTTCCGGGCGATTAAGCAACAAATGGATTCAGCTATTAGCCCGAAATTGATTTCCGGGCGATTGTAACAACTAGGATTGCTATTGATTTCCGGGCGATTAAACAACAAAGAACGAATGACAAACAACAAATGACAAATGACAAAGAACGAATGACAAACAACAAATGACAAATGACAAAATCATCGCCGTTGTTCTCGCCGGAGGCTATGGAACGCGAATTCGACATCTCCTTCCAAACGTCCCCAAACCAATGGCTCTCGTTGCCGGAAAGCCTTTTCTCGAATGGGTTGTACGCTATTTAAGCCAACAAGAAATCGCTAAAATTATCATCTCAACGGGCTATTTAGGCGAAGTTATTGAAGAGCATTTTCAAACTGTATCCATTCCCGACATTCAAATTCGCTGCTGCCGAGAAACTCAACCGTTAGGAACGGCTGGAGGATTCCTAAATGCTACAATTGGAGAACCTCAGCCCGACGCATGGTTGGTTCTCAATGGCGATTCGCTAGCTTTTGCGCCTTTGGGGAATTTAATCGAAACTCTTTCAAATTCTACGATAGATGGCGCGATTTTAGGCGTATCCATGAGCGATGCTTCTCGTTACGGAACATTGGTTAGCGACGAAGAGGAAATGTTGCTCCGTTTTGCTGAGAAAAAGTCGGGTGCTGGAGTTATTAATGCTGGGGTTTATTTGCTACGTCCGACATTATTGGATACTTTACCTAAAGGCGTTTCTCTAAGTTTTGAACGAGAGGTTTTTCCGCGCTGGCTTGAGGAAGGGAGGCGGTTGAAAACGCGCGCGATCGCGGCCCCTTTTCTCGATATCGGTACGCCAGAGTCTCTGCCCCAAGCTGAAGCGTTTATTCGGCAGAACGGCGATCGCTTACTTTTATGATATTATTTTATAATAATTAAGGTTATTGTTGAAATTGAGCCATCAACCACGCACCGACTCGAGATTGGTCGGTCGAACGGCTGCGGCGCAATGCTTCTTCTAAAACTGACAGCGCTAAACCTGGAAGAACTCGAGAGTTTTTGATTCGTTTGCTCTTGCCGCCTGCGATCGCAAACCCTAAAATCCGAGCATTTTGTACATCTAACACCCAATATTCGGTAACATTTATTTCTTGATACAATTTTCTTTTTCTGTCCCAATCGTCTGCGAGAGAAGTATTGGCGACTTCGATGACTAAATCGGGCGGCGGATAGCGATTGAGGTCAACAATTGACGTGCCGTAGGGAATAATTGACGCGCGATCGCCGATATAATAAGATAAATCCGGTTGACATTCTTGTAGGCCCGTTCTGCGATAGCTACAGTTATCTCTCCCTTGCAGGGGAATTTGGCGAAGAATGCCAAATAAATTAACAGCGACAGCAATTAAAGTGTGGTCGCTGGCATGGTCCGAACTAACAGGCGACATTTCAATTCGCAATTGTCCATCGTAGTAATACCCTTTAGCATTTTCGCACGTCGGCTGCGCGATCGCGTTCAGGTAATTTTCCCACGTCGCTTTTAACCAAGTATTTGCAGGTAAAGCGGTTTGTAAGTCGCTCATCGCTGTCTAAGATCGGGTAACGCTTATGTCGATTGTAGAGCAGATAGAAAAAAATAAGGGGATAGCATAGTAGGGTGTGTTAGCGCAGCGTAACGCACCGCCGGTGAAAAGAAAGTTGCACCGCTTGCTGGCTGGTGCCAGTTTCAATCCCTGCATAGGGATTAAGGTGCTTTGCGACCGAAGCGTTAATTTTCCAATTGCGGCGTACAGGCCCACTATTTGTTTCAATCCCTCAAAGGGATTAAGGTGCTTTGCGACGCGATCGCTGTTCCAAGAGTTGTGCGGCGGCTATAAGTCAGTTTCAATCCCTCAAAGGGATTAAGGTGCTTTGCGACCCTGTCTTGGTGTTGAATAAAGATGGCAGGATATTTGGTTTCAATCCCTCAAAGGGATTAAGGTGCTTTGCGACTGTTAGATATCCACCTGAAGCAGCTATTTTGCTCTATGTTTCAATCCCTCAAAGGGATTAAGGTGCTTTGCGACTGAGTAAAGCTGTCGGCGTTGCCGAGTGGGATTCCCCGTTTCAATCCCTCAAAGGGATTAAGGTGCTTTGCGACTCACCGTCTTCCGTCGTCATTGACCACGGATCGCTGTTTCAATCCCTCAAAGGGATTAAGGTGCTTTGCGACATTGTGCTTTGCCGTTTAGAGGCTCGACGAGCAAGTTTCAATCCCTCAAAGGGATTAAGGTGCTTTGCGACTCTTGCGACTCACGTGACGGCTGAGACTAACCGAGAAATTCAGTTTCAATCCCTCAAAGGGATTAAGGTGCTTTGCGACCCTAAAAACGCACACGAGTCACAGTCATCTATAAATGGTTTCAATCCCTCAAAGGGATTAAGGTGCTTTGCGACCAGGATACAGTTCTACTTTCATTTTGTCCTCCATGTTTCAATCCCTCAAAGGGATTAAGGTGCTTTGCGACGGCAGCGCAGATCGCTTTTGGTCTTGCTCCAGCTCAGGTCGTTTCAATCCCTCAAAGGGATTAAGGTGCTTTGCGACTCAGCTCCGTGTAGTGTGTCTGAGATGTGTCTAGTTTCAATCCCTCAAAGGGATTAAGGTGCTTTGCGACCTTACCGAAGAGCAGCTCATCGAACAGATGCTCGACGTTTCAATCCCTCAAAGGGATTAAGGTGCTTTGCGACTGCCCCCTCTTGGAAGCCCCACGATATGTAGTTTTCAAGGTTCATTTGCGCGAACGTCCTCTCATTATACCCCAAAAAAACGATCGCGATGGCCGAAAATCCCCGAAACCCTTGCCCTGACTGGTGCGCGACCGATTTTTTACTTTGAAGTACCTCAATCGCCCAGCCCAACTGCCGTTGAAGCCACTTTTTCTACAACCCGTTTTTCCACACCCTACCCCTCGCGCAAATCTACAAAATCAATTGTTGAAACTCATCACTCATCGCCCATGTACGGACGTTATATATAACGTCTCTACGAATAACCCAAAACTCATTGCGCACTAAAACTCGTTATACAACGTATTGGGCAAATTAGGCGGAATCACCGCACGACTCAAACTCGCCTTGCGACTTTCCTGCTGGGTGTCGATCGCGATCGCAATTGCCTCGAAGCGAATCTCTAAACTCCCCAACGGTACCGACATCTGCGTCATTGCCTCCAACTCCCCTTCCCCATTTACGCTCAAATCCAGCAACGCCCGAGGTCCGTCGAGAAGCGATCGCGTTTGACAATCGACGACCCACAGTTTAACGTACACCGAGTCGGAATCCCCAGGCAATTTCACCCGCACAAAAGCCGCTTCTCCCGCCACCAATTCCCCTTCTGCCACCTCCAAAATCGGAGTAGGAATGGGTTCGTCGGACTGCGATCGCGATTTCGCCAATCGATTCCCAGGTTCCCGCGCCACCTCTGGCAAAACCGGACGGCGATTTTGCTCTAATGTGGGAGGATAAGGCAACCCCGAAGAGTCGCGCGGAGGTTCGTTCAACGCCGTCTCTTCCTCCTCGTCCACCACTATTTCGTTCGCCGTCCAATCTGACTCTTCCAACGGTTGCGCTGCGGCAGCAACATAGGAACTCGACGCACTCGAAGCGGGGGCAGGTTCGACAAAAAGCGGTTCTTCCACAGGCGCGCCGTCGGCAAACAAGTTTTCGATGGGAACGTCCACGGCTGAGGTTTGGGCAGCGGCAGGAATCGTCTCAAAGGTCTCTCCCTCCTCATCAGAAGGCTGACTTTCCCCTTCTTCGAGGTGAGGATTGTCCTCCTCATCCGGGGGCTGTTCTGCGGCAAAAAGCGGGGCATCTTCCACCAAAGAATTCATCCGCGACCAAAACCGATCTTCGAGATGCAACGATTGAAAAGCTCGGTCTAGTTCCGAGGGTTCTGCGGGCGGTTCCTCTTCTATTTCCTGTACGGACGTTTCCTCTTCTGCTTCCCGTACAGCCGCTTCCTGAAACGTCTCTACTTCTGCCCCTTGTCCCTCGTCGGGTTCCGCCCATAAATCTTCGAGTTCGGGCGAGGGAAATGTGTCGTCGGCGATTTGAGAAGAGGGCGAGGCTTCTTCTACGGAGGTTTCCTGAAACGTCCCTACTTCGGCTTCGGGCGCTGCGATTTCGGTTTGGAGGAATTCGTCGCCTGGAAGTTCCGTTGCCTCTTCAATTCCCGCAAACGGTTCGTTTTCCCCTTCCCCTTCGGAAGGTTGAGTTTCTTGACTGCCGGGAAATTTGGGCAATTTAAGCGATCGCGCGGCTTTTTGGGCTGCGGGAGGAGACAGTTTGGGGGGCAGCACTTGCCGGGATGCGGGGGAAGCGGAGGAGGGATGGTGCGGTTGGTTGGCGAGATCGAGTAAGTCGGTTTTCAAGGTCGGAGGTTCGGGTTCGACTTCCCTTAATTGGGGCAGGGAGGGAAGATTGCCGTCGGTTGACTGTTGCGAACCGAAGGCGGCTTCGAGGAGTTCTTCGACAGCGGCGGCGATGGTAAAAGGCGATCGCGCGATAATATTCTCTGACTGACACGGTGGAATCTCCGAACCCAGCACGATTTCTAAAACAACTTCCCCTAAAATTAACGGAGTTCGGTATTCTTGCGGAACTTCCAAGCGATAGCCGAAGATTTTCGGGAGCGTGGTTCCCCCAGTTGGGTCTTGGGAGTTAAAAAGCGTTTGAACGCGCTCGTTTTCCTGCCCTTCCTCCCTTGGCGTTGAGGTTTGGGGGTCGCGCAGGAGGTAGCGCAGAACCAGTTGAACGTGCTGTCCGGCGAGAGAGGCGAGGGGAGTTGCCAGGTCGTTGCGATCGGGGTCGATTGCGTCCACTTGCCCGGAAATAAGTAAGGATTCTCCCTGATGGCGCACGAAGTTTTCGTGGTACAAGGTCAAACGCAACTGTAATTTCTCGATAACTTCGGCGATCGCGGAGTTGGGGAGAGGCGCGGGTTCGGTGGGTTCGGGCGGGGTTTCCGGTTGGTTGGCAGAAGCGAGAATTTGTTCTAGGTTTTGGATCGAACGGTCGAGGAGGGATTCAATGGCGGCGGTTTCTTCGGGGTCGATTTCTGGAGAAGATGAGTCGGCGGTTGGGGGCGCGATCGCATTTTGAATCTCTTGGGGAATCTCTTGGGGAATCTCTGTTTCCTCAACGGGCGCATCTGTATCGGTTGCCGTCGCGTTGAGTGGGGGCAATTCGAGTTGGACGCGCGTCGTCTTGTCTGCCGCGATCGCATTTTGTGGCAATTCCCCGTCTTCAAGGGGCGTTATTTCCGATTTATCCAAACTCGGAGTAGTTCGTTCTGTCTCCTGTTGGCGTTCCTCCGATTTATCTAAACTTGGAGTAGTTTGTTCTGCCGTCTGTTGGCGTTCCTCCAATTTATCTAAACTTGGAGTAGTTTGTTCTGCCGTCTGTTGGCGTTCCTCCGAGTCAAAATCGTTCCCTTCTGCCTTCTGAATTTCACCTTCTGCCTCCTGCCTTCTGCCTTCTGCCTCCTGCCCTCTGCCCTCTGCCTTAAATTCGTATTCCCTTCTGCCTTCTGCCTTCTGCCCTCTGCCTTCTGCCTTAAATTCGTATTCCCTTCTGCCTTCTGCCTTCTGCCCTCTGCCCTCTGCCTTAAATTCGTATTCCCTTCTGCCTTCTGCCTTCTGCCCTCTGCCCTCTGCCTTCTCCATTGAGGGAAGAACCTGAAGTTGAACCACTTCTTGCCAAGGTTCGCCCAAAAGTTCTGCCATTAAATCGCAACGGCAAGCAATTTGCCACAATCCAGGCTGGAAGTTAATAAACGGGACAACTGCCAGTAACCCTTCAGCGTTAGTGCGCTGCTGTCGTTTTTGCGATCGCGGTTTCGCCCCAGTTTCCTCGATTCCTTGATAAGTCACGCGCACTTCCACATCTACATTAGGACGATGCGATCGCGCCACCAATCGATATTCGCCTGCTTCAAGTTTCAGCTTTTGCGTTTTCAGCGACAGCCAAGCTGGATTCTCTTTTTTCTGAATCAGGAATTCCCAGGACTTCATAGCACTCGAGGGTTGGGGTTTTCCCAGTTTAGGGTTTTCTAGCCGCCCTCAACTAAAGCATCGATTTTTTGCCTCAGTCGAGATGTCTCGCTCAAAAGTTGGGTCTGCGCGATCGCTTCTTCCTCTTGAGTTGCCATCCATTTTAATTTGACTGTATCATTTTCGGCCTCATTATCTCCCAAAACGAGACAAACTGCTGCGCCGCTGCGATCGGCCCGCTTAAATTGCTTGCCAAAGGCACTGCCGCTTAAGTCCAATTCAACGCTGAAACCCGCCCCTCTCAACTGTTGTGCTAAACTCAAGGCTTGGGATTCCGCGCGATCGCCCCGCGACACTACATACACATCGGGAACTAAAGCGACAACCGCCCCTCGTTGTTGTAACAAAATAATCAATCGTTCCATGCCCAACGCCCAACCCACCGCAGGCGTATTCGGTCCGCCCAACTGTTGAACTAACCCATCGTAGCGTCCGCCGCCGCATACCGTCGCCTGCGCCCCCAAGTCGTCCGATTGAATTTCAAAGGCAGTGTGGGTGTAATAATCTAAACCGCGCACGAGGCGGGGATTGATGCGATAGTCGATACCCAATGTTTTGAGGAGATTTTGCACCGTTTCAAAGTGCTTGCTCGACTCTTCTCCCAAATACTCTAAAATACTAGGCGCATCTTTAACGATTTCTTGGGTGCGTTTGTCCTTGCTATCGAGGACTCGCAATGGGTTGCGCGTCAGTCGATCTTGGGAATCGGCATCCAGTTCGTTTTTATAAGGAGTCAGATAATTAACCAACGCTTCTCGATAGCGCTGTCGGTCTTCATTTTGCCCCACAGAATTGAGATCGAGTCGTAAGCTTTTTAATCCTAACGCTTGCAACAACGCGATCGCATTGGCAATAACTTCTACATCGGCTCGAGCATCGCGACTGCCGAGAACTTCGACTCCAATTTGATGAAATTGCCGCTGTCTGCCTGCTTGGGGACGTTCGTAGCGGAAAGCAGGGCCGATATACCACAAGCGTTGCGTGCCGCCTTGGGCGAAGAGTTTCTGTTCGATATAGGCACGAACGACACCGGCAGTCAATTCGGGACGTAGGGTAAGGGAGCGATCGCCGCGATCGCTAAAAGTATACATTTCCTTACCCACCACATCCGTCGCCTCGCCAATGCCGCGCGCAAATAACTCGGTTTGCTCGAAAATCGGCGTGCGAATTTCCTGGTAAGCCGCGCGCCCAAAGATTTGACGGGCTTGGGTTTCCACCCACTGCCAGTATCCCACCTCTTCGGGCAGAATATCTTTGGTTCCCCGTAATGCTTGAATCGCTCCCATTGACGAACTCGGTGCTAAATAAACGAACTTCAAATTGAGGAGAAATTCGATTTTCCCGTACAATTCTCCTTATTGTATAGTGCTGGCTGACTCGATGGGAACCGATTGCAGATTAATTGGCGCGATCGCTGAGGTATCGCTGATAAAAATCAAAGCCGTCCCAATTTTTCGAGAGCGGTATCCTGAAATCTTACTGGGGATAAGTTCTTCATCTTAAGTCTCGCTCGCGGCTCTCCGGTGAGGTTAATTCCGATAGCGATCGCGCCGTTTAGTCTAAACTCTAGTTAGGCAACCGGCTCCATTTATTCCAAGAGCCGTCGTAGTTTTGGACATTAGGGTAGCCCAATAGATACTTCAGCACGTACCAGACAAAGCCCGATCGCCCTCCAACGGCACAATAGGGAATGACTCTTTTGTCTTTGGCGATGCCCTGCTGAGCGTAAAGGCTATGGAGCGCTTCTGCTGACTTGAACGTACCATCCTTGTTTAGAGCAAGTGTATGCTCGATATGCACGGCACTCGGAATATGACCTGCGCGTTCGCTGCCCTCGGGCGGCTTTCCCATGAAAATTTCACCACTGTATTCCGCTGATGTCCGCACGTCGAGGATGACGGTGTCTGAACGGTTAAGTAGGTCTTGGACTTCTGCGGTAAGGATTCGATAGTCGCGATCGCGAACAGAAGGCGCTGTATATTGAACAGGATCAAAGCTTGATAGCGCTGAAGTCACCGGACGACCCTCCGCCATCCATTTCTGATGTCCGCCGTTGAGCACATATACTTTGTCGTGTCCAAAACATTTTAGCAGCCAGAAAATACTGGCGCTAGTCGCTAGATTACTTCCATAGGCGACTACGGTGGTCTCAGGTGAAATCCCAGACTTGGATAGCAGTGCTGAGAGCGCCCCAGAATCTAAGTTCATACTCAGATCGGGCTTCATCAAATCTGAGGGTATGCTCCAGAAAACGGCTCCTGGGATGTGGGCGTTCTCACAGGCTTCTAGGCTCATATCAACTTCAACGATACGCACAGAGGGATCGTTCATATGCGCTGTCAACCATTGGGTCTCTATCAAGCTGTCTGGGTGACTATAGCTCATCATTCTCCTTCTCTGAGTGACCCGTCGCGAATGACATTGCTCGATGAACAAGTGTTGTAGATGTCGCAAACAAGATAAATCCGGCGAGTGGATGCAGGACACCTAGCGGCAGCGGCTGCTGAATATGCGCTGTCGCAAATTGTGAGAGCAGCAAGATCGCGATCGCTTTCGTTAGCGCTTGTATCCGCTTTGGGAAAGGCGTTATCAATTGCTAAGAAGCCCACTTGAACCCATCTTTTCCCATCATCTACTGCGATGGAAAATTGCTCGGAAGGGCGATGAGTAGTCATAGCGTAGCCCCCATTGTCAGACTCATGTACTGCATCGCTTTTTCTATCAGCTCGGGCCCAGCTTTTTCCGGCGAACCCACATCGTAAGGCGGCGCTGGATCGTATTCCATCAAAAGCTGGCTGATTTTGGCAACATCTTCACCATAGAGGGCTTCAGCAACCGTCAGCCCAAAGTCAATTCCGGCTGTGACACCGCCGCCAGTCATCCGGTTGCGATCGACGACTACGCGCTCCGTGCCGACTTCAACGCCCAACTTAGCCAGCAGTGGACGTGCCGCCCAGTGAGTAGCCGCGCGATAGCCTTCGAGCAGCCCTGCTTTGGCGAGAAACTCAGAACCGCCGCAAACAGAGGTCACGAACTTCGCTTTTTCGCCCTGCGACTTTAAAAAATCAAGCAGTTCAGCGTCATCTACAATTGCGCTCTGTCCGCGCCCGCCGCCGATACAGATGACATCGACCGGCGGACAATCTGCAAAAGTAGTGTCTGGCACAATCGCCATGCCATCGTCTCCCGTAACAGGCTCTGTTGTTTTCCAAACGCGATGAATTTCAACGTTAGGCAATCCGGCAAACACCGTTTGAGGGCCAACCACGTCTAGAGCGGTCATGCCGGGATAGATGACAATGCCGATCGCGTAATGCGGCCAGTCAGTTGGTAGCTCAGTCATTTTTTTCTCCAAATTAAAGATGCCAGAAAAGATGCTAGAACGATGCCAGTAAGCATCTATAACATCTACGATAGAGAGAAGCTCCGACGACGCATAGACCACGTTCGGGTAGTCTTTTTGAAGTGCGCTCATTTGCTGTAAGCATAAGAAGTCAGATGAAAAGCCAGTTACAAAGACTGTTTCAAGCGATTAACCAAGCGACAGACGAAGATGAATTGCGATCGCAAGTTGTGCCAAAAATTGGAGAACACTTCGCAGCAACTCGCTCGGGCATCTTCTTCTTTGACCGCATCCTTGCCGCAGAGCGCAACCTCAACCCCACTTTCAAAAAGGCGGTAGAAACCGTCCTTTCAACTGAACGCAACCCAATTGCTCGCTACCTAGTCGAGCAACATGCCCCAGTTCATGAAAGCCTTGTCACCTCACCCAAAGCTTGGCAAATCATCTGCCCTCGCCCAGATCACTGGCATGTGATGGCAGGCCCGGTCGTTACGAAAGGGCAGCTAGTCGGCGTGCTGGGCTGCACTCGCAGGAAATCTCAGCCCGCATTTAACAACCAAAATCTAGCCGACGCGAGTGCGATCTGCCTACACCTATCGGTCTGGGCGGCGACTGTACGGACTCAACCCTCTCCTGGCTTCGCAACAAACTTTGCCGATTGTGATACAACGCCCCTATCAGCGCGCCTTACCCCTCGCGAGCGTCAGATAGCAGATTTGGTATCATTAGGGAAGAAAAATGCACAAGTCGGTGCTGAACTTTGGATTACTGAGAACTCTGTCAAGCAGGCACTGAAAAAAATATTCCGCAAGCTTGAAGTCTCTTCTCGTACCGAAATGGCTGCGCAGCTTTTAGCAGAAAGGCAACTACACGCGATCGCCCCTCAAAAATCCATTGACTCTTCCTCAAGTTGCGGGTAAGCGTTCGGCTTGGAAGCAATCTGATTTACTGCCTCGATGACCTGTCGATGAAAAGCTACAAATAAAGCTTTAAGCTTTTGGCGATCGCTTTCTTCCAGCTAGAATCATCAGACTTGCTGTCTGACTCCACAGACTAAATTCTCCCTTTCTCTTCGCCCAGCGCAACATCAAATAAGCGTTTTATCCCCATCCTCCCCCTCAAATTTCATCCCATGAGACGTTGCCATTGAGTTAATGATGAAATGGAATTGCCAATAACGGTAAAAGAACAATAGCGCCCCAACTCCACGCCCACCAGGGAGAAGGTGCTTCGGCTTCCGACGGTTCGAGCAAAGCATCAATGCGTTCTTGGAAGCGGTTGTTAGGAACGGGAAGACTAAAAGCGGCACAAAACCCCTCAATATTAGGCGCTTCGCTGGCGCTGCGGACGACGAGGAGTAGGGCTTCTGCCACAAAAAGGGCATCGACGCGATCGCGCGCTCGTCGATCGGCGCGCAATTCCCGCAAGGTTAGCAATTCTTGCCAAAGCGCCTCAGTGTGGGGCAAAAAAGCACAAATGCGTCGCAACCATCCCAGCCAAAAAAACCAAAAGGTATCGCGATATTCGCCGTGGGCTTGTTCGTGGGCGAGAACGGCTTCGAGGTGTTGAGGGGATAGCGCGTCCAACAGTCCCCGACTGACGACAAATTCGGGCTGCCAAAAGCCAATGCGGGCGCAAAATAGTTGGGGAACCTCGAGCAGGCGCAGGGGTTGGGCAATGAAGGTTGAGGAGTGGGGAGGCGCAATTTGAGGGAGGGCGCGAATTTGGCGCGCGGACTGCCACCCTTGATAGGCCAGTTGTCCGCCGCAACCGATGGCGAAACTCAGCCAAGCGAGAACGGTACAATAACTCAGCATTTCCGTTCTCAAGCCAATCATGCGGCCGGTGGGTCCCATAATGACGATCGCGATCGCGGCGATGATGACGAGCAGGGGGGGAAACAAAAAGTTGAAAAGCGCTCCCTGCCAGCGCTCTGTCCAACTTCCCCGACTCGGTACCCAAGTCAGTCGTACCCCGGCGGCTACGCTAATGACGAGCAGGATCATGATAAGGTGCATTACGGTTGTTCCTCCGAACAGCGATCGCGCAGCGCTTGCAGGCGTTGGGCGATGGCGGTAATTTGTTCGACGCTGGCTGCATCGAGACTGTCGGCAAAGGCGGCGACAATATCGGGGTTGCTTGCTTCTAAAAAGCGGTTCAATTGTTGATGAGATTTCAGCAGTTGGGCTTCGTGGCGCGAGATCGTTGGTTTCCAAATAAAGGCGCGCTGCTGTTTGTCGCAACTCAACCATCCTTTTTGGGTGAGGCGGTTGAGAATGGTGGTGACGGAAGTGTAGGCGAGCTCGCGATCGGGATCGGCTAAAATCCGTTGGTGAATATCTTTAACCGTGGCAGAACCCAATTCCCAAAGGATGTCGAGAATTTCGGTTTCGAGCGGCCCTAAAGACAGGTTTTGGGGACG
Organism: Cyanobacteriota bacterium; assembly: GCA_034189065.1. GTDB lineage: Bacteria > Cyanobacteriota > Cyanobacteriia > Cyanobacteriales > Spirulinaceae > FACHB-1406. The sequence goes on from JAXHVQ010000047.1 coordinate 30,256, forward strand.
GCGATCGGGTAAGGGAGACATTTAACAGTTAACAGTAAACAGTAAACAGTAATCAGTAAACAGTGGGCAAGTAGGCAGTGGGCAGATAGGCAGTGGGCAGTGGGCAGATAGGCAGTGGGCAGGTGGGGAGCAGGGGGAGCAGGGGGAGCAGGGGGAGCAGGGGGCAGGAGCCGATGACCAACGACAAATGACAAATGACCAACGACAAATTTGACATCGTGTCGTTGGACGCTATTGTCCATTTTCCTGGATAATAGAAAGAAGTCAACTTCTGTCGTTCAAATTTGAGAGAGAACCCAATATTCGGTATGAAGAAAATTTTAGCTACGATCTCGTTGGCGATCGCGTTGATTGCCTTGACATTTACCAGTCCCGCCTTGGCTGACGATCCAGCCCACGGCCAACAAATTTTTGCGGCAAACTGCAACGCCTGTCATATGGGAGGAGGAAACGTTCTAAATGGGGCGAAAACCCTCAAGCTGGAAGCTCTCGAAAAGTATGGCAAGAATTCTAAGGATGCCATTGTCACTCAGGTGACTAATGGTAAGGCCGCTATGCCTGCTTTCGGAAGCCGACTGCAACCGGACGATATTCAGGATGTAGCTTCTTATGTTTTACAACAGGCTGAGGCGGGTTGGTAAAGCGACGCGCTTTTTTGAGTTAACCTCTCGCCGTTGCACTGTAACCCTAACGAACTCCTGTCCGATGGGGAGTTTGCTGGAGAAGTTAGCTCAGTCTGTTGAGATTTAACGCCAACAGCGATCGCCTATAATTAGTGCGATCGCTGTTCGATTGAGGGGGGAGGAGGAACATCGGAAAACGCCGTAGAAAGGGCAGCACCAAAACCTCCTGCTAGAAGTAGGAGCGCGATCGTAGCCCAACTCCACAATTGTTTCAGTCCCACGGTTCGAGGAACAGATATCGACGGCACGTCTAAGGTTTTGCCCGATTCTTCGTAAACAACGGCTATTTCTACATAGGCTAAGGATTCCATTGCGTCCCCCTCGATAATTTGAGTTTTCTGAAATCTTGCTTTCTCAGTTATAGCGGAAGTTGGGGGAGGAGGGAAAGTTCCTTTAGCTGACAAAATCAAAAAGAGCGCAGAAACAAAACTACTTCTACACTCTTTTTAAGTTTAATTCGCCCGAGGGGAGCGCATTTTCACGAAATCGAACAACGCGGATTGCGCGATCGCTTAACTTTGGCTTAACCCAAACAATCGCCTCGAGTCAAGCTAATGATAGACAGAAAGGAGTTCGGCTTGTGCGGTCGCCGACGCAAACTGAGCCGGTTCGACTTCTTGGGGGCGGACTTTAAACGTCAGGGGTTCGTCATCAATGTTGGAATAACCGCGATCGTGAAGGGGGTTATAAATTAAGTCGTGTTCGTAGACATAGGCCCAACTTTCAGTGCGCCTCCAATTGGCGAGGGGGTTAATCGTCAACCGTCCCCGTTCGTCCCATTCAAAAATCTGCATCGTTGCGTATTTCGGATCGCGATCGCGTTGTCGTCCGGTAATCCACGCTACTGCCTTGACTTTATCTAACGCTTGCTGTAATGGCTGCATTTTCGTCAGATAGCGGAACCGTTCGAGGTCTGTTTCCCAAAGAGCATCGCCATACTTCGCCGCGAAAGCTTTGCGCGAGGAGATGCCTTTGATTTTGGAAGTCCGCAAATCCAAACCGTAAACTTCTTTCGCTTGCTCGACAAAGGCGAGGGTTTCGGGAAAGGAGTGTAGCGTATCAACAAAAATAACGGGAATACGCTTCTTTGTTTTAATCTGGCGATAGAGCAGATCGGTAATTACGAGGTTGTCCAAGTTAAAGTCGCTCGCCTGCACCAGACCGGTCGGTATATTCATCCCACACCAATCGAGAATTTCCTTGGGATACGCACGATCGAATCGACGATTGAGATACACCAGGTCGAAGCCAAGGGTTTGAGTTGGCTGTGGGCTGACATGAGTCATGTTGCTCTTCACGCTGAATACTGTTGAGGACATCATCAATTTTAACTTATCTCAGACCCCTTAAGCGTTATGTCTCTCTCAGAAAATCGTACTTTTTTTCGTTGACTATGGGGCGATTCAATCTTCAGTTGGTTAACCGGGAGGCGCGATGATACTCTCACACCTTTGCTTCCAGGGATTTGAGGTATTCAGTGTTTACGCCTGACTCTCGGGCGAGGGCAATTTTACCGGTGCGAGCCACTTCTCGAATGCCGAATTTATTCAGCATTTGCGCGATTGCAACCATTTTTCCCGGATCCCCGACGACTTCTATGGTCAGTGTTTCCTCAGAAATATCCACAATGCGGGCGCGGAAAACTTGGGCGAGTTCGATCGCTTCTGCTCGACTCGAAGCCGTTGCGTTCACTTTGATTAACATCAATTCGCGCTCGACGCAAGGAGTTTGAGTTAAATCTTGAACTTTGAGAACGCTGATTAGCTTATAGAGTTGCTTGATCAGTTGTTCGATGACGCGATCGTCTCCAGCCACGACCATTGTAATGCGAGAAATGCCCATTTGCTCCGCCGGTCCGACGGCTAAGCTTTCGATATTAAAGCCCCGACGAGCGAATAAACCAGCGATGCGGGTTAAAACGCCAGCTTCATCTTGAACGAGAACGGAAAGAGTATGTTTCATGGTTTGGTTATTGGTTATTGGTTATTGGTTATTGGTTATTGGTTATTGGTTATTGGTTATTGGTTATTGGTTATTGGTTATTGGTTATTGGTTATTGGGAATTGGCATCCTGTATCGAAACTCCCCCATCACCCCCTCTCCCCATCACCCCCTCTCCCCCTCTCCCCGTCACTTTTTAGCCACTGGTCAATAGCGTCCAATAGCGCTCGTAAACTTCACTAATTTTATCGTCCACTGGGGCAATTCCTTCGCAACGACCGATCGCGGGTTCGGGGGGAAACAAGCTAACATTGTTTTGAATTTCCGATGGCAAAAGCTCGAACGCTTCCCGATTGGGCGTGGCAAAGCTCAGGCGATCGCAGATTTGAGCCGCAATTTCGGGCTGCAACATAAAATTGATCCAAGCGTAGGCTCCCTCAACGTTGGGAGCCGTTCGGGGAATCACGAGGGTATCCGTAAATAACGAAGAGCCACTCAAGGGCAATACGTAGGATAACTCATCATTTTCTGGGACAAGTTCGTTCGCGTCCGAGGAATAACACATTGCAACCAGTAAATCTCCGGCGAGCATAGGATTGCGCCATGCGTCAGAGGTAAAAGAGGCGATCGCGGGTTTAAGCTGTCGTAATTTCTCGTACGCTTGGCGAATTTCCTCGACATCGGTAGAGTTATAGGAATAGCCCAAGGAGCGCAACGCGGCACCCAGAGTTTCTCGCACGTCATTCACCAGCGTCATCCGCTTGGACAGTTCGCTCTGGTGGTTCCACAAAAAATCCCAATCGTCGGGAATCTCCTTTAATTTAGCTCGATTGTAAATCAATCCCGTCGTCCCCCAACTCAACGGAACGCTGTAGCGATTTTCGCGATCGTAATGGGGATTTTGGAAGCGCGGAAACAATCGTTCGAGTCCCGCAATGCGAGATTTTTCCAGCTCGAGGAGCAACCCCAACTCAGCCATTTTCTGCACCATATAGTCTGAGGGGTAGATAATGCTATAAGCGCCGCCACCACTCGCTTGGATGCGCGCCAGCATCGCCTCGTTGGAGTCAAAAACGTCAGCGCGAGCGCGAATTCCCGTCTGTTCTCGGAAGCGATCGAGTAGGTCGTCATCGGTATAGCCTGCCCAAGTATAAATATACAACTCGTCGCTCGACCCTTGAGGAGAAGGTTCGGCGTTGACACTCGCCAAGGTCCAACCGCACCCAGAGAGCGAAAAGAGCGAGAGGGTAGCAGAAGACACCTGGAGAAATTGACGGCGATTGAGGAAAGACATGAAATATCCTGAAAGACCGCTTCAACCCTACAGTGTATAGCAAAAGGGATCCCGATAAGGAGATGGGGAGATGGGGAGATGGGGAGATGGGGAGATGGGGAGATGGGGAGATGGGGAGATGGGGAGATGGGGAGATGGGGAGATGGGGAGATGGGGAGATGGGGAGCAAAATTTGGTGAATCTGGTATTAAAATCTCAAACCTCAAACCTCAAACCTCAAACCTCAAACCCACCTACTTTTCCTACTTTTTGAGGCGATGGATGAGAAAGAAATTGTACCGCGCAGATTGTTTGGGAAAAACCAGAAATTGTGAAATCAATAAAAGAGCGCGATCGCCACAAAGAGGATGTATTATAGAGAGTGAATTTCAGTCTGTTTGAGAAAGCTCAATTCCTCCCCATAACATTCATCAGATGCCTAAAGTCGTTTCCATTCATTCCTACCGAGGCGGTACTGGAAAATCCAATTTCACAGCTAACCTAGCCACAACTGTAGCGATGCAAGGGTATCGAGTCGGTGTCGTCGATACAGACGTTCCTTCCCCCGGCATTCATAATATATTCGGTCTCGAGCCGGAAAATACACCGATCGCGCTCAACAATTATCTCTGGGGCGATCGCGCCATTGAAGAGGCGGCTTACGATGTCAGTGCCAATATCAACTTAAAAGGCGATGGAACGCTCTTTCTCGTTCCCTCAAGCGTCAGAGCCGACGATATTGCCAAAATCCTCCAACAGGGATACGATGTAAAGTTATTAAACGACGGATTTCGCAAACTCGTCAAAGCTCTCAATCTAGACTACCTATTCATCGACACGCATCCGGGTTTATCCAAAGAAACCTTTCTATCTATTGCCATTTCTCACGTCCTGATTTTGATCGTACGTCCCGACAAACAAGACTATCAAGGCACCGCCGTTACCGTCGATGTGGCCCGACAGCTTAAAGTCCGGAAAATGATGCTTGCCGTTAACAAGGTGTTAAGCAGCGTTAACTTTGAAGCCTTGGGTCAGAAAATTGAAGAAACCTTTGGCGCTCCCGTTGCGGGGATATTTCCCCTCTCCGAGGATGTCGTCCAACTAGCAAGCGAAGGCGTTTTTTGTATAAAACATCCCAACCATCCCATTACCCAAGAATTTCAAAAAGTGGCTCGAAAAATAATGGAATAATCGGCATTTTTATCTAAATTTGCAGGCGCGCGATCGCCCTGGCTCGCGCCCGACCCATTTACGCATCATCCACACCCAACATGAGCGATTTATCCTCCCTCGCCAGTTCAATTCAGGCTGTTACCTCCCCTTTTCGCAGCTATCTTAACGACTTATACGAAAAACATCGCTCCCTCAATGAAGGCAAAGTCGCCGACTATATTCCAGAACTTGCCCTCGCTAAACCCGAGTGGTTCGGCATTTGTGCCATCACCCCAAATGGCAGTCAATTTGAGGTGGGCGACTGCGACCAACTGTTTACCATTCAGTCGATTTCTAAAGCGTTTGTGTATGGTTTAGCCTTAGAAGATTGCGGTCGGGAGTACGTCAATAGTCGAGTGAGTGTCGAACCGACGGGAGAGGCCTTTAACTCCATTATCCTCGACGAAAAAACCAATCGCCCCTATAATCCAATGGTGAATGCAGGCGCGATCGCAACAACCGATTTAATTCAAGGGAAAAGCGCAACCGAACGCCTCAAGCGCATCCTCGAAATGTTTCGCTGCTACACCGGCAGACAGCCCGACATCAACGTTCCCATCTTCCTTTCAGAGAAAAGTACCGGACACCGAAACCGCGCCATTGCCTATCTCATGCTCAATTTTGGCATGGTGAGCGATCGCATCGACGAAACCCTAGACCTCTACTTTCAACAATGTTCCATTATGGTCAACGCCCGAGACTTGGCCATGATGTCCGCCACCCTCGCTAATGGCGGCACCAACCCCATCACCGGAGAACGCGCCCTCGACGAACGCTACGTCCAAGATGTCATCAGCGTCATGCTAACCTGTGGAATGTACGACTACTCCGGCGAATGGACCTACCGCGTTGGCATCGCCGCCAAAAGCGGCGTGGGAGGCGGAATTACAGCCGTCGCTCCCGGAAAACTGGGAATCGGCACGTTTTCGCCGCCGTTAGATGCCAAGGGCAATAGCGTGCGGGGAATTAAGGTGTGCGAAGATTTATCGCGGGATTTCGGGTTGCATCTGTTCAACGCGGCAAAACCCGAACGGGACTTGAAGGAGTGGATTGAAGGCGGCGATGCGGCAGAGGGATGGTGAAAACAGTAAACCTTGAATTGAGCATCGGGAGGTAAGAGTTACCCAAAACCCAAACCTTAAACCTAAACCCTAAAACCTAAAACTATGTACCAAATTTTTGGAGACTTTATTGATGACTTGCCAGCTTGTGAAGATTATTTAGATATTGGGTTTTCTGCGAGCTCGCGCCCCATTAAGCATCGGTGGAGAAATAACCGTCTTTCGGCTCATTTTGTTGCCGATTATTTAGTCACATTCCTCCCCGTAGACGATGACGACCCCAGCAGCGAGCGACGAAATGAAGAATGTCGGGGAGCGGTGACATACATCGCTAACGAACTGCTCGAAAATGCAATGAAATTTCACAATCCCATTGGAAAATCTCCTATCCGATTTGGTATTCACTTTATGGAAGAACCCGCAATTAAGATCGTTTTATTTGCTAGCAACGCGATCGCGGCGGAAAACCAAGTTAAATATCAAAGCTTCATTAAGGAATTAATCGCTTCGGATCCGGGCGAGTTGTACATTCAGCAGCTCGAACGCAGTGCCGAGGAGGAAAATAGTCAAAGTTCGGGTTTGGGTCTGATAACGATGATGCACGACTACTGTGCCAAAATCGGCTGGAAATTTGAAGCGATTTCCAACAGCACCGAGACCGTTGAGGTGACAACCCTCGTTCAACTTGACGTATAATTACTCCACGCAAAACGACGCGCGCACAGCGCTTTTAACACGCGACCCCTTACAATTGCACTTAGCTCGCAACCCAAAATCATGCAAGAAATTAAAGGCGAAGATTACAACGTAAAATATGACCCAGACTCGACAACTTTTTACTTTCAAGGCGAACTGAGTCTGGGCGGCCCTTCAGAATACGCTCCCATTGCCGAATTATTAAATACGACTCTCCAAGAAGAACCATCCGTCATTACCCTCAATTTAGAAAAATTGGAATTTTTAAACAGTTCTGGAATTAGTTTATTGTCCAAATTTGTAATTAACGCGCGGAAAAAGAAGACCACTCATATTATGGTAAAAGGGTCAAAAGGAATTCCCTGGCAAGAAAAATCGCTGAAAAACTTAACTAAACTACTGCCCAGCTTGCAGTTAGAAATTGATTAAACGAACGCAGGTCAAAAAAGTGCAAAAAACCTTCTACCTCCCGTCTAAACATTACATGAGGTGTCTCTTCTGCGTTCGCTTATTAGTAGCAATACCAAGGGTGTACAAGTAAAATGCTCGAACTCTCGAAAGCGGAATTACTGGCACAAATCGAAGCCCTAAGTCAGCAACTCGAAGTCGTTAGCGAAGAAAAAGCTGACTTAGACATTATGATGGAAACAATTAACGAACATTCCACCAGTTTAGAAAACGAAATTCACAAAAAAAATAAGCAGATGCGCGGCTACATTCAGCAAGTCGAAAAACTAACTGATGCCGCCACAGCCGTTGAAACAAATAGCTTCGACCCAGAAACGCTTTCAGAAGTCGCCGCCCGTCCCGACGAACTGGGCAATCTTGCTCGAATTTTCACTCAAATGGTACAAACCGTTAAAATTCGCGAACGAGAACTCGCCACGGCAAAAGAGCAACTCGAAGCGGTTTTGAATGCCGTTCCTGGTTCGATTTCCTGGATTAATGCCAATGGCGTTTATGTCGGTGTAAATCACCATCTTGCCCAACAATGGAATCTTCCTCCCGAAGCGTTTGTTGGGAAACAACTGGGCTTTCTTAAAGAAGGCTACCAATTTGCAAAATTCATCCGCGAGTTTCTTGCGAGTTCCCGAGAGTCGGCATCCCATATTGTGGAAGTCGAATCAGGGGAAGCCGTGCGATATTATTTGATTGCCACGCAAAAATATCAGCAAGGGCAGTCCACTGTCTCAGTGGGAATTGATATCACCGAACGCAAACAAGCTGAAGAAGCGTTGCGCATCGCAGAGGAAAATTATCGCAGTATTTTTGAGAATGCGCTGGAAGGGATTTTTCAATCTCAGCCCGATGGGACGTATATTAGCGTGAATCCAGCAATGGCGCGGATTTATGGGTATGATTCGCCTGAAGCGTTGATGCAGTCAGTGACGGCAAATTCGACACAGGTCTATGTCGATCCCGCGCAACGGGAAGCATTTCGGCGACGCATTGAAGAGGACGGCGAGGTGAAGGGGTGGGAGTATCAGGTGTATCGTCAAGATGGCTGTGCGATTTGGATTGAGGAAAATACGAGGGCAGTACGCGATCGCAACGGCAATTTACTTTATTACGAAGGGATTGTCAAAGAGATTACCCAACGCAAGCAGGAAGAAGAAGACCTCAAACGTCAGTTGCAGGAGTTGCGCGTCGAAATCGACCAGCAAAAGCGCGTGCGGGAAGTGGCAGAGATTACGCAAGCGGGCTATTTTAAAGAGTTACAGGCTGAGGTGGGAGATATCGAACTTGACGAATTTTGGGAAATTTGAGGAATTGGGAATTGGGAATTGGGCATAGGTCATATAAAATCCGCGCCTATCGCCCATTAAAAAACATTTCCGGTTTCCCCCCATCCCCCCATCCCCCAGTCCCCCGCTCCCCGGTGTCAATCATTCGTAGCAAACATTTAAGGATTCCAT
>JAXHVQ010000048.1:0-38942 GCA_034189065.1 Cyanobacteriota bacterium
CTGCTCCCCCTGCATCCCCTGCATCCCCTGCATCCCCTGCTCCCCCCGCTCCCCCGCTCCCCCTGCTCCTCCCAACACTTATTCAGCAAACCCTATCTTACCGATGGCGGAGCGATTTCTTTCCTCAATTCGGCATTCAGCGCAACTTCTTTGTTGAGGACAAACGGGTGACTCAAGGGAACCGGAGGTGTTGTTCTACCTGGGCGGGGAAGAGGATTCGGCGTGAAAGGTCGCTCCGCCGTGTACAATGCTCTAGGGGAGCTTGAAGGTTGGAGCGATCGCTCCATAATCCGCCTCTAAAAGCAATTTTTGCTTTTCGCACAGGGCGAGCTATTGGCTCGAATCTCAGACGGGAATTAGGACAGGCACAATTCACGTGCGCCCGCAGCAGCTCGGTGGAGCTTGCACGCCTGAGAACTGCGACTATTGGGGTCAAACTCGCACCCAACGGTCCGAGTCAGGCGACCCGTACTGTAGAACCATTTTTATTAAGACCCATTAAGAGATTGACAAAGAAGAGGTTGACCATGAGGTATCGTGCATTCATTGTTGCCTTCCTAGCGTTGTGTCTGGGAATGCTGACTGCTTGTAGTTCCGGTCCTGCTGGGGCAACGAGCAAGGACCAACTCACCTATGACGATATTCTGGGAACGGGATTGGCAAATACCTGTCCTCAGTTGGCAGAAATCACTCGCGGTTCGATTCCCATCGAAGCCGGTCAGACTTACGAGGTGACGCAGATGTGCGTGGAGCCGAAGGAGTATTTCGTCAAGGCAGAAGGAAGCAAGCGCAAAGCGGCGACTTTCGTTCCCGGTAAGGTTCTGACTCGCTATACGACGGCTCTCGACCAAGTGAGCGGAACGCTGGTTGTGAATGACGACAAAACGCTGACGTTTACAGAAGAAAGCGGCATTGATTTTCAGGCGATTACGGTGCTCTTGCCGGGGGGCGAAGAAGTGCCCTTCATGTTTACGGTTAAGAGCTTAGAGGCGACGACGCGCTATCCGTCAGACTCGCTCAATGCCTCGACGGACTTCGAGGGCGAGTATAAAGTTCCGTCCTATCGCGGCGCGGTTTTTCTCGATCCCAAAGGGCGAGGTGTTGCTAGCGGTTACGATACGGCTGTAGCCCTTCCCGCTCAAGGAGATAGCGAAGAATACGCTCGCTCAAATACTAAGCGAATTCCCGGAGGAATCGGGGAAATGTCTCTCCAAGTCACAAAAGTTGACGGAGAAACCGGGGAAATATCTGGAGTTTTTGAAAGTATTCAACCCTCCGATACTGACTTAGGTGCGGATGAACCTGAAGAAGTCAAGATTCGCGGTTTGTTTTATGCAGTAGTAGCACCGAAATAGTAGTTCTATCCCTTGGAATTAAACCGCGATCGCGCGTAGTAGAGAGGCCCAGCGAGGCCTCTCGCTTTTTTTTGGGAAAGACAAAGATTCGTTTGATCTTAAAGGGATTTAGGCATAAACTTGTGGAGGAAGAATTTTTGAGCTAGCAGCAACCGCCAAACAAGCTGCCTTCTGGCGGAATGGAATTTAGCTCAAGATGAAAGTGATGCGGATCGCAGCTCAAAATTGAGTTGTACCAGTAGGATTATTATTGTGCTCGTTGTTGCAGGCAGCCTCACCTATTTTCTCCAGTTATGTCTACCCCTATCGCACTCAATTTAAAGCGTTCGAGTTTGTTACTTTTTCAAAAGTATCGGCAGTCTCGACAGGCTGAAACCCGAAATGAAATTGCTGAAATGAATATGGGTCTGGTTAGAAAAGAGGCGCGTCACTGGAGCAACCAGTGTAGCGAGAGCTATGACGACCTAGTGCAAGTGGGATCCATTGGCCTGATTCAGGCAATCGAGCGATTCGACCTCGAAAAAGGATACGCTTTTAGTACCTTCGCTCTGCCCTATATTCGAGGCGAAATTCAGCACTACTTACGCGATAAGGGGCCTTCAATGCGCATTCCCAGGCGCTGGTTAGAGCTACGTTCCAAGGCAAGAACGGGAACTCGACAATTGCGATCGCACTTGCAACGTCAGCCGACGGAAGCCGAGTTAGCTGAGTATCTGAGCCTGTCGTTGGAAGAATGGCAGGAAATTCAACTGGCCTATCAAAATCGCGAACCTCTCAGTTTGGATTTGCCGGTGGGAAGCGATGGGGAAAGTTCGGTGAGTTTGGGAGAGCTAGTTGCAGACCCTAAGTATCGCAGCTTTCAACTGGCTCAAGAAGACCGCATCCGCTTGCAACAAGCCCTGGTTCAACTCGAACAGCGCACGCGAGACGTGATGGAATTTGTGTTTCTACACGATCTCACCCAAAAAGAAGCAGCCGAGGAGTTGGGAATTAGCGTGGTGACGGTTTCTCGTCAAATGAAAAAGGGGCTCAAGGCGTTGAAAAGTTTGATGTTGATGGAATTGTAAGCGGGCGCGACCTTGGAATGGATCGCTAACTAGGGTTTGCTGAATAAGTATTGTGATGAGCAGGGGAAGCGGGGGAAGCAGAGGGAGCGGGGGAAGCAGGGGAAGCAGGGGGGAATTGTTTTTAATTTTTAATTTTTAAGCAACCCTAATACACCGCTTCGCGCATTGATGAATAGGGCTTGCCGTTTTGTACAGCAAGCCCTAACTAGATGTCATCTGTCTTTGGGTAGATTCGAGCGATTCGGTTCAATCGGTCTGGGGCTAGATAACCAAAGTGCAATTTCAAGTTTGCCCCGCGCGATCGCATTTTTTGAGAAAATCGAAGTATCGAGCAATTAAGCGCGATCGCCTTTCTAAACGCTTGTCACTTTGCCGCGCCTCGACAGATAGCGGAAACCCACAACAAACGGCAACGCAATTCCCCACAGCGTAATGAGTGCGCCAGCAATATTAACAATAAGAGGCGAAGAAAGATCGGAGGTAAAAGTCACGTCCATCGTTGCGTGGGATAGCGCGACAACCAGAATACTGCCGCCACTCTCGTTAAACAGCCAAGTGAGAATCATCGCACCGCAGAGCAAACTCAACAACCAACCCATGATTCCCCCCAACCTCAGACTATCAGACCCTTGTAAGCTGTTCGGCATTTAAATTGGGGTTTGAGTGCGAGGGACGGCGAGGTTTCCTTGCTTTTGGTGCGCGATTACACAATCGGTTGGACGCGACAAGTGGAACTTTTTCCGCTGGGTGCTGTCCGATAGGGAGCCTCAGAGTGTAGGAGCGCTCATGTCCAATCGCGCTACTCTTATCCGACACCGGAGACACCGGGGTATCGACCGATGCCCAATTTGGATGCGTCTGAGCTTAGCAGCCTTTCGCGGAAAATGGTATGACTCAGTTTCGCCCGAATGTTGAGAAATATTTAATCTCGTTTGTAAAATGGATTAAGAGATGGAAGAGCGTGATAACTTCTATTAATGTTAACTAAAATATCAAGCTTTTAGGAGGAGAGGATCTTGAATTTACAGTTGCCGCAATCAACCGACGAAGCACAGCGCGAAGATATTAGCGAGTATGTTGCAGAACTTCAGCTTCATATGACTCTGCAAGCTCGCAATCTCGTTCCCAATCTCACTCGGGCGAGCGATAGCCGCGAACAGTTGTTACAGGAAACTCAAGCGACTGTCGAAAAGTTGGTTTCTAGGCAAGTCAATTCCTAGTCTGTAAAAAAGTATTCTCTGCCAACAGTCAGTAGTACGAGCGAAAGGCTACCGGGTTGGCGTTTTGGGCGAGCTACCGATGGACGGCAATCCAGGCTTCTGCCTCTTCAAGGGCAGCTTGCCACACCTCATAGCCGCGACGGTTCAAATGCAGTCCATCGGTGGTTAAATCGGCTCGCATTTGTCCCTGTTCGTCGGCGAATCGGTCGTGTAGATTTAGATAACTGACTCCTTCGGCGCGGGCCACCAATACGAGCTGACGATTGAGAGAGCGGATACGGGCGTTGGAAAGGTTAGGGTTGCGCGTCGGCAGGATAGATTGGAGGACAATTTCGGAATTGGGATGAGCATTGCGTAGATGTCGCGCGATCGCGCGCAAATTATCGAGAATTTCGCGATCGCTGGCCCCCTGACGCAGATCGTTAATCCCCGCCATCACATAAATTGTTTGGGGGCGGTTGAAATCGAGTGCGGGCAGTCGTTTAAGAATTTGCCCAGAATTCTCTCCCGAAATCCCCTGATTGAGCCAAAATTTGCCGCCAGGGAGAAACTGTGAAGGGTACCAAAGACTCAACGAATCTCCCACGAGAATATTGAGGCGGTTTGTCCCCTGACCTTTAACAACAGCCCTCGCCTCCCGAGCCAATAGCGCTTGCCATTGTTGATGCGTCGGCTGTTCGGTCGTATTTGCCCACGCCGGGGCAAAACTCCCCGGAGTCAAGCGAGTAAATAATTTGCCTGCCTGCAATGCCATCCATCGTTGCTGATACAACTGAGAACCCGAAACCGGTTCGAGTTCCGAAACGCCAGTCCCTTGACTAAATTCCGGCTCGAGACGTTCGAGCGTCGAAACCGTAGCGCGCGCCACTGGAACGGCGCGATCGCTTTTTCGACTGGCAGTTAGCATCGCTTTAAGAGAATCGAGTCCAGTCGGTTGTGGCGGCGGAACTGCTGGAGAGGCAGCAGTCAAGAGGCTAGCGGCTAACAAAAAAGGCTCGCTCATTGGATTAAATTTCTCCGTTCTTTCACTCCTTATTCCTTAAGACAGCCACGAGAAGGGTTCATCGGGATAAGTACGACGCATTTATGTATGGTGAAGCGCGAGAGACGGGGCGATAGGGCAGCGGGGGGAGCTGGGGAGTAGGGGGACTGGGGAGTAGGGGGAGAGGGGCAGATGGGGTGATGTGTAGTCAGAATTGACCTACAAAGGACTAATGACCAAGAACTAATGACCAAGAACTAATGACCAAGAACTAATGACAAAAGACCAATGACCAAGAACCAATAGGAAATATTATGATAGGTTTAGGTGTTCTGTAGGTAAATTTATGACATCTTACGCAACGGCCTCGGCAAGGGCTGAAATGAGCGAACTGAGACGGTTAAAGACTCTATTGCCCCCAGAACTACAAAGCTGGGTGATGGTAGAAGGTTCGACCGAAATCAATCCCCCTCTGATTCGCTGCGAAGAAATTGGTCGCGATGAAGTCGAAATCCAAATCGATTTAGCCAAGTGGGAAAATCTCGCCATCGATCAGCGCAACTTACTTTTTTGGCACGAAGTGGGGAAAATTCAAAACGATACCATTCCCAAGGAAGGATGGGAAATGGCAGCCTTAGCCATTGGTTTGGGGGGTGCTGTGGGAGAACTTTGGGTACAAGATGGCTTGCTGCTGCTGTTAGCACTAGCATTGTGCGGCGTATCCGGCTATCGCCTGTGGCAGAAAAATAATAGCAAGCGGCAAGTTGAGGAAAGTTTAGCGGCTGACGAAAAAGCGATCGCGTTGGCAACTCGGTTTGGTTACACCCTGCCCAACGCCTACAAAAGTTTAGGAAGCGCCCTCAAAACTTTGATCGAGCAAACCCCCAACCGCAGAGGGCGACAAAAATATGAAGAACGCTTGCAAGCCCTCAGAAAAAGTGCGGCAAAAGCAAAAGCGCAAATGCAATCTCAGCGCGAAAGCAAACTAAATCTGTAACCCGTTCAATTCTGCATTCGGCGCAAGCGAGCGCTTACGATTTACCGCTTTTCGTTTTTTATGAGCTGCCCCTATCTGAGTTTGCCAATCCATGAAAAGTAACACCCCAAAGGCAGAGTTTCCTATCATCTTCTCTCCAGAAAATCCCAATATGGCGGTGATGCAAATGCCTCCTCGCCTCAGCGTGATCGAAGCTGTCGTTTTCAAGACCAGCTATCACCAACTATTAGATGAAACAGTTCAACCTCACGAGATTATTCTGGACTTCAACCAGACCAAGTTTATCGATAGTAGCGGCGTAGGTGCCTTGGTGAATAATCTCAAAAGTACGAATCAGCAAGGCAAGAAATTGATTTTGCAAAACGTGCGTCCTCCCGTGATGGCTGTTCTGTCGATGACAGGACTGAACCAAGTGTTGACCATTGAATGCGCGCCAACCGTACCGGAAACAGCGTCGAAAAACTCTACTGTTTCCAGACCGCCCGAAACCCATCCTTCCTTGCGCTGCGGGGTGAAACGGTTTGTCGATATTGTCGGCAGTTTAGTGGGTTTAGCAATTACCGGTATTTTATTTGTTCCAATCGCGATCGCCATTAAACTGACCAGTCGCGGGCCCATTTTCTTCGGGCAAACTCGCTGCGGTTGGATGGGTCGTCGGTTTACCATTTGGAAGTTTCGTTCCATGTGCAACAATGCTGAAGCCCTCAAATCTCAAGTCAAAAATCAAGTCAGCGGGGCATTTTTTAAAAACGAAGACGACTTTCGCATTACCCCAGTGGGTCGTTTTCTGCGGCGAACCAGTCTCGACGAACTGCCTCAATTTTGGAACGTTCTTAAAGGAGATATGAGTTTAGTGGGAACTCGACCTCCCACGCCCAATGAAGTTGAAATTTACGAGGTTCCCGAATGGCAGCGATTGAATGTCAAACCGGGGATGACGGGAGAATGGCAAGTCTACGGGCGATCGCAAGTGCGCGATTTTGAGGATGTGATTCGTTTGGATTTACGCTATCAGGAAAATTGGAGTTTGATGTATGACTTTAAACTCATTGTGCAAACGATTCTCATCCTGTTTCGTAAAAACAGCGGCGCGTATTGAAAACTAATGATGTGAATGCTAAAACCCAAGCGACCTCAGCAATTTAAGTTACAACAGCCCACAGATATAGGCGCTCTAGCTGAAGTGTTAATGTGGTTTGAGCGAGTCGCGTTGCCTTTTCTTTCCGAGCAACAATTTTGGCAATGTCAAGTGGCATTGGCGGAAGGTTTTACGAACGCCGTACGTCACGCCCATCGCGATCTTCCCCCGAAAACCGCGATCGATATTGAGGTTCGCGCTAATGTTCGGTTTTTGGAAATTAAAATTTGGGATCGCGGCAAACCTTTTGACCTACAATCAAAGTTGCGGGAACTCAGCCAAAGTGAGGAAGATCCGCTGGGCAAAGAAGGGGGACGCGGTTTATTATTTATTCAACAACTCACCGATGAAATGAGTTACGTTCGCACGCGCGATCGTCGAAATTGCTTGACGATTCGCAAAAATTTGTAGAAGATAGGGGACGGAGTATTAATGTTTCCCGTTTAGCAAGGCGTTTGCAGTATTGAAACTGAATCGAAACTCCTAATGGCACGAACCCAGCGAATTCCTAATTTCAATGAGAGGTTACAGATAGTAGCGTAGATGAATGCGAGGATGCAGTTTTTCCTCGACGGGTTGTCCGTTTTTGAGATGTTCTTCTACAATACGCGGAATATCTGCCACGTCAATACGACAATACCAGATTTCTTCGGGAACGACGCGCACAGTTGGTCCCATATTACATTGTCCCTGACAGTCACAGGCGATCGCTTCTACATCTTCTGGCAGTTCGGCGGCTTGAAACGCTTCTAATACTTCGCGCGAACCTCTATCGCGACAGGAGGTATTTTGACAAACCATCACGGAGCGCTTTTCTTCTGCTTGCATGAATAAAATAGAATTTCCATCTATCATAACTAGCCTCAGTAACTTTCAACCATTTCCACTGGATTGAGCGATCGCTCGTCGGTTCGTCGGAATTTTATACCAATTCTATAAATTCTGACGACACATCAATTAGACCCCCCGTCCCCGGTATCTCCGAAAGCGGCATCTGTAGTCGAAGTTTGGGGAATTGGTATTAAAAGCGAGCGAAAAGAGCTATCGCTGCTTATTAATCGGGTAACGGGAGTCAAAATGCGCCGGGTAACGCCGCCGTACAGCCTGCTTCGTTTTTGTTGAATTGACCAATTGCCGACTCAACCCCAGAAGTCTCATCTTCAACAGTCGGTAGCATTGCTTGACTGGGAACTGGCAGTGGTCGAGGATTACGAAAGGGGAATTCTCCTCCAAAGTGAGGTTTGCCATTATAGATACCCACAATTCCTAAATAATTTTCACTCCGAACGATTACTCTGCGATCGCGCGTGCGAATTTCACTTTCGCTGAGAACCGTTCCGGTCGTAAAACCATAAAAGCTGCCTTCGCCTCCCTCAAGAACACAAACGCGACCTGGAGTAGTGGAAGGGTAGATAGAAAGGGTTTGCCCGTACCCAGACCACATTCCCAGAAAAGGAGCAATCGATGGATTCACTTTTGACCAAGCTTCTACCAGAACTTGACGACTTTTTTTCTCTTCTTCGGTTCGATAATCTTCCAGATGATGGCGGAGTTCGCCCGATAATATTCTTTGAACGCTGCGGGATAACTCGGAGTTCATTTGTTGTATTTCGCTTTCTGTTGGATATCTCTCGCTGGCTTTGGCTGTTGATGTCGCCACGAATATGAGTAAACTTACAGTCAGGGTTTTGGACAGAGTTTTTAGACTTGCGGACGGGTATTGATTAATCTGCATTGGGCTGTCTCTTATTTTTGGTGGATGTAGGCGATCGCGCGCATCCATTTGGAGCTGAAGAAATGCAATCGTTAACCCTCCCTAAGACCCATTTTGTTAAAGATCGGTTCCCACCAATTATTGCAGCCATGACATGAGAAAATAAGCAAGAGCTGCACTGCCCACCGGAACGCTCAAATTGTCAATCCCTAGCTGAGAAAAGGCTTCCAGTGCCGTTGCGAACAGAGCAACAGCAACAGCGACTCCCGCAACTGCGCCGTTCCCGTCTTGAAACCGCGATAAAATCAAGAAAGTGACAGAAAAACTCGCCACCGCCATCACCAGCGAACCTTCCCAACTTTTTTGAATGCCGCCCAGTTGGTACTGATGCTTGCCAAAACGCTGTCCGATAAGGGCAGCGAGTCCGTCTCCCCACGCCATGACTAAAATGCCGATCGCGGCGTATTGCGGTGCGTCGATGGACCAAAACCACCCGACTAAAACGCCAATACTAACGGCATAAAAGAAAGTTCCCAAACTTTTGCGCCCGACGCTATTGATGCTGGGCAAAATGGGGAGAAAATAGGAGATAATGGCGATGAGCGACGCGATCGCCGCTGCACTCATCCCGACCCAAGCGGGAATCTTGAGAACCCAAGCGAGTAAAATCACATTCCCCGCGCCGATATGGACGATTTTGCGCGTTCGTTCTGCCCCGATCTCGGTTAAACGATTAAGGGCTTCGGCGAACACAACGATGACGGCAAGGTAAACAGCCGTCAAACCAACCGAAGTCCACAACGGTGCCGACTCAGATGTAAAATAAAACAAGGGCAATCCTGCATGGGATTTAACGCTAATTCCACTTTATAATGAATTGAAGGGAAGTTTTACAACTCTTTAAAATATGGCTTTTTTTCGTCAATATATCGCGCCTTTGTTGGTGTTTGTCATCTTCGCGATCGCGCTTCTCGCCGTCAGCGCCCGCATCTTCCTCCCCTCGGATCTAGCCGCCCCCGCCCCTATAGAAGACTCAACCGCTGCAAGTTCCCCGGTTGCTCCTCCCACGCCGTCAGCCACCAACGAATCCTAACTGGACTGAGGGCGACCCAACTCTTTTTGAGTTGACAAAGATGCAGATTTAGTATCTAAAACAGAGAACTTTTTGCTAATAGGCGCGAATTGTGTACGGGTGGGGTCAGCTCGTCTTTCCTGTTCGATGTTCGTATGTATTCTGAATTCTGACGGGCGTGTCTCCTCAAAGTACATTGACTCCTTTAACACCGGGCTACCATTGGCTAGAAGGGACTGGAAAAGACCGAGCGCTCCTCGTCAGGTTTTTAGCTCGAAGCTACCAAGAATTCTTCCCCGAAACCAACGACTTTTCCCATCTCGCCACCACCGTCGAGCGCTACTTTTCCGCTGAAACGCCTTTGTGGTGGGTGGAAAGAGAAAACGAAAGCACCTCGGATTCCAATTTGCACCGTCCCAAAATTGCCTGTCTGTGGATGGGAAATGCCATCGATCAAGTGGTCGGCGATCGCTACGCCCATATTTTCCTACTGTACGTCGCTCCCGAATATCGCCGTCGCGGAATCGGTTCGGCTTTGATGGAGCAAGCGCAAAATTGGGCGAGAGCCAGAGGAGACCGTCAAATCGGCTTGCAAGTCTTTTGCAACAACGAAGCGGCGCTGAAACTGTACCGCCGCTTAGGATATCAAACGCGATCGCTATTGATGGTCAGAAAACTTTGACATCTTCCCAGACGCAAATGCGCGGGGAGACCTAAGACTCGTAACTTAGGTTAGTGTAAACTTCAGCCGGAAACATCGTAGTTCCCGCTCCGATTTCCCATTAGACGTAAGATAGAATTGCTGGATACACCGAGACCCCGATCCACCGAGACCCCGATCCAGAGTTAGCCAGTTGGGGGTTCAAAAACGGATAACCCACGTGCGGACGTTTCGCCGAAACATCGCGCGCAAATCCCCCATAACTCTGACCTCGTATTCTCAATTGCGACTCTCCTATGAACGAAGAAGACCTCAGCGTACTCGATAATTTTGACACCGCCCTAGAAAGTCCCCTCGACGCGATCGAACCCATTGAGGAGCAAAAAGCAACTCCCAACCCCGACGCGATGTTAGCCCTACTGAGTTCGAGCGATCCCCAACAGCGATCGCGCGGGGCTCGGGCCTTTAGCGAAATTCAAGACGCACGCGCCATTCCCCACCTCATCAGCTTACTCGCCGATGTCTGTCCGCTCATCCGCGTGAGTGCCGCCTATGGTTTAGGGCGCAATCCCAGTTCCGAAGCAGTCGAAGCGCTGATCGCTCAACTCGAGCGCGACTGGAACGGTTACGCGCGCAAGGGAATTGTTTGGGCTTTAGGAAACTGTCGCGATCGCCGCGTCATCGCTCCCCTCACTCACGCCCTCAAAACCGACATCCCCGCCGTCCGTCTCTGGGCAGCAAGCGCCCTTGCCCAAGGAATCTACTTTGAATACGAGGATATCGTTAAAGCCATTCCTCCTCTCATTCAAGGACTGCGACGCGATCCCATCGCTGCGGTGCGCAGCAATTGCGCTTGGACCATCGGTCAATTATGCCGCGAATTGCCTTCCAATGCCATTTACGGAACCGCAATCGACGCATTGCTCGAGGCTTTGGTGGAAGACGAAGAAATGGGCGTGACAGAAGATGCGAGGGCGGCTTTACTCAAAGTCGGCGATCCGCGAGGGATTCAAACCATTGAAGATTTAGAACGGGAAGGCTTTATCTAAGGAGACATCTCCACCAAAACTCAATTTGTACGCGCTCTCATCTGGGTTGTGGCGCAAATTGGAGATGTCCAATGGAAGATGGAACGCGCGCTCTCGTCTAATACCAGTTTCCAAACTTTTGCGCCCTACTTAGGGCTTGCTGAATATAGTGTTGTGATGAGCAGGGGGAGCGGGGGGAGCAGGGGAAGCAGAGGGAGCGGGGGGAGCAGGGGGGAATTGTTTTTAATTTTTAATTTTTAATTTTTAATTTTTAAGCAACCCCAATACACCGCTTTGCGCATTGATTAATCGGGTTTGCCGCTTTGTGCAGCAAGCCCTACTTAGACAAATGCTCTACTTTGCTGGGTCTGGGTTTGGTCAATGTTATAAGACAGAACTTAAGGTTTTTGGTGTATACAGCACTCTGCGCTGCTATGAGGTACAGTAACAAAAATGAGCAAACCAATTGCTTGTCAATGGTCCAAATTCAAGATTGTGTAGGGTGGGAATTGCCGCTCAAAAGCTGGATTCAACAAATTCTCTCACCCTTGGCAATGCCCACCACACGCCTTGCTAATCGATTGTACTATGATACAGCCCAAGGCGCTGTATCCACGCAGACTGCGATCGCGTGGCGTACTGAGTCGTCAAAGATGAGTTAAAGTAGAAAGCAGTTTAAACTGTCACATCGCTCTACCGACGAGGACAATGTGACGCTCGTTGGGCATAGGGCGCGGAGGATGGCTCGTCCAAAACTGAAAACCGACGACCTACAACTTCAAACCTGGCAATGCAACACCCCATAAAGCGACCGCAACTCGTAAATTTAAATTTATGCAATTGGCGTAACCTCAAATCCGAAAGCACAATTTTTGGTTAAGACTCAAGGCACAGATATTTCGGTAAAATGTCCCTGCTGCCTGGTATATCCGCATCAAAATGCCTTTAACACTCAGCGTACGGATGTTTCGATGAAACGTCCTCCCGAATTCGCGCTTCCACATCGTTGATAAAAACCATGACAACTGTTAAATCTACCGCGCCCGGACAGCAAACCTGCGAACTCGCTCCCAGTTATGCCCTCCCTTTAACCTTGACATTCGGTGCAATTCCTCTGGGGTTCGTCCAGCTTTGGGCAGCAGGAGCGATCGCGCTGTTCGGCGTTTTCCTCCTGTATCAAGCCC
Source organism: Cyanobacteriota bacterium (assembly GCA_034189065.1). Taxonomy (GTDB): domain Bacteria; phylum Cyanobacteriota; class Cyanobacteriia; order Cyanobacteriales; family Spirulinaceae; genus FACHB-1406. Next base: position 12,419 of record JAXHVQ010000048.1, read on the forward strand.
TGACGATTCGCCTGCAATTTACACCAACGGCTCTGGATGTTTATCGTTCGGGAACCCTCATTCGCCGCTTTCCCTACTCCGATTGGCAAAACTGGAGAATTTTTTGGGAACCGGTGCCGATTTTATTCTATTTTAAAGAAACGAAAAGCATTCATTTTTTACCTATCCTTTTCGATCCGAAAATGCTAAAAACTTGCTTAGAACCTCTACCGAGAACCGATTAGTTCGGTCGGCATTGTTCGATGGGGAGAAATTTCCAACTCCTCGAATCCGATTCTCTGTCACGCGCTATCTTATATGAACTCAGACGACGCACCACAAACGCCAGAACAAAAGCTAGAACAAGCTTTCATCGACGAATCCGAAGAAACCAATTGGTCCGATTCAGAAGGCGATCTAGACCCCTCAGTCGAAGCATTGGGGGAGACCGAACCGCTTGCACCGTTGCCCGAATTGACCCTTGAGCATTCAAAATCCTCAGAGCCCGAAAGGGCAGAACCTCTACAATCTTCAGAATTGGAAGAATCTCCAGAATCGGAATATTCAGCCGCCTCACCCGCACCATCTCTAGAACATTCGGCACCAGAACCCGCACAATCGTCGCAATCTTTGGAAATCGCAGCGACAGAAGCATTAGCAACCGCTCCCTCGGAAGAACCGAAAATTCCCGAATCGGAAGCCGAACCCGAGCCTCAACAACCGATCGCGTTGGATACTGACGTTCCATCCTCTCCTCCCGAGTCGGAGGACATTGAGGCGCGTCAGGGGGAAATTGAGGAGTTGGAACGGCGCAAAGCAGCGCTAACGGAGGAAATTCGCTCGCTGCAAGCGGCTAAAGAAGAACTGCTATCAGAGCAAATCGCCCAGGTGCGAGCAACGCTCGATCGCTTGGTGCAAGAAAGTTTGAGCGAATTAGAGGGACGCAAACAGACCTTGCAACTTTCCATCGAAAAGTTGGAACGCCGTCGCGATCGCGTGAGTGAAGAAATGCGCGCCAGTTTTGCCGGAGTTTCCCAGGATATGGCAATCCGCGTCCAAGGATTTAAGGATTATTTGGTGGGCAGTTTACAAGATTTGAGCGCTGCCGCAGAACAGTTGGAATTGCCCAGTTTTGAACCGCCGCGAGAAAAACCCCGTCCCGAAGTCCCGACGCGATCGCGCGGCGGCAACCGAGACGAACCTCCCACCCCCCGTTTCGCCAAGCAGAGTTTCCAGGAGCAACGCCAGCATATCGCCAATCTCCTCGAACAATACCGCATTCGTCCCGATTATTATGGTCCTGCGTGGCAGTTGCGCCGCACCTTTGAACCCATCCACGCCGAACGGGTACAAAAATGGTTTTTCTCTCAAGGCGGACGCGGTTCGGTGCGCACGATGGGCAGTCGCTTGCAAAATATCCTGGTGGCATCGGCTGCAACATCGGTTTTGCGCAATTTGTATAGCGATCGCCTGCGAACGCTGGTACTGGCGAATACCCCAGAACGTTTGGGCGAGTGGCGCAGGGGATTGCAAGATTGCTTGGGCATCTCTCGCAGCGATTTTGGACCGACGCGCGGGGTGGTTTTGTTCGAGTCGCCGGACGCGCTAGTGCAAAAGGCGGATCGCTTGGTGGAGGATAAGTTTTTACCGTTTGTGATTATTGATGAGGCGGAAGGTCAGATCGATTTGGCTCTCCTTCAGTTTCCGTTGTGGTTGGCCTTTGCTCCCGATCCCAGTTCGATGTCGAGTTATTTATATTAACTTTTATGGCTATTGCTATCGCTGTCGCCGGATTTGTGTTAATGGCGAGTTACCTGTTAGGCTCGATTCCCACGGGCTATTTAGTGGTGAAAGGGGTGAAAGGGGTTGATATCCGAGAGTGCGGTTCGGGTTCGACGGGTGCGACGAATGTGCTGAGGACGGCGGGGAAAACGGCAGCGATCGCGGTTCTCGCCATTGATATCCTCAAGGGAGCGGCAGCACCCCTTTTAGTCAAAGCCTTGTCTGCCTTCGCACCGGGAATACTCCCTCTTAGCTGGCAGCCGTGGTTGGTTGTTTTAGCGGGGTTAGCAGCGATAATCGGGCATAGTCGCTCGGTTTGGCTCAATTTCAGCGGTGGGAAGTCGGTTGCGTCGGGATTGGGCGTTTTGCTGGCTCTCGAGCCGAGGGTGGGGTTGGGTGCGTTGGGCGTATTTTTGGTGGTTTTAGCGATCGCGCGCATTGTTTCCTTGGGATCGATTTTGGCCGCGATCGCCGTCAGCGTTTTTATGGTATTGCTCGGACAACCCCTTCCCTACTGCCTATTCTCGGTATTAGCGGGGGTTTACGTCGTTTGGCGACACCGCAGCAATATTCAACGCCTGCTGGCGGGAACCGAACCGCAAATCGGTCAAAAGTTGCAACAAGAAACCGTTCAAGAAGTTAAATAGTCGCTTATCTACCGTTTCAAGGCAATAATTCAAAGTAGTCGCAATGAATTGGGCGAATTATAGAGAAATCGCGACGATCTAGCGTGAGAATACAGGTCGAATTGATTCGTTCTGCAATTGCTACGATAGCAGCATCAACAAAATCAAGCCTGCTGTCAGCGTACTGCTCTAAAATTTGATTAATTCTTACTAAATCTGTGGTTGTAGTATTTTCTAACTGGATGCTGCTAGCCGCTAGATTGATTAAAAAGTAGCGCATTGCTTGATGTCCTAGCCTTGATGCGATTAAGTAGCAAATTTCGGGAAGAACGGCGGCGGGAAGGAGTAGCAGTTCATCAACCCCTTGGACAACTTCTAGAACGCGAGTATGATTGCGATCGCTTCGGTCAGTTAACGCAAATAGAAAACTTGTATCTATAATAACGGTCATATTCAGCGGTCACTTGTGGATACTCCATCCACGAATGGGATCGATTTCACTGGCTAAAATATTTTCATCTCGTTCCGAAACGTCGCATTCTGTTGAAGCTCCCAAGCCTGCCACAGTTAGTAAAAAATCCTTACCTGATTTTTGTGGACGGGTTTGGGTAGATTTGTAGCGCAAATAATTAACAAAACTCGTGAGTTCTGTTATGAGTTCGTCGGGAAAACCTTCAATTGCCTCAATAATTTGTTGTCGTTGTGAACTTGAAGAATTCATAGGACAATTTAAAATCAAAGAAAATCTACTTGTTATTTTAGCTTAAATGCGTATTAACAAACCAGTATTATCAGGGATTTTAAATATTGAACTTAAATCCAATTAGAAAACCACATTCGCATTTGATATCCTTCGGGAGAGAGGGGAAGTCCGAGAAAAATCGGCAACCAAAAAATGAAGCCGATCGCGATCGCAACAACAACGGCCATTGCAATTTGGCGGAACGTATAGCGAGGACTGCGCAACCCAGCATCCACCAACCACGCGATCGCGAGAGTCGCAAAAACCGAAGCTGCCATATAATGATAAATAAACGTACAGCGCGTCACCTTTAACCACGGCAGCAAATTCGCGCCATAATTACACAATCCATAAATTGCCAACCCGCTCGAAATATTGAGTTTTTCCCATTTCAATTGTTTCGACCAAAGACGCTGCACAAAATAGCCCAACATCACAACAATAGCAACCGTTGAAAGCCACCACAAAATAGGATTTCCCATTGCATGAATATCGTAAACAAGGGTCGCTGAATCTTTAGGTAAAGGAGGCAACGAAGGAATAATTTCTTGAGTATTACGAGCCGTTTGATGCAAGTAAGCAACCGGCCGCCACATGACCAACCAACTATACCACGGCGAACAATAAGGATGAACGCTCGATCCGCTGCCAACGCTTTGGTGAAATGAAAAAATGCGCTGCTGCATTTCTAAAAAACCGGGCGAAGGATTTAACAATAAATGGGGAATCCAACTGATACAATAAGTAATCGCAGGAACAATCCCTAAATAACCAATAAGAGAGATAAAATTAAGCCGTGCGAGGTTTTGTAGGGGAAAGGAACGGAATTGATGGGCAGAACGAGTGCGAACAAGCTTTAATCCCAAAAAAGTCGCCCAAACTAAATAAATTCCCAACAAAAACCCCAAACCATTCCACTTAATGGCAGCAGACAAACCGAAAAACACACCTGAAACTATGAGTATTGACCGTTTAGGGCGGGTTGGAACCCTCAGAGCTGCGAAAAGGAAAAAGTGTCCGAGCAAGCCAAAAAGGACGAGATAGATGTTGTTGAGAGCAAATCTAGACTCCACCAGGAACAGACCATCGAAGGCAGCAAAAAGGGCCGCGATCGCGCCATAACTGCGACGGTTCGTCAGTTGAAACGCCAGCGCACCGATGACAACTGGAATCCATGCGCCAACAAACGCATTGAGCCAGCGATAGCTAAATGTCGAACGAACCGAACCGAGAAAACCATTAGTTATCTCGCCTCCAATGGGTAAATGAGAACCAATCCAAATTCCAACCGTCAGCAGGTATTGCGTGAGGGGAGGATGGGCATTGTACACCGGTTCGCCCAAGAGATAGCGGTTGGCAAAAACGGGGTAGTAAACCTCATCGAAGACTAGGGTGTTGAAGAAACCAACGCGCCAAAGCCGCAAAACCAACGACATCAAAAAAATGCTTGCTAGAGCGAATGTCCATCCAGATTTTTTCACGATCGCGCAGTTTAAAAGGAAAGAGGCAACATTAATTCAGGCATTCAATTTAAGCTGATGGCTGATAGCTGAATGCTTACTGACCAATGATAATTTAGGTTTTAGAACAAACGACCAATGACCTGTACGGGCGGGGTTACCCCGTCCCTACCAATGACTAAGAACCAATGACAAATATAAACCGTGCCGCCCCTTATCCGTTAGCGGCACACCACCTAAAATCCGTTGATGAATGACCAATGACTAATGACCAATGACCAATGACGAATCCGATCGCCCCATCGTCTTCAAGGTTAACTGTGCGGCATCGATAATGATATCAAAACGAAAGTGTTCGACCAAATCCTGTAAAACTGCTGCCAATTCGACGTGGGTTTCAGAAATTTGTGCGATCGCCTCAAATAACTGACGCTGACTGCATTGAGCGGCTGAGAAATGCAACTGTTCTATCCACGACTCGGGTAACTGTACTAGATGAGTTTGGAGTTGTTGCGAATTTGCCCTCTGGTTTGGAGTCGCAGTTGTCGCCCTTGAAGCCGTTTCAGCGTAACAGTAGCGCGCTCCCAAATGTTCGCCCATTTTCGCCAACAACTCAGCTTTGCCAAACGGCTTGCGAATAAAGTCGTCGCACCCAGCGGCCAAAATGGATTGACGTTCCTCCTCAAAAGCACTTGCCGTCAATGCCAAAATTTTAACCGCCGCGCGATCGCCTCGTCCGCTCCATTCTCGTTCCCGGGCGCGAATCCATCGAGTCGCCTCAATGCCGTTCATCACCGGCATTTGAATGTCCATCCAAATTAAATGAGGCTGCCAACTTTGCCACAACGCGATCGCCTCGCTGCCGTTCGCCGCTTCTTTGACTTCAAATCCCACCGCCGAGAGCAACCGCACCAATAATAAGCGATTATCCGTGCGGTCTTCGACAACGACAATGCGATAGGAGGGTAAATCTGGAGCGAGACCCACAATTTTTTGAACCGGAGAACGAGCCGTCAATTGAATTTCCACAGCCAGATGTACTGGAAGAACAAGGATAAACCGACTCCCTCTGCCGAGTTTGCTCTCAACCGTAATTTCTCCCCCCATTACGCGAGCAAACGTCTGACTGATCGGCAAACCCAAACCCGTCCCTTTCCCACTTTTCAAACCCGCTTCCGTTTGTACGAAAGGTTGAAACAGTTTTTCGCGATCGCGCGCTGCAATCCCCGAACCCGTATCTTCAACTTCAAAGCGGAGAGTCATTCGTCCTTGGTCATTAGTCATTTGTTCTTGGTCATTAGTCATTCGTCCTTTGTCGCTTTCCCCGTCTCCCCGTCTCCCCGTCTCCCCGTCTCCCCGTCTCCCCATCTGTCCACTGTCCGATAAAACCCGCAGCGTCACTCCTCCCGACTCAGTAAATTTAATTGCATTTCCGAGCAAATTGAGTAAGATTTGGCGTAACTTGCTTTCATCAGCGGTAATATACTGCGGAACATCCGCCGCACGCTCAAAACTCAAGTTAATTCCTTTGGCTTTAGCCTTGAAGCCGAGCATTTCCTCAAGATGGTCCAGCAAAATGAAAAGATTAAAACTGCTCTCTTGCAGAGATATGCGTCCCGCCTCTATTTTGGACATCTCAAGCACATCATTAATCAAAGCAAGCAGATGTTGGCCGCTGCGATTGACAATTTCGATATCTTGTTGTAGCTCATCAGTCAGGTCTGGATTTTGACTCATTAACTGGGTAAAGCCCAAAATCGCATTGAGAGGAGTGCGCAACTCGTGACTCATGCGGGCGAGAAATTCGCTTTTAGCGCGATTAGCTGCATCGGCGACTTCCTTCGCTTTTTGAAGTTCAGCAGACTGCTGCTGCGTTTGCGCCAGCAGTTCGGCTTGCTGAATCGCGATTCCCAAATGAAGACTAATTTGAACGACCATTTGAATATCGGCATCTTCCCACTTCCGAGGTGTAGAGTTCTGGTAGGTTGCCAAAATTCCCCATAATTTCTGACCGACAAAAATAGGAACGCTGATATAGGCTCGGGCAGAAAAGCGCTGTAAAAGTACCAAGGTTTCGGGGGGCAATTCCGGATCGTCGAGGTTGCCCACCGCACAGCCATCGATCCCCTCATCGCCGCCTGTGGTAACGGGTGCGCCGCCACAGAGGGCATGGGGACTGTCAACTTGTTCGTTAAGGAGAGAATTCCACCCCCTGCCCACCGACTCGGCGACAAATGCGCCCCGTTCCCCGGCTTCAAATTGATAGATCGCAACACGATCGCATTCAATGGCTTGGCGCAACTGAGCGGTTGTCGCGGTGAAAATCGTTTGAATATTCAATGATTGACGCATTTGCCCGACGATGCGGGCGATGGCGCGTTCTCGTTCGGCACTGTCGCGCAGGGCTTCTTCGGCTCGAATGCGCTCGAGTTCGGCCCCGGCGCGATCGGCGAAAATCTGGACGATGGACTCTTCATCGCCATCCAGCGTCATGGGTAAAACATCCATCACGGCTAGATGTCCGATGACCTCCCCAAATGAGTTGAGGAGCGGAATGCCCAAGTAACCTTCGATCCCCCACTCCTGCAACACGGGATCGTCGGGGAATAAATCGCTTGTGCCTTCGGGATAGAAACAGAGTTGCTTGTCGAGGACTCCTTGGCAAGGCGTGGCGGTGAGGTCGTATTCAAAGGGTTCGGCGAAAGCGGTGCCGTTCCAAAATGCCAAAACTCGCAGCTTTGAGGGATTACTTTTGAGATATTCGGTGGCGATGGCATACCGCGCTTGGAAGACGCGGGCAAGATAGTAAATGCAGGAACGGAAAAATTCGCTCCCCGTTTCGGAGGCGGTTCCTTCCACCACGAGTTTCAGCGCTTCTTCGAGTTGTTTGCGCTCGGTAATATCGGTGTAGGAACCCACCATGCGGATGGGATTGCCGGCTTCGTCCCACCGGGCTCGGCCGCGATCGAGAATCCATTTGTAGCGACCGTCTTGGCAGCGCAGACGGTACTCGACGCTTAAGTAGGGTGTTTTTTGTTGGAGATGGTCTTGTCGCGCTTCCATAACGCGGGAGAAGTCTTCGGGGCAGATACTCGTCGCCCATAGTTGGGCGAAGCCTTTGATTTCTTGACATTCATAGCCCAGCATTCGAGCCAGTCGCTCGGAGACGACGACTTCGTTGGTTTGAAGATTCCAGTCCCAAATGCCGTCATTGTTACCGCGCAGGGCGAGTTGCCAGCGTTCTTCGCTCATTCGCAGAGCGTGTTCGACCGCTTCGCGATCGCGAATTTCTTGTTGGAGTTGTTGATTTTGACGGTTGAGGGCTTGGCGCTGTTGTTTTTCTTGGGCGAGGAGGTTGATTTGGGCGATGGCGATTCCCACTTGGGCGGCGAGTGCTTCCATCAATTCGATCTCATCTTGGGTCCATTCTCGGTAGCGATCGCATTGATGAACGCAGATGATTCCGTTGGGCTCTCCTTGATAGGAGGTTCTCACTGCGAGCATCGATTTGAGACCGAACTGTTTGCAGAGGGGTTTCATCAATTCGAGCAGGGGCTCTTCGTAAACGTTGGTTGAGACGACGGCGCGGTCTTGGGACAGCACGCTCTTGGCGTGAGGATTGCCTTCAACGGGAATTTCGAGTTGGGTTAGAGGTGCACAGTCTGAGGTTGCGTACTCGGCCATCCGGGGAATTTGGGGATAGGGTTCGCTTCTATAGGTATGAAGTAAGCAACGGCTGGCATCGAGCGCTTGACCCACTTGAGTGGCGGTGGTTTCAAAGAGTTGTTGGGAGTCGAGTTGAGAGCGGACTGCTTCAGTGATTTTCCGGAGAACCCAGGCGCGCTCCAATTGATGTTGAAGGGCTTTTTCGACGGCGACGCGATCGCTAATATCCAAAACGACTCCATCCCAGACGATATCGCCGCCGATTCCTCGCTCCGGGCGAGAGATGGCGCGAATCCACTTGAGTTTGCCCGATGGTGTGATAATTCGATGTTCTGAATGCCAAGGAAGGAGGGTTTCGCGCGATCGACGCAGCCCTTCGTACAAGGTCGGGCGGTCTTCGGGATAAACCATTGCCAACAGCTTTCTTCCATCTTTCAAAACTGCTTCGGGCTCGATTTCATAGATTTCCTTGAAGGCGGGACTGAGGTAGGTGAATGTTTGGGGGGTGTCGCTGGGCAGTTGGTAGCGATAGATGGCCCCCGGAACGTTGGCGACTAGGCGCTGAAATCGAGCTTCGCTCATGCGCAAGGCTTCGAGATGCTCGCTTTGAGCGACAGCGATGCTGACTTGACCGGCGAGTTGTTCGAGGAGGTCGATCTCGAAACTCGACCACTGACGCGCGCGCTTTCCGTCTCCAGAGGGCGTGCATTGATGGACGACTAGCCAACCCCACAATTGACTGGGCGCGCGACTGTCGCCGGGAATAGGGACGAAGAGTTGGGCGAGAACCGAATAGCGCTGCCACAGTTGGATTTGTCGGTCAGAGGCGCTCTGGCCCTCCTGGGAAATGTCCGCGATCGCGATGACTTCTCCTGCGCTATACTGTTGCCGGTAGCGCTGGGGAATGAACGTTTCGGGAAGGGAGAGTTCTGGGGAGAGGAAACGAAATTCCCGCGCAATGGCTTCAGCCGCCAGTCTGCCCGACCCGTCTGACTCGAAGCGATAGATCGAAACGCGATCGGCTTCAATCATTTTTTTGATTTCCCCTGCGGCGGTTTGGAGAATTTCGTCGAGCTGTAAGGATTGGCGAATTTTTAAACTAATTTCGGTCAAGAGTTGCGATCGCTGGCTCGCTCTGACTAATTCGGCTTCGGCCTGTTTGCGTTTTGTAATTTCCGTCGCTGTTCCTAAAATTTCTTTGGGATGTCCCTTGACTCCATAAGTAAAAACTGTTTCTCTACTTAAAAAATTTTTCCATTCCCCCGTTATACTACGCAATCTGTATTCTAACTCGACCACTTCGCCCGGTCGAGACGCGCGCAAGCGTTGGCGATGCTCTTGGGTAAAACGAGCGTAGTCGTCGGGGTGCATCAAGGCTTCCAAAATGCCGCTGCCAAAGCTCTCGACATCGTCGGATGTATAGCAGAGTAAATCGAGAGCTTGACGATTAATATAAATGCTGCGTTGCTCGCTCCAATCATAAAGATAAAGGAGATTCGGCGTAGAATCGGCAATTTGTTGAATAAAGCGCTGGCTTTCGAGCAATTGAGCCGTTCGCTCGCGCACGCGGCGATCGAGGGTCTCGTTCAAGCGCTTGAGAATCGTCTCAGTCTTTTTATGCGCCGTAATATCGGTTAACATACCCAGAATTTGTTGAGGTCTGCCGTCGGCTCTCTTCAAAAAGAGCGTATTCCGACTCAGGAACCAGCGCCAGCAACCCCCGACATCCCGAAGACGGTATTCAAGTTCAAAAATCTCGTTGTCTCGAGCGCCGTGAAATCTGCGAAGGTAGTCGGCGACGCGATCGCGATCTTCAGGATGAACGAGCGTCGTCAGAAATAAGGCTCCCATCGGCTGAATTTCATCAGGCTGATAACCGAGAAGAGACGTAATTTCGCGATTGCAGTAAACATTGCGCTGCTCGATGAGATCGTAGAGATACAAAATACTCGGAGTCGAGTCGGCAATTTGTTGAATAAAATGTTGGCTTTCCTGGAGTGCAGCCTCGGTTTGTTTGAGTTCGGTGATATCGCGCGCCAAGCAGAGAATAAATTGAGCGCTGCCTTCGCGATTGTATTCGGGAGCGAGGTGAACTTGATAGAATCGTACCCCGTCGGATGTTAGCCGCTCGAATTCGGCTAATTTTTGCGTACCTGCGGTTAAAATTTGGGTAAACGTGAGTTGTCCTTCGGGGAAAAGACCGATTTCAGCATAGGTTTTGCCCAGCGCGTCCTCCCTCGAAATACTTAATACTCCTTCGGCTGCCCGGTTGAGGTAGACGCAGCATAGGTTACAGTCGAGGCGCGCGATTGGATCGGGGGAATTTTCGGCAATGGCGCGAAATTGTTCTTGTTGTTGCTCGACTCGGCGCGTCAGTCGATCCCGCGCGGTTTGAAGTGTAGTTTCTGTGGTTTTGAGTTGAGTAATATCGCGACCGACGGCTTGAAATTCGACAATTTGCCCGTGGGGATTAAAGATTGCCCGATTCGTCCACTGCTGCCATCCCAGCGTTCCGTCGGGTTTGAGAACTTGGTGTTCGCAGGTATTTTCGGGATTATCGGGGGTTAGGGATGAGAGTTGGTCGAGATAGTCTCTCATCTGTTGACGCTGGTTTTCGGGGATTAATTCTAGGAAGCTGCGACCGAGCAAGTCCTCCAAGGAACGAGCGAAGTAGCGACAGTAGGCTGGGTTTGCGAATGTCAGGATACCGCCGGGAGCAAAACGAACGATTGGGTCGGTTTGGGTTTCAACAATCGCTCTGTAGCGCGCTTCGCTTTGCAGGAGTGTCTGTTGTGCGGCGACGCGATCTTCGATTGGACAATTTTCTCCTGCTTTCTGATTTCCCTGCTCCTTGAAGAGCGCGATCGCCTTTTGATTTTCGAGTCTCAAGCGTACTTCATCCGCACCGAAGGGCAGAGAAATGTAATCTGCACCTTCGATTTGAAAGACCTTCGTTTTTAGGTCTCGATCCGCCGCCGCGATCGCAAAAATCAGGGGAATTTTCCCGATTGTGGGGTCGTTTTTCAAATTCCGAATTTGCCGCTCTCCCTCCGCTGTAGCGAGTTCTTCTCCATCAATAACCATTAGGTCGGGCAAAAATGGACTGATGCGATCGAGCCGTACATCTTTCGCCTTAACCCGCCGAGTGCAATAGCCTCCGTTTTCTAGTAACTCCGCTAAACCCTCAAGAGAATTAGAACGCCCTTCAACAATTAGCACCTTGACAAAATCGCTCCGAACATCCATCGCCTAAGTCCGCAACTTGATTTTAGTTTTATGGTACAACGCAATTCTTCAAGCCGAACAGCTTATTCGCACCCTTACCATTGGGGAGAAGTTTGAATCAGATCCTGGGCTTCGCTAGCTTCTAGGGGTGGAGCAAATAAATAACCTTGAGAGAAATCGCAATCTAACTCGCGCAGTCGAGCGAGCTGGTGAGGTGTTTCAATCCCTTCAGCAATAACGCTCATGCTCATAGTTCGAGCAATACCAATCATCGCCGGAATCAAGCCTAAGTTATTGGGGTCGCTATTGAGTCGATGAACAAAAGATTTATCAATTTTGAGCGTATCGACAGGAAAAGCGTGAAGATAACTTAAAGAAGAATACCCCGTTCCAAAATCGTCAATACTCAATTGAATTTGCCGATCGCGTAACTGCTCGAGCAGTGTCGCAGCGGTTTGGGTGTATTCCATAATGGCACTTTCAGTAATTTCTAACTTTAAATTTTGTGGGGGAAGTTGAGTTTGTTTGAGAATAAAATCGATCTTAGGGACGAGATTGGGCTGAGCAAACTGTCGGGCAGAGAGATTTACGCTGACGGTGAGGGTACAGTCGGCTAATCCTTGTTGCTGCCACGAGGCTAACTGATGACAAGCTTGTTGAAGAACCCAATAGCCAATGGGAGCAATTAAGCCCGTCTCCTCCGCAACGGGAATAAACTCAATGGGAGAGACCAAACCGCGCTTCGGATGCTGCCAGCGTACTAACGCCTCAAACCCCGCGATTTTGCCCGAGGTGAGAGCGATGATGGGTTGATAGCGAACGACAAATTGCTCCAAAGCAGAAGCTGCGATCGCAGCCCGCAAATCCCGTTCGATTTCAAAAAAATGGAGCGCGCGATCGTGCATCGAAGCGTCAAAGACTTCATAGCAATCTTTCCCCATCGCCTTGGCGCGATACATGGCTGTATCTGCATCCCGCAGAATATGTTCGGCTTGAGTGTAATTGCGATGACACATGACAATCCCAATGCTCGCGCTAATAAAGATTTCGCGTTCTTGTAGTTCAAAGGGAGAGGCAAAGCTGTGGAGAATGCGATCGGCGACTTTGATCGCATCGTCGATGGTGTCAATCTCAGAAAGTAGGATCGCGAATTCATCTCCTCCCGAACGAGCCAGGTGGTGCGGGTCGGAGGCCAAACAAAATTCTAACCGGTCTGCGGCTTCGCAGAGCAAGCGATCGCCGACGAGATGACCGAAAGAATTATTAACAATTTTGAAGCGATCGCAGTCGAGAAAGAGAACGGCAAAACGATAATTCGGATTGTCTCGAGCGCGGTTGAGGTCGTCTTGGAGGCAGTTGAGAAAGGAAATGCGATTGGGCAGTCCCGTGAGGGCATCGCGCAGGGCCATGTCGAACAAACGCCTATTGGCGGCTTCTAGTTCGCTCGTGCGTTCTTGGACGCGACGCTCGAGTTGGCTATTGAGTTGAACCACTTCGCGCATCGCCGCCCTCAATTTCAATTGATTCTCGACGCGCGCTAACACCTCTTCCACTTGAAACGGTTTGGTGATGTAGTCTGCCCCTCCCACTTGAAAAGCTTGTACTTTGTCAAAGGTTGCACTCAGCGCGCTCAAAAAAATGATGGGAACGTCGTTCGTTTGCCCATTGAGTTTCAAGCGCCGACAGACTTCGTAACCGTCCATAACTGGCATCATAATATCGAGCAAAATGAGATCGGGGACGACTGTTGCTGCTGCGGTGAGAGCCATCTGTCCGTTGAGAGCCGTACGCACATCGTATCCCTGGCGCGTTAACATTGACGACAGAAAACTGAGGTTTTCTTGGGTGTCGTCAACGACGAGAATGTCAGCTTTGGTAGAAGTGGGAGTGCTATTCATTGCGAGTTCCGCGTTGACCTGGATGAATGAACCTCATGGCGAGCAATGGCGCGGGCGCGCGAAGCGCTTGAGGAGGGGGTAGGGAATGAGCAGTTGATACCGATCCCGATTGAGTTCTGAAGAACCGCACCCTATTCCCCAATTTTGATAGTTCTGTAGATTTCCCTAACTTTAGCTGAAACAGTCAACGTAATCTGAAATCCTTGAATGGTTGCACTTCAGAGACGGGTTTCTGAGTTCTGGGTTCTGGGTTTTAAACTCACGCACTCTGTACGGACGTTTTATAAAACGTCCCTACCTCTGAACTCAACTGACGGGGGGAAATATCTGTAGCATTCGCCAGCGGGGTTTTAAATAACTTCCCAATTTTGGGGAAGATAAGCCTAAACTGCTACGACTCTTCTCTCAGCTCTTGAGTTGGCAATGTCGGTTCTGCAATAAGATGGAGGGAATGGCAAGCTGCGCTTGGAGCGAAGTTCAAGCTTCCCAGGTTTTTCACAATGACTTGATAGGCTGAAAGTATCGATTGCTTACAGTCCGTCCCCGAGCCGCATCTCGCTTGGGGATTTTTGTCGCGGGTTGTTCGTCATTTAAGGATTCCATATAAGACGCATCTAACACCAGATTCATCAAATTTTGCTACAACCCATCTCCCCCACTCCCCCACTCCCCATCTCATTATCCCCTCAAATGCCGAGCAGCTTACTGCCTGATGGGATGAGACTTGATATGATTAACACATTCACCTGAGGAGCGAGATTGAGGAGCGATGAGCGAAGCTGGTATCTCCGATGAACCCAACCGCGAAGACTCTACCTTCCCTGAAGCACAAGCTGCCCCGGCAGAAGCAACGGCAGTTGCCCGTTTTGAGCAACGGATTGCTGGATCGGGAACTCGAGTTTCGTCAACGCCCGATAACTTTCCTCGTCTGCGAGAGGCAGATTGGTTTTCCCTGGCGAGGAAGCTGCGTCAGCGCAATCGCGACCTTCTCAAAAAAGTGGCGAGTTTGGAACAATCCCTGGCTGAAACTCAGGAAGCGTTGCAAAATGAAGTTGCGCGATCGCGCAGTAGCGATACCCTCAATGCTCAACAAGCAAAGAACCTCCAAACCGCACGCGCGAAGATCGCAACGTTATACCGAGAACTCGAAACTTCCAGTCAAACCCACCACCAACATCGTACTTCCGTCGAACAACTCTCGAACCAGTTGGAGGAAGCCGGACGGCGCATTGCCGAACTCGATCGCGAATGCACGGCTTTGCGACAGCGCTACGACGAGCAATCTCAAGACCTCGAAGTCGCACAGCAGAAAACCCACGAACTCTCTGCCCGTCTCGAACGCCAGCAACGTCGCACGCTTCAGTTTAAGGCTGCCCTCGATAAGTGTTTGGAAGAAGGCACTCCCACGCCTCCCTTGAATCGCGATCGCGCTGTTGTGTTGGAGTTGCCAACTCGGAAGCCGCAACCGACGCACTCGACGCGGCAAGAGAGCGACCGACAACACCAAAGCCCCGATCTTCCAGCGACATCGGACTCGGAGACGGCAGCAAGTCATACACAGCCCATTCAACCTTGGTCTTACCAAGAAAGGCGGAGCGAAGTTAGAGGCGATCGCTTGCCGTTATGGGCGAATAAAACTGTCGAGTCCGATCGCGTGAGGGAACCGGACGAAGAGGAGTCTCCCGCGATCGCGGCCGAGATATTCGAGCCAACGCTTCAAAAGCTCTCTAACCCCGACCCTAACGAGCATCTCATTACTGATTCGGTGTCCTTCGAGAATTTTGAGCGACTTCAGCCCATTGAGTGGGAAGTCGAACCGTCAGAAACTGATACTTTCGATGCTATGTTTGAGATTGTCGATCTCTTGGTCGAACCCCTCCCCGAAGAAATGCCGGACGAAGAGTTGGGACTGCAAGAGGTCGTTCCCGCCATCGACCGGGATAGTACAGATAACTCGACGGTTTCTCCCTCCCCAAAAAAGCGCAGTCTTGAAGCGATCGCGCCCCCTCAGTCTAATTTTCCCGCCCCCCTCGTTTATCCTCACCGCAATCAGCGGAAGCATAATTCTTTGGCTTCCATAGAATTACCTAAGTTTTTGAGTTAAGCTCTTCATAATGAATAATGAATAATGAATAATGAATAATTACCTCGCCTTAGAAGAAGAGGATTAAAATAAAAGAAGAGGATTGAAATTCAGGAAAATCTACGATCCGCCCGGACAACTCACTGCAATTAGGAGGGTCTGTGTGCGGACACAGGTTCCTCACCCTGTAAGCCCTGTGAGACCTCTCTGGCGAGTGTCCTTTTCTTCCTTTACGAAGAGATATTAAACCCAATTAATTATTAACTAATCTATAGCGCCCTAAAAATTCGTTGAGGGTCGCCCCATTGGACATCGGGAACAGCAGACGGCGGCAAAGAATCAACGCCCCACTCTTGGGATAAGCGCTGTAGCACTCGATCCTGTTCCACCCGCAATGCGGAAATATTGCCCCCTTCATTAAGAATGGCAAACCAAACCCAACCGTATTTTTGCGTCGGTAAAATCCCTGATAAAGCGCTAACCTGTGCCAGCGTTCCCGTCTTAATCGCCGTATTTGGAGGGAGACGGCGGTCGAGCATGGTGCCGAGTTTATCGCGTCCGGCGACGGGAAATAGATCGGCAATGCCTAAAGACTGACCTTGGAGAAGACGGTCGATGGCGATCGCGATCGCCGTTGCCATACGAGGTGACATTCGATTGGCTACGCCCAATCCCGAACCATTAATCAACTGGATTTCCTCGCGCGGTACGCCAGCAGTCTCGGCAGCAATTTGCGCGATCGCGTCTCCCCCGCCCGCCAGTTGCGCCAAAACCTCAGCAATCATATTATTGCTGTAAATATTCATTTGCTTAATAATTTGACTCATGGGCGGCGAGCGATGCTGCAACAACGGCAGTAAAGAATCCGGGCGATCGTTATTAATCTGAATTCCGCCTCCAATCTCCACCACCGGACTGCCCGTCCCCGGCGGCATTTTAGCGTGTTGAACCCGGGCTTCCGACGACCACTGCTTTGAGTTCAGCGCTTCTTTCAACTTCTCGGCAGCGACAGCGGGATTGGGATAAAAATTCATATAAAAATTATTGCTAATGACGAGATTGCCCGTCACCTTACGAATTCCAATTTCGTTGAGGACATTTCCCACCGCGATCGCCTCCTCCCAAACAAATGCCGGATCGCCACTCCCCGTCACCACCAAATCCCCTCTCAAAACCCCACCCTCGATCTCGCCTTTGGCATAGAAGCGCGTCTCAAACTGATAATCCGCCCCCCACTTCTTCAACGCGACTAACGTCGTTGCCATTTTCGTCAAAGATGCAGCAGAATGCAGCTTTTGACCTTGGTGAGTGGCAAGGCGCGTCAAATCGGACTGCAACCAAACGCCCTGAAGATCGGCGTTATAGCCCATCGCTGCTAAATCGTTTAAATATTGCCCGACGACTCTCTCCGCAACGGGGTCGGGTTCGTCAGGCAACTGAAAAAACTGAGTGTCTTGCCACGAGAGGAGTTTAACTTCTGGCTGTTCGGTCGGTTGTCCGATGACGTTGGCAAATAAACCGAGCGAAATAGCGGCGGCAATTTCCAGCATAAATTTTATTTAGGGGATTCGACGTTTCAGGAAAGGTCTACTGAGTGCGATTGTTATTAACCGACGACCGACTCGCTCCCTTGGCGATCGCCCAAAACCCAAAGGCAAATATCCCAATCGCCGAACCGGGTTCGGGAACGCGCTTCTGTTGGTCAAGAGTCTCAAACGCTCCTCGGGCAACGATTTCATAGCCTCGTGCTGTCGGGTGAATGCCATCCCAAAATAAATACTGCTGTTGTTGGACAGTATCCGAAAAGCACGAGGGCGTAAAGAGACAAGGTTCGGTGACATTCGTCAAACCAAAGGAAGCGGGGTCGCTCACAGCCGCATCAAATACAGAATTAACATCATAGGCGATGAGATTAGTCTCTGGCAAACTTTGACGCAAACTGGCAAGTGCATCTAAAAGTTCGGAGTTATGGGCTTGGACGAGATCGTTCAATTCCGATGGACTCGGGTCGTCCGCCGAAAGAGGAAATAGGGGATCGTTGCCTAAGACGCGAGGAGTTACGCCGAGATCGGGCAAATTAACGGCTAAAATATGTTTCGCGCCGACATTGGCTAAAGCGGTAATGGCTACCGTTAAGTTTTGAATGGTTTGGTCGGGGGTTTCAAAGGGCGTAAAAGTCTGACTGGTGGTTGGAAGATAGTCATTTCCTCCCCCCCAGACAATATAAAGACCGTTGGGGTCTGCCAACTGACCGGCGGCTTGTAGGGGCGCGGCAAAGGCGGCAACTTGCTGTTGTAGTGCGGGCAAACCGGGAAGATCGAGTATATTCTCGAAGCCGGTTGTTGTTCCGCCGACAGCAAAGTTAACGCCGTCGGTGGGAGGAAGACCGCTCAAAAAAGGCGTGGGACTGGACAAGTTCAGGCTTTGAGCAAGTTCGTCAATCCAGTTGGGACCGTTGGAAAAGCGCCCGTTAAAAAAGAAAGGTGAAGGGGGCAATGCGCCGCCCGTGGCGCTGAGAAGATTGCCGGTATCGGTGACGCTATCGCCAAAGGCGTAAATTCCTGTAATTTCGCTGAGGAAATTTGCGGCTTTTACGGGAATCGGGGCGAATAAGGAGAAAATTGCGATTCCTACAGTTAGCAGTTGTTTTTTCATTGAACCCTGATGTGTGTGTCGTATGCAGACGGAGGATTTACCGTTGTCAATTAATAATTAATAATTAATAAATTGGGTCTAAGACCTCTTCGTAAAGGAAGAAAAGGACACGCGCAGTCGCAGGTTTCACGGGACTTACAAGATGCGGACGCAATTTTACGTACACAGCCCCTTCTAATTGCCGTGAGTTGTCCGGGCGCGCTCGTAGATTTTCTGGGATTTCAATCTTCTTCTTTTAGGGAGAGGTAATTATTCATTATTAATTATTCATTATTCATTGTAAATTATCGTACTTTTGGGTAATGAGCTGTGCGATCGCGCAAAGGCTGGACTCGGGTTTTATTGGAGTGCAGTCTATTTTTCTGCGCGGTAATTGGTCATTTTTACCTTATAGGGTCTGGCGAGGGGCAGAGTCAAGACAGTTCAATGAAAGTTTAAAATTGAAGCTCTCCTAGCTACTCTAGGAGAGCCAAAATTGAAAGCGTAAAAGATGGCAAAACAGGGATTTATATAGCCTTTCCGCTCTAGAACGCACACAGCAGTTCGGAATCGGCAACGAGCGAATAACTCTTCACTCGTCCCTCAAATTAGTGAATTCTTCCTGTCTTGGTTCGTTACCCGGTGCGTAGAAGCGCCGACGCACCGGTCGGGAACGCTTGGTGAATTCTTCCATTCTTCCATTCTTCCATTCTTCCATTCTTCTATTCTTCCGAAGCTAGAGTTTTACAACTCAAATAAAAATGCTATACGAACGTGGGTTAAACCGGGTCGATAGTGCCATCAGTCAGGGAGTGCTTTGGCGCAATCCTGTGGGGTACGAGAACGGTTATCACCACTCGCGCGACTCGGGCGCAGTTGACACAATAAAATCAGTTAGAGGGCTGACTCCATGAATAATATTTCGATTAAATCGCTGTACGAGTGGTATCGCAACGCGCTACGCAATCCTAAATATCGGTGGTGGGTCGTTTTGGGAACGCTAGCCTATTTAATTAGTCCCATCGATTTGGCTCCTGATTTTATTCCCATTGCCGGTCAAATTGACGATGTAATGGTTCTAACACTTTTGCTCAGCGAAGTGACGCAGATGATTCTCGAGTTTGCAAAGCGTCGCCAGGGAGACTCCCAGGAGACTATCGATCTCAATAAGGAGGATACTGTAGAAGTCAATGCCGTTTCAGTGGAAGAGGTGGGATAGACTACCGACCTTCCCAAAATTCAATTCCCGTACTTCACTCCAGCGTAACGCTAGTGAATTCGAGCAAAAACACTGGGAATACAATAAACGTCTCCAATATCTGAGGAAATATCCCCAGAATTGGAGATGTTTTAATTAACAGAAATCACCGATACACCGGCAGCGTAAAATTAAAACAACTTCCCTCTCCTGAGGTGCTATCGACCCAAATTTGACCGTAATGGGCGCGCACGACTTTGCGGCAGAGGGCTAAACCTAAACCATATCCATCCTTCGCTTCATCGCGCTCGAGTCGAAAATGCCCTTCAAAAATGCGATCGCGTTTCTCTTCGGGAATACCCGGACCGGTATCTTCCACGCTGACCTGTACTTTGCCCGAGGTGCGATGAAGGGCTGCCAGTCCAATGGTTCCGCCCGCAGGTGTATATTTAATGGCATTGTCGAGTAAATTGACGATGGTCTGACGAACGAGTTCGGTATCGGCATACACCGCAGGTAAATCTTGAGGAAGATCGGTTGTCAATTGGAGGGACTTGGCGTTGAAGCGATCGCCAAATCCCGCTAAAATCTCTTCGCACAGCGGTTTTAACGGCAAAGGACGGCACTCGAGCCGAAGTTCGGCACTGTTATTGCGAGCCATTTGTAAAATATCAGCAATCATGCGATTCATCGTTCGCAGTTGAGCGCGCGCTTGCTTGAACAAATTTTTCGTCAATTCCACCATACTCTGCGTAATTTCTCGCTCTTGAATTGCCTCGAGGGTTTCTACTGCAATAGAAGCTGCCGTCAAAGGCGATCGCAAGTCGTGAGCGAGCAGCGCCAACGCTTGATCCTTAAACTGCAACTGAGCTTGTAACGCTTCGTTTTCCTTCTTCAACTGAAAAATTTCCTCGCTCAGTCGAATGCGTTCCAAAGAACTCCCCAAGTCATTTCCCAACAGCGACCTCTGCGACTCGCTCGAGTGGGCGCTATTATCCTCCACCTCTTGCAGCCAACGGGACCAACACGCCTCCAACTGAGCGACTAAGTTGGCACCCATCAGGGTTTGCCGGGGTTCGGGGTAAATTTTAACCAAAGAAGGCGTAGCGACTAAGCGAAAATACTCGACTAAATCGGGCCGTTCTCCCACCTCAACCGTTTCTAGTTCAAAGGGGTAAGCTCCTTGTAAGTTTTGCAAATAATTACCGATGCGCTGAGTTTGTTCTCGCGCGCTCGAACGCTCGTCTACAAAGAGGAGGAGTTGTAGCGCGATCGCGGAACCATTGTTATTTTCGGGCTCGACTGGACTTCCCTTGGGTACTAACACGCTCGTTAAAATACGGACATCATCGAAATACGAAACTCAGATTAACCCGCCGTTTCGGTACCAGAATTAATGCGCGGGCTCCTTTATCTTAATCTCTATTTTAGAATCATTTCAGAATTTTCTGCTTCGAGGTCGAGTTTCATTTGGACGAGCTGCCTTTTGGGTCTTAAAATCTTAAAATACTCTCTCACGCGATGCTGCTTGCCCGTCGCGTGACTTGTCTCACTTCCCATCCTTGCGAAAAAAATCATTATGGCTCTCGGCTACTTCGCCCTCGTCCTTCACGCTCACCTGCCCTTCGTTCGCCATCCAGAAAGCGATTACGTTTTAGAAGAGGAATGGCTCTTTGAGGCCATCACTGAAACCTATGTTCCGCTACTGCACGTCTTTGAAGGGTTGAAGCGAGACGGCGTAGACTTCAAAATCACCATGAGCATGACCCCACCCCTGGTGTCCATGCTGCGCGACCCTCTTCTGCAAGACCGCTTCGACGCTCATTTATCCCTGCTCCAGGAACTTGCAGAAAAGGAGATCGACCACAACCAACACAACGGTCACATTAAATACTTAGCCGAATTTTATGCCAAAGAGTTTATCGCGATCCGGAAAACGTGGGAACGCTACGATCGCGATCTCGTAACCGCCTTCAAACAATTCCTCGACAGCAACAACCTCGAAATCATCACCTGCGGCGCGACTCACGGCTATTTGCCCTTGATGAAAATATCCCCCCAAGCGGTTTGGGCCCAAATCAAAGTCGCTTGCGAGCATTACGAGGAAATTTTCGGCCGTCCGCCTCAAGGTATTTGGTTGCCCGAATGCGCCTACTACGAAGGCTTAGAACGAATGGTCGCCGATGCGGGTCTGCGCTATTTTGTCATGGACGGACACGGGTTGCTGTACGCGCGTCCCCGTCCCCGCTTCGGTTCCTACGCCCCCATTTTCACCGAAGCGGGCGTGGCTGCCTTCGGTCGGGATCACGAGTCCTCCCAGCAGGTTTGGTCCTCTCAAGTGGGCTATCCCGGCGATCCGGTTTATCGGGAGTTTTATAAGGATTTGGGTTGGGAGGCGGAATACGAGTACATTAAGCCCTACATTATGCCCAATGGTCAGCGTAAAAATACGGGGATTAAGTACCATAAAATTACGAGTCGGGACGGGGGATTGAGCGAAAAAGCCCTTTACGATCCGTATTGGGCGCGGGAAAAGGCAGCCGATCACGCCGCCAATTTTATGTACAATCGGGAGCAGCAAATTCAGCATTTGGCGGGAATGATGCAGCGTCCTCCCATTGTGGTTTCTCCCTACGATGCGGAATTATTCGGTCATTGGTGGTATGAGGGGCCGTGGTTTATCGACTATCTTTTCCGTAAGTCTTGGTACGACCAAGGGACTTACGATATGACCCATTTAGCCGATTATTTGCGAGGAAATCCCACGCAGCAGGTGTGCCAGCCGTCTCAGTCCAGTTGGGGACACAAGGGATTCCACGAGTATTGGTTGAATGAAACAAATACGTGGATTTACCCGCATTTACACAAAGCTGCCGAACGAGCAGTTGAGTTAAGCCGTCGGGAAGCCGTTGATGAGTTGGAGGAACGGGCGCTCAATCAAGCGGCGCGGGAGTTGCTGCTGGCCCAATCTTCGGACTGGGCGTTTATTATGCGCACCGGGACGATGGTTCCTTATGCGGTACGGCGGACGCGATCGCATTTGATGCGGTTTAATAAACTTTACGAAGATATTAAAATCGAGAAGATCGATTCGGGTTGGTTGGAGAAAGTCGAAAAGATTGACAATATTTTTCCCAGCATTAACTATCGAGTCTATCGACCGCTGTAGTTCAAGATTAATGTAGGGACGTTCAATTGAACGTCCCTACTGGTTCCCACTGGTTCCCACAGACAAAATTGATTTCAGGGCTAATTGAGAGCGCCATTCGACTACAATCGAATTTTATATGATGGGGCAGTTGAGCTGTCGCCCTGGGTGGGAGAATTGGTATCAATCCAACGTTTCGGGATCGATGCCCAAGGCGCGTAACCGTTCGGCAAGCTGTTGGGCGCGTTTTTCGGCTTCTAAAGCGCGCCTTGTCGCTTCTACAGCTTGTTGTTCCCTTTGTTGAACTCGTTCTTCGGTTGTAGGAAAGCGCTGTCCGGCTTCGTCGTACCAATACAGCCATTCCCGCACGATTCCTCCGTAATCTCCCCGTTCTGCGCCGATTCCCAAACCAATTTCCGGCATCCATACCGGATTCCCCGGTTGTAATTCGTAAGTCCCATTGACGAGTTTATACACTTCTAACCGGGCTTTTCTGCGCCGTCGGGGAGCGTAGATGACATAGTAAAGCGCGCCAATTTCCGCGTATTTCTCCTTTTTTGCGCTAAATTCGCCGCGATAGTGCTGGGAAACCACTTCGAGAATGAGAGGGGGAACGACTTTTTCTTCCCACAGGACGTAACTCAGGCGCAAGTCCTCGTCGATGTAGCGCTCGACTCCCAGACTGAGGAAAGCATCGGGAATAATGACGGGTTCGTCGGGGTGGTAGTATAGGCCCATATCGATGCCAAAGAACCAGTCGTAGCGATCGCGCCACAGCCAAAGCAAAATTGTTTTCAGCAGCGTGGGAATATGGTCTTGGAGTTCGTTATCGGTGGGCGTATCGTCGGAATCGGGGAGTTCCTTGGCTGAGGGGAAGTATTTAACGTTGCTGTAGTCTAACACGAGCGATCGCGGCGGTAACTTTCCATCGTTTGGTTATAGTTTACTGTGAATTTTCGGGTAAAAGCATCTCTAATTTCTGGAGAATTGAATCGCCCATGTTTCTACTTTACCTTCTATTAGGATTAGCCGCTGGAGCCTTAAGCGGACTTATTGGAATTGGGGGAGGCGTTATTATTGTTCCTTCTCTCGTTTATTTATTTGGCTTTTCTCAACACGAAGCCCAAGGCACGACGTTGGGATTGTTGGTTCCTCCCATCGGTCTGCTTGCGGCTTGGACGTATTATCAACAAGGGTATGTTAATATTAAAGTCGCCGCTCTCGTTTGTGTCGGGTTTGTCTTAGGAGGATTGCTCGGTGCTAAACTGGCAACAAATTTGTCGAATGTGCTATTAGAAAGAGTATTCGGCGTTGCCTTACTTTTGATTGCCCTCAAAGCGCTCTTGATGCCATCGGCAAGTCGTTAAGTGGGCGCGATCGCAACTTCTTTTCCCCCAAGACATTTAAGACAATCGCTACTGGACTGAAGTGCCGACTAGGAACGGAACAGCAACAGCAACTGCGTCCCTCTATCTGCCCATCCCACGCGACTTTGCCAAATCTTTACCAGCTTCAACCCAAATTGCACTCGTGGCGCGTTAGAACGCTCTGGAACCGTGGAATCCTAGACAATAGGTAGAAGCCAAGGTTAGTTTAATATTGATTCACCCCGCAAAAACAATCAGCCCTATGAGAATCCTGGTAACAGGTGGTGCAGGTTTTTTGGGTTCCCATCTCATCGACCGACTGATGGAAGCCGGTCACGACGTAATCTGCTTGGACAACTATTTTACCGGTCACAAGCGCAACGTCCGAAAATGGATAGGTCACCCTAACTTTGAAATCATCCGTCACGATATCACCGAGCCCATCCGTCTGGAGGCCGACCGCATCTACCATCTCGCCTGTCCCGCCTCCCCCATCCACTACCAATACAACCCCGTCAAAACCATTAAAACCAACGTTTTGGGGACGATGAATATGCTGGGCTTGGCCAAACGAGTCAATGCCCGGTTTTTTCTCGCATCCACCTCGGAAGTCTATGGAGATCCTGATATCCATCCCCAAACCGAAGACTATCGGGGGAATGTAAACTGTATTGGAATTCGGTCCTGTTACGATGAGGGCAAGCGAGTGGCTGAGACGCTCGCTTTTGACTATCATCGACAAAACGGGGTCGATATTCGCGTCGTGCGGATTTTTAATACCTACGGCCCTCGAATGTTGGAAAATGATGGTCGCGTGGTCAGTAATTTTATCGTCCAGGCTTTGCAGAGTCGGCCGTTGACTATTTATGGTGACGGCTCCCAAACTCGGAGTTTTTGCTATGTTTCGGATTTAATTGAGGGATTTATTCGCTTGATGGACAGCGACCATACGGGGCCTGTGAATATTGGCAACCCCGCAGAATATACCATTCTTCAACTCGCCCAAACCATTCAATCGATGATTAATCCAGATGCCGAACTGGTGTATAAACCCCTGCCCCAAGACGACCCCCAACAGCGCCAACCCGATATTACGCGGGCGAAAACTTGGTTGGGGTGGGAACCGACGATTCAGCTTGACGAAGGACTGAAACGGACAATTGATTATTTCCGCGATCGCTGTTAAGCAGTCCCGCGTTTAAAATTGGAAAATCGACTGTTTGCCATCTATCCAATCCCCTTAACTTTCACCCATTTTTGAGGATTTATTCTATGCGCGTTTGTGT
This sequence comes from Cyanobacteriota bacterium, assembly GCA_034189065.1. Classification (GTDB taxonomy): domain Bacteria; phylum Cyanobacteriota; class Cyanobacteriia; order Cyanobacteriales; family Spirulinaceae; genus FACHB-1406. The sequence goes on from JAXHVQ010000048.1 coordinate 37,513, forward strand.
CATTGGTACGGGATACGTCGGCTTAGTGACGGGTGTTTGCCTCTCCCACATCGGCCATCAAGTCATTTGCATCGACAATAATGAAGCCAAAATTAAATTGATGAAGTCGGGTCAGTCTCCCATTTACGAACCCGGTCTGTCGGAATTGATGAAGTCTTCGATGGAGTCGGGACGGTTGGAGTTTTCCTCGGACTTGGAATACGGGGTTGACAATAGCGACATTTTATTCATTGCCGTGGGAACGCCAGCCTTACCCACGGGAGATAGCGATACCCGCTACGTCGAAGCAGTGGCGCGGGGTATTGGCGCTCATCTCAAAGACGGGTACAAGGTGATTGTCAACAAATCGACGGTTCCCATCGGTTCGGGGGACTGGGTACGCATGATCGTTCTCGATGGCGTGGGCGAACGTCAAAAGAGTTTGGTTGGGGCTGGAGGGGAGGATATGACTTCTCCCATTACTGCCGAGTTTGACGTGGTGAGCAACCCGGAATTTCTGCGCGAGGGATCGGCGGTGTACGATACGTTCAATCCCGATCGCATTGTTTTGGGCAGCAACAGCACCAAAGCTTTGGACATGATGCAAGAACTCTACCAGCCTTTGGTCGAGCGAACCTTTGCCGACGACCAAGGGTTGCCCCCCGTTCCCATTGTCACTACCGACCTCAATTCGGCGGAAATGATTAAGTACGCCGCCAATTCGTTCCTCGCGACTAAAATTAGCTTTATTAATGAAGTGGCGAATATTTGCGATCGCGTCGGGGCAGATGTGGTTCAAGTTGCCAAGGGCATTGGGTTGGATTCTCGCATCGGCACTAAGTTTTTGCAAGCCGGTTTGGGTTGGGGAGGTTCGTGCTTCCCCAAAGATGTTTCGGCTTTAATTCACACCGCCGACGACTACGGCTACGATGCCGAACTGTTGAAGTCCGCCGTCAATGTCAACAAACGTCAGCGATCGCTGTTGCTCGAAAAGTTGCAAAAAGAGCTGAAAATCCTCAAAGGAAAGGTGGTCGGTTTGTTAGGTCTTACCTTTAAACCCGATACCGATGATATGCGCGATGCCCCTTCGTTGGACTTAATCGAACAACTCAACCGTCTCGGGGCAAAAGTCAAGGCCTACGATCCGATTGTTTCCCAAACCGGCATTAGTCATGGTTTGACGGGAGTGATTATCGAAACCGATGCCGAACGGTTAGCCGACGGTTGCGATGCGTTGGTTTTAGTCACCGATTGGAAACAGTTTAGCGATCTCGACTGCACCAAACTCGCCAAGTTGATGAGCAGTCCGGTGTTAATTGACGGTCGCAATTTTATCGATCGCGATGAGGCTGAAAAGGCGGGTTTCCGCTATATTGGCATCGGTCACTAAGCTAAGGGCTATTTTCCCCTCGAAGCGCGCGTTGCGTTTCGAGGGGAGTGGGGAAATTATT
>JAXHVQ010000049.1:0-14134 GCA_034189065.1 Cyanobacteriota bacterium
CAATTGAACGTCCCTACGTTGAAACGGTTTACATCCCGTTCAGAAATGCTATAGCTGATAGCTGATGGCTGATAGCTGATAGCTGATGGCTGATGGCTGATAGCTTACAATACCCCAAAACTCATGACCTCCAACGATGAAGACCGAATATTTGAAGAACTCCTCGAATATCTCAAGAGAACGCGCGGCTTCGATTTGACCGGTTACAAACGCTCCAACCTCAAGCGTCGAGTGATAAAACAAATGCACGCGCGCGGTATTGACAACTTTGAAGCCTACCTCGACTACTTACAAATCCACCAAGAAGAATATCTGCCCCTCTTCAATACCATCCTCATCAACGTAACGGCGTTTTTTCGAGATGCAAATGCTTGGAACTGTTTGCAAACCCAGATTCTGCCGCGCAAGCTCGTTGAAAAGCCCAACAACTCGACTATTCGCATCTGGAGTGCGGGGTGTTCGTCGGGGGAAGAAGCCTACACCTTAGCGACGCTCTTCGCCGAACTTTTGGGGGTCGAACAATTCCGCCAGCGCGTTAAAATCTACGCCACCGATGTCGATGAAGAAGCGCTCAATCAAGCGCGTCACGCCAGCTACAGCACTAAAGATATTCAAGCCATTCCCCAAGACTTGCGCGATCGCTATTTTGAGCCGTTGGGCAACCGATTTGTCTTTCGCCCCGACTTGCGCCGCGCGGTGATTTTCGGCCGTCACGACTTGGTGCAGGATGCGCCCATTTCTCGTCTCGATCTGCTGGTTTGCCGCAATACGCTCATGTATTTCAATGCCGAAACTCAGATCAAAATTCTCCAACGCTTCCACTTTGCCCTCAACGATACCGGAGTTTTATTTCTGGGCAAAGCAGAGATGCTGCTTACCCACGCCAACCTGTTTGCGCCCATCAACTTGCAACACCGCATCTTCCGCCGCGTCCCGGGGGGCAAACGGCGCGATCGCACCCTGCTGATGTCTCCAAGCCGCAAACAAGAGGGAAATAACGGCGTAGATCCCTACGTCCACCTGCGAGAACTTGCCTTTGATACCGTTCCGATCGCTCAAATTGTCGTCGATTTCGAGGGGAATCTCATCTCGGTCAATGCACGCGCCCGCGTCCTATTTGGCATCAATCCTTTGGATGTAGGTCGCCCGTTGCGAGATTTAGAAATTTTCTACCGTCCCTTGGACTTGAGAACGCACATCGAACAAGTTTACCAAGAACGGCGCGAAATCTCGGTCAACGATGTTGTTCGCAACCAACCGGAGGGGAATGCCCAATATTTCGATGTCAAGTTTTCGCTGCTAGAAGGCAACAACGGCGAACTGATTGGGACGAGTATCGCCTTTAGCGACGTAACTCGCTACCACGACCTGCAAAAAGAACTTCAATCGACTAATCAGGAATTAGAAGCGGCGAATGAAGAACTTCAGTCCTCCAACGAAGAACTGGAGACAACCAACGAAGAACTTCAATCTACTAATGAAGAACTCGAAACCACCAACGAAGAATTCCAATCGACGAACGAAGAACTCCAATCGACGAACGAAGAACTCGAAACCATGAACGAGGAACTCCAATCGACGAACGAAGAATTACAAACCATTAACGACGAATTACGCGTGCGCACGAGCGAACTCAACCAGACCAATGCCTTTTTGAACTCCATCCTCGCCAGTCTCAAAGCGGGGGTTATAGTTGTGGATCGTCAATTTCAGATTATGAGCTGGAACGACGAAGCGGAAGACCTGTGGGGACTGCGAACGGAGGAGGTTCGAGGACAATCGTTTCTGGGTCTCGATATTGGCCTGCCGGTGGACCGACTGCGAGAACCAATCCGCCGATGTCTGGCGGGAACTGAGAAGAATCAAGAAATCGCTTTAGAAGCAATTAACCGTCGGGGTCGAACGATTCAGTGTCGGGTTAGCACTAATCCCCTCATTGGCCCTCAACAGGAGCGTCAGGGAGCAATCCTCCTGATAGAGGAAGTCGAATGTTGAATTGGAGTAGGCTTTTCGTTAGGGGCAAACTAATCTTATTGAATCCAGGAAGATTGTGATTTGACATACTCCCCGCGCTGAAGCGACGGGGATTCTTTACGCTTCATCGGGTCGTGCTACGGCCGTAGTCTTACCGTCCCTCGACGTACATTTAGAGTCGTGCCGATGCCCCGTGCCGACTTTTTCTATATTTACAGATGCGTTTTCGTCTCTATCATGTTCGCTGCCACAACCTAAACAAAGAATAGAACGCACCGATAAATCAATCTTGCCCCATTTGTAGCCACAATCAGAACAGGCTTGGCTGGTTGGTTCCCATCGGCTGATAACTACAAACTCGCGCCCATATTTTTCAGATTTTGCTTCAATTAAAACCCTGAACTCTCGCCATCCTTGCTGACTAATTACTCTTGACAGTTTGTGGTTTTTAACCATCCCTGACACATTCAAATCTTCCAAGACGATAGTTTGGTTTTCACTAACGATTTTGGTTGACAGCTTATGCAGGAAGTCTTTCCTAGTATCAGCAATCTGATTGTGCAATTTAGCAATCTGAATCCTGATTTTGTTCCTGCGTTTTGACCCATTTATTTGTCGCGCTAACTTGCGTTGAAGTTTACGCACTCTACGGTCTAATGATTTGTAGCTGGGACTTGCAGCTTTCTCACCGTTACTCATCACAGCAAAAGTTTTAAGCCCTAAATCAATTCCAATGCTTTGGTTCTTGGCATCAGCTTGAACAGGTTCTACTTCTACCACGAAACTTAGAAAGTAACGATGGGCACAGTCTTTAATAACGGTTACAGAACTAGGACTCGTAGGTAGCTCTCTTGACCAGACAGGCTTGACAACACCTATTTTTGCAAGATAAACACCGTCTTCCTTGATGGAGAAACCCCCAATCCTGAACCGTGCCGATTGGCTATTAGTCCGCTTTTTGAACTTTGGATAACCAACTTTTTTGCCTTTTCTCTTACCCTTACAGGAATCGAAAAAGTTTTTGAAAGCTATCTCTAGATCGGCTACAGACTGTTGTAGCGGTATGTTCGATATCTCGCTTAACCAAGCTCTTTCCTCAGTCTTTTTCGCCTGAGTAATAACAATCTTTTGAAGTTCAGCCGACTTAGGCTTCTTTTCAGATTGCTTACAGATTGCAAGCGCATCATTATACACAACACGGACGCAACCGAACAACTGAGCTAGACTCTGCTGTTGTTGGTCTGTTGGGTAAAAACGATACTGGTATCTTGCTTTCATTCGCCGTGCTAGGATTGGTCTATGTTTTGATTATACATGGGTCTACAGGAAATGACTACCCAGTTCCGGAAAGAAAGGCATAGCGTTACAGACCTCAAGATGCACTTGGTCTGCGTGACTAAATATAGGGATGAAGTTTTTAGTGGCGAGGAACTGAAATTAATCGAAGAAGTATTTCGCCACGTAGCAACACAAATGAACTTTCAAATTCTAGAAATCAGTGGTGAGGACGAACACTTACACGCATTGATTGAGTACCCACCAAAACTGTCTGTGTCGAAGATTGTGAATGCTTTGAAAGGTGTATCCAGCCGTCGCTATGGACAAGCTGGATTTAAAAAACCACACGGCAAAACAGCTTTGTGGAGTCCTAGCTATTTTGCCGTGTCTGTTGGAGGCGCACCCATTGATGTGTTGATTGAGTACATCAAGAATCAAGAAAAGCCGTCGTAGAACGACGGGGCTTGCATCCCATATTTTTGGTCAGAAGAGTTAAAAGAAGTCCGAGGGCATGAAGTAACAGAGGAAAAGGTTGCGCTCGTCCGAAGACACGCCTTGCTCGCAGAGAAACACGGTAAGCTTTTAGTCGAAGACGGGAAATCTTTGCAAAAGCACGGAATCGCGATGGAAGAAGCAGCTCGGTTTTTACAAGAATCGGGCCTAAAAATTCAACAGCTTGCACGAGAGTCGTTAGAGGAGGTCGAGATCGCGCAAACCCAGGAAGGCGAAGCCGCCTATCGGTCTTTTAAATCGGCAGAGCAGTTTCAACTTCAAGCTTCTCAGGAGTATGTCAGAGCCATTCAGGAACGAACCCAGATTTTTCACGAACAGATTGAGACCAATCAAGTTGAAATTGAGAAGGCGAAACGGGCGAGGGAAAGAGCGAGAACGGGCAAGGGGCATGAGTGAATTATGAGTTCTGGGTTATGAGTTACGAGTTTTAGTAACTGGTTAACTCTGAACGGACGTTTTATAAAACGTTCCTACTCTAATGGGGGCATTGTTGACCTATTGCCTATTTCGGTGCGCGTTCCCTTGCTAGGTCGGCGTTCCCTTGCGTCCTGCGCCGACGCGGGTTCCGACCTCTTGCGCCGACGTGGGGTCGCACCGCTATTGCAAGAGTGCCTAATAATTAGGGTTTGCTGCACAAAGCCAAAACCCTTATTAATCCATGCTTTGAGGTGTATTGAGGGTTGCCTAAATCCTCACAGATCGGGAAAAATCGATCTGCTTCCCCTGCTCCCCCTGCTCATCACAACACTTATTCAGCAAGCCCTAATTACGGCTGACGGCTGATGGCTGATAGCTGATAGCTTATAAATGACCAGGTATAAATACGTGCGATCGCGAAAATCCTCCCAATACTTGAGAAAGCCGCTACAATTAACTTCACAGATCGTCGTTTCTATAACGAACCTAGCTCGGTCGCTAGCACTTTACGGGAAATTACGCGTCAACGTTCAACAAGCTGGGGGACGGCGAGGTTTCCTCGCCGTCCCCCGGGAAAATTGCTTTTCCTATCCCCGTTGGCACATCAGCCCCCATCTTAATCCCTATGACGCTTTTAGAATTAGAAACCCAACTCCACGCCGCGCAGAGACGCTTGATTGACTTCCAGCGAGTGAAGGAGAGCGACCCGACCTCAGTAGAGGAGCCCTCAGACTCAATTGTTGCAGAGTTTGCCGAAGCTTTGGAAGAATTGCACGTTGCGGTGGAAGAGTTGCACCTGCGGAACTCCGCTTTGGTTGCGACTCACGAGGCGCTGCAAGTCGAACGCCAGCGCTATCAGGCGCTCTTTGAGTTTGCCCCCGACGGGTATTTGGCGACCCACGGCGATGGCACGATTTGGGAGGCGAACCACAGGGCGGGAATGCTACTCAACGTTTGTTGCGACAGGCTCGTTGGCAAACCGCTGATTCTCTACATTGTCGAAGGCGATCGCAGAAAGTTTAGCCTCCAACTCGACCGACTCGCCCGAACCTTGGCTCCTTGCGATCCGGCAACGGTTGGCGCGCAACCTTACCCGTCTAGCTTGAATGGCGAGCGAATCATGCGCCCCGTTCTCCACAACTGGGAAGTCTCCCTGCAACCCCGCAATGGCGATTCCTTTCCGGCCGCGCTCTCGGTTTCCGCCGAGTATACGCCCGATGGTAAATTGGTACAGTTGCTCTGGTCGATCCGAGATTTGAGCGATCGCGTCTGCGCCGAACAAACAATCCAAGAACAAGCGGCGTTGCTCGATGTTGCCTCCGACGCAATTTTCGTCCGAGATTTGGAAGGCCGCATTTCATATTGGAACAAAGGAGCCGAGCGGGTCTACGGTTGGACGGCAGAAGAAGCGATGGGCAAAACCAGTCGCGATTTATTCTCCCCCGACACAAGAGCGCCACTGGAAGCAGCTTGGGAGAGCGCGATCGCGGACGGGATGTGGCTTGGCGAACTGCATCGAGTCGCAAAATCGGGTCGGGAAACCATCGTTCAAAGCCGTTGGACGCTCGTGCGAGACGAAGCAGGAAACCCAAAATCCATTCTCGCCGTTGACACCGATATTACCGACAAAAAACAGCATGAAGCTCAACAGATTCACGACCAACGTTTAGAAAGCCTCGGTACCCTCGCCAGCGGCATCGCCCACGACCTCAACAATATCCTGACTCCTATTCTCACAAGCGTGCAACTGCTCCAGCGAGAATTTCCCCAAGCTGACGAAAGAACCCAAAAGCTGCTGAAAATCCAAGAAAATTATGCCCAACGCGGAGCCAAATTAGTCAAGCAAGTGCTATCTTTTGCACGCGGTTCCCAAAAAATTGAAGGGGAACGCGAAGTGCTGCGAGTCGGCGATTTGTTCGGCGAAGTTAAGCAAATCGTTGCCGAACTATTTCCCAAATCGATCGACCTCGAAACTTATATTCAACCCGAAGTTTGGAATCTTTGGGGAGACGGGACGCAGTTGTATCAAGTTCTGCTCAATTTTTGCTTGAACGCGCGCGATGCCATGCCCGACGGCGGAATTTTGCGGCTTTCGGCTAAAAACCTGTACGTTGATGAAACAGTTGCTCGCAGCAATATCGATGCTAGCGTGGGTTCCCACGTCGTTCTTACGGTTTCCGATACGGGTTGCGGCATCCCCGCCGAGATTTGCTCGCGCATTTTCGATCCCTTTTTTACCACCAAAGAAGTCGGAAAGGGAACGGGATTGGGTCTCGCGATCGCGGCCAGCATTGTGAAGAGTCACGGCGGTTTTATCGAGCTATTTAGCGAACCCCATATTAAAACTCAATTTAAAGTTTTTTTGCCCGGTGTAGAAGCCGCAGCAGACACAACTGAAGAAGATTTACAACTCTACCGAGGCAATGGGGAATTAATTTTAGTCGTCGATGACGAAGCGGCAATTTGCAAAACCGTCCAAATGACGCTGGAAACCTATGATTATTGCGTTTTGACGGCTGAAAATGCGGTGGATGCAATTTCGATTTACGCCCAGCATCCGCAAGCCATTCGAGCCGTTCTCATCGATTTGACGATGCCATCAATGAACAGTTTAAGTGCCATTCGGACTTTATCGGAACTCAATCCAAACGCTAAAATTATTGCGGCCGGCGGCTTAATTTCAAACAAGCAAGTTGCACTTGCAGAAGAACTTTGCGTTAAAGCTTTTTTATTTAAACCTTATCCTGTCGCTAAATTGTTGAAAATTGTCAGCGATATATTGAGGAGGTAGATAGCTAAATACATCTTTTAAGGAGAGCTAATTATTCATTATTCATTGCGAACCCGAGGATCGGAAGTTGACCGAGTTCGCGATCGCCCGACCCTCTTCGAGAAAAGCAGAATCCCCAATGCCCCATGCCCCATGACCCACTTCGACCGACATAAATCTTAATAAAACGACTAAGGAAACCCGAAACGTTCTAACCTAAAAGCTGGTATCCATATTATAGAGATTCGTTTTTAGCAAAACCAACAGGGGAGCCCTAGCCCATCGTTCATACATAACAGATAAAACGCGATCGAGGTGATGGAGCCTCAGAGCGCCCCAAGGTTAAGGAAATCAACACAGCTTAGATGGGAGATAGTTAAAAGCAAATGAGTGTCAAGGCAAGTGGTGGAAGTTCGGTAGCGCGCCCTCAATTATATCAAACCGTCGCCCTCACGACGATTTCACAAGCGGAACAGCAAGACCGCTTCCCCGATTCGGGGGAATTAAGTCAACTCACCGCCTATTATCAATCGGGGAGCAAACGGCTCGAAATCGCCCAAATAATCACAGCCAACTCCGACTCAATCGTCTCTAGAGCGGCCAATCGCATCTTTACAGGAGGCTCGCCCCTAGCTTACCTGGAAAAACCCCCAGAAGACGAGCCGGAAATGGCAATGGCAGAATCGACCCAAACCACCATCCAAGAAGGGATGAGTTTGGGGAACGTCACTTACGTCGAGACGAAAAGCGGTTCTGGTTTCTTCAACAATATCCGCTCGATTTTTAGCTCGGCGGCAGGTGGAGGCGGCGGTGGTTTGCCCTTGCGCGTCCCCGCAGGCTTCCGGCCCATTAACGTCTCGCGTTACGGACCGAGCAATATGCAAAAGTCCCTGCGCGACCTCTCCTGGATGCTGCGCTACGTCACCTACTCCATCGTCGCTGGCGACCCCAATATCCTCATTGTCAACGTGCGGGGACTGCGGGAAGTCATCGAAAACGCCTGTTCGAGCGCGGCTACCCTCGTCGCCTTGCAAGAAATGCGCAACGCCTCCCTGGGTTACTGCGGTCAAGACGAGGAAGCCAAAACGATTTTGGGGCAGTACTTTGAAATTCTCATCAGCGAATTTGAAGCGGCAACGCCGTCGGAAAAAGTGCGCCAGCGTCCTACTGCCGACCAGCAAGGACTCGCCCTACCTCAAAGCTATTTCAACGCAGCGGAACGACGGCAGAAGTTCGTGATGAAGCCGGGATTGTCCTCTTCTGAGAAACAGTCTGCGGTCAAAGCCGCTTACCGGCAAATGTTCGAGCGCGACATTACCCGCGCCTATAGCCAGTCGATTTCCTACTTGGAATCCCAGGTGAAAAATGGCGACATCTCGATGAAAGAGTTCATTCGCCGGTTAGGAAAATCGCCCCTGTATCGCAAACAATTCTTCGAGCCCTTTATTAATAGCCGCGCGCTGGAATTGGCCTTCCGTCACGTTCTCGGTCGCGGTCCGAGTTCGCGCGAAGAAGTCCAAAAATATTTCTCCATTGTTTCCGACGGCGGACTCCCCGCCTTAATCGACGCGCTGGTAGACTCCCAGGAATACTCCGACTACTTCGGCGAAGAAACCGTCCCCTACCTGCGCGGTTTGGGTCAGGAAGCTCAAGAATGTCGCAACTGGGGGATGCAGCAAGACTTGTTTAATTACAGCGCCCCTTTCCGCAAGGTGCCTCAGTTCGTTACCACCTTTGCCAAGTACGAACAACCCCTCCCCGACCAGCACGTTTACGGCTCGGGCAACGACCCCCTCGAAATTCAGTTTGGGGCGATTTTCCCCAAAGAAACGCGCGACCCCAATAGTCGTCCCGCGCCGTTTAGTAAGGATACGCGCCGCATTTTAATCAACCAAGGTCCGGCTACCAATAGTCAGGTGTCCAACCCATCGGCTCGGGGGATGAATCCGGGGTCGTTAGGGGCGAAGGTCTTTAAGTTAGACCAACTTCCAGGCGGCGGCAATAATACGAGCGTTAAATTTGCCGAAAATTCGACGCAAGCGGTCATTAATGCCTGTTATCGTCAAGTTTTTGGGCGGGCGGTTTACGAGGGTCAGCGGGAAAAGGTCGCCGAAATTAAACTGGAAAATGGCGATATTACGGTGCGGGAGTTTATTAAGCTGCTGGCGAAGTCCGACACCTTCCGTAAAACTTATTGGATGCCGCTTTACGTGGTTAAGGCGATTGAGTATATTCACCGACGCTTGTTGGGTCGTCCGACCTACGGCCGTCAGGAGATGAATCGGTATTTCGATTTGTGTGCTAAGAAGGGCTTGTATGCCTTGGTGGATGAGATTATCGATAGCAAAGAGTATGAGGAGGCCTTCGGCGAAGATACGGTGCCTTACGAGCGCTATCTCACGCCTTCGGGAGTGCAATTGCGATCGCAGCGTTTGGGCAATTTGAAGGAAGACAGCTTTGCGGTGCGGGTGGATAAGGAAGTCGCTCCGCGCTTCGTTCAGTTGGGTGCGGTGGAAGCAACGCGCACCGAACCCGATATTCGCTCGCGCATCGGACAGGGAGTCTCGGTGAAGCGGGAACAAACGCGCATCTTTAAGCTGACGGACACGGTCAATAAAGTGGCGTTGAAAAATGCGATCGCCGCCGCCTATCGCCAGATTTTCGAGCGGGATTTACAGCCGTTTACGATTCAGGCGCAATTTACCTCCCTCGAAAGTAAGCTGGGCAACGGCGAAATTAATGTCAAAGAGTTTATTGAAGGGTTGGGTTGCTCGGGACTTTACATCAAACAGTTCTACACCCCCTATCCCAACACCAAAGTTATTGAGTTGGGGACCAAGCACTTTTTGGGACGCGCCCCGCTCAACCAAAAGGAGATTCAAACTTACAACCAAATTCTCGCCGCCCAGGGTCTGCGTGCCTTTATCGGGGCGATGGTGAACGGGATGGAGTACCTCCAGGTGTTCGGCGAAGATACGGTGCCTTATCGTCGCTTCCCCACCCTACCGGCGGCTAACTTCCCCAATACCGAACGGCTGTACAATAAGCTCGCTAAACAGGATCGCGAGATTGTGGTTCCCAGCTTTAAGCCGGTGAAGAGCGGCAAGGGCTAAAGCCCTTACTACAAACCGGAGATTGTGGTTCCCAGCTTTAAAAGCCGGTGAAGAGCGGCAAGGGCTAAAGCCCTTACTACGAACCGGTCATTGGTTCTTCGTCCTTTGTCATTGGCGAGGAACTGATGGCTTGTTTGGCAAGGGCTTCGACTACGCTCAGCCCTGACTGCGAACGGAGCGATCGCCAACTCAAATAATGAGGGGAAATGTTAAAAAGTGTTAAGCATCTATAAAGAATGCGAACAAAATGCCGCAAAATAATTGCGGGAAGGTTGCTAAGAAATGGGAGAGTCAACTGTCTTGGAGAGAATTTCGATCGAGACAGAGGCGATCGCATCAGCCACCAGTTAAAAGAAACACCCGTTTTAAGTCCATCCGGTCTAAATTTTTTATTGGAGGAATCCATGAGTATTGTCACGAAATCCATCGTGAATGCCGATGCCGAAGCTCGTTACCTGAGCCCGGGCGAGTTAGATAGAATCAAAGCGTTTGTAACCAGTGGCGAAAGCCGCCTGCGCATTGCCGAAACCCTAACAGGCGCGCGCGAACGAATCATTAAAGAAGCAGGCGATCGCCTCTTCCAAAAGCGTCCCGACGTAGTATCCCCCGGCGGCAACGCTTACGGCGAAGAAATGACCGCAACCTGCCTGCGCGACATGGACTACTACCTCCGTCTGGTGACCTACGGAATCGTCTCCGGCGACGCTACGCCTATTGAAGAAATCGGTTTAGTCGGAGCCAAAGAAATGTACAAATCTTTGGGAACCTCCTTGGATGCGATGGCAGAAGGGATTCGCGAAATGAAGAACGTCGCCACCGGCATGATGTCTGGAGACGATGCAAGCGAAGCCGCATCTTACTTCGACTTTGTGATTGGCGGATTGAGCTAAGGAACTTTAGCAACCGACTTTCGTTAAAATACTCGCCTGCGGGCGTTCGTTAACCATTCTCAGACTAAGCGAAACCAAGGAAACGAAGCTATGCAAGACGCAATTACTGCTGTTATTAATTCCGCCGATGTCCAAGGCAAGTACCTCGACGGTTCTGCAATGGACAAACTCAAGGCTTATTTTCAAACCGGCGAACTGCGCGTTCGGGCGGCAACGACTATTAGCGCCAATGCTGCTAGTATCGTTAAAGAAGCCGTCGCCAAATCGCTGTTGTACACCGACACCACCCGTCCCGGCGGCAATATGTATACCACCCGTCGCTATGCCGCCTGCATCCGCGACATGGACTACTACCTCCGCTACGCCACCTATGCCATGTTAGCGGGCGATCCCTCTATCCTCGACGAGCGCGTCCTCAATGGATTGAAAGAAACCTATAACTCCCTGGGTGTTCCCATCGGTAGCACCGTTCAAGCGATTCAATCGATGAAAGAATCGACTGCTGCCTTAGTCGGTCCCGATGCAGGTAAGGAAATGGGCGTTTACTTCGATTACATCTGCTCTGGCTTAAGCTAGACGCTCTTAAAGTGCGAACCGAAAGGAACATCGCATTTGAGGCTCGGAAAGTCAGCCCGTGAGTGCTAGCGAGTTAAAGGCTCAATTGGGATTGCCCATTGTTAGTTTTGACGGTTAGTATTGACTCGCTCTCTTTCCGGCCTTTGCCGTAGGCGATCGCGCGCAGCAGACCAGCAAATTCAAGCTTTTTCATTATTTAAAGGCAGTCGCCTGCCTAAATCGCTTCAAGCTTTTTAAAACTTATTCAGTTAGCTACCACCAATTAGCTAAAAAGTCAAGGCATAACCCCAAATTTTTGATTTTAATTTAGGAGAAAAATCAACCGATGCGAATGTTTAAAGTAACAGCTTGCGTACCTAGCCAGACTCGGATTCGGACGCAAAGAGAACTTCAAAATACCTATTTTACGAAACTCGTTCCCTACGATAATTGGTTCCGCGAACAACAGCGGATTATGAAAATGGGCGGAAAAATTATGAAAGTCGAACTCGCTACAGGAAAGCAAGGGACAAACGCAGGACTGTCATAAAGTTTTAAGTTCAAGTTCGTGTGGGGGAGGTCGAAATTCGACCTCTTTTTTTGTGGCAAATTGAATCGGGCGATCGCGCCAATTGTTTCAGGATTACCGCGTACCAAAATCGAGAACCGAATTTGCAGCTTTTTTTAAGCGATGAAGGAGTGCTATTGAGCGTTAACGAAAACTTAACCGGAAGTCAGCCGAAGTTAGGATATCTCTTGCCGCAGTACAACGTAAAAGAACACACCGTTACGTCTCGACCTTGGGGAATTGCAAAGTTGGAGCGGTTCGCGAAAAATTGAAAGTGTTATAATTGGGCTTATTTTATACAATCGCTATGTCGATACAATTGAAAAATACTTTGCTCGGTCTGGGTATCGTCTTCGTAGGCATCATGGGGTGTAGCAGACCTGCTAACGCAGAACAAATATTGCAGAATGAGGACTACAGCACGTTCGTACAGTGGTGCGAAAATAAGGAGCGCATTTCCCCAGAAGCCAGACATACGGTAGAAGTGTTGCTCGAAAAGGTTCAAACTCAAGATTGTGCAACTGCAAGCGAAAGATTAACAAATTTGAATGCTCTCAACCTCGATAGAAATCAAATAACAAATATCAGTCCTCTCTCCACATTGACAAATCTTGTCTTCCTCTGGCTCAATGACAACCACATAACAGACATTAGCCCTCTTTCTCCATTGACGAATCTGCGTTATCTCAATATTCGGGAAAATCAAATAATAGATATTAGTCCTCTCTCTCCCTTGATAAATCTGACTATTCTCCGTCTCAATGACAACCAAATAGTAGATGTCAGTTCCTTTTCTAAATTGACGAATCTGACTATTCTCCATCTCAACGACAATCAAATAACAGATATCAGTCACCTTTCTAAATTAACGAATTTGACTGGCATCACGCTATCAGGAAACCCACTGACCAACCCCACCTGTCCGGTTCAACCCGAATCAATTTGTGAGTTTTAGCAACAACTTATGTAAGAATACCCAAAGACTTTATGAATTTACTCTTCTCAACAAAATCTACTTCTAGAGAGAGAACGTGCAGGCGATCGCGGCCCTCAACAACTAGGAACTTTGACTAGAAATTGCTACAATATTGAAGAAAAAGTGAGGAGTCGTTCTCATGGGCAGACAACTAAGAAGAAATACTGTAAAGTGGGGCGCAGCCGCGATCGCAACATTCACCGCATATAGCCTACCCGTTAACGCCCAACAAGTCCCAAGCGATGACTTTACCACTTTTACCCAATGGTGCGAAAACAAAGAGCGTATTTCCCCAGAAGCCAGACATACAGTAGAAGTGTTGCTCGAAGAAGTTGACACTCAAGATTGTGCGATCGCAAGCGAAAAATTGACAAATTTAACTGACCTCTCTCTCGGTTACAATGAAATAACAGATATCAATCCCCTCTCTCCCTTGACCAATCTGATACATCTGGGTCTCTATGGCAATGAAATAACAAATATCAGTCCCCTCTCTCCCTTGACCAGTCTGATACATCTGGGTCTCGGGGACAACGAAATAACAGATATTAGCCCTCTCTCTTCATTAACAAGTCTGACTACTCTCAATCTCTATGGCAATGAAATAACAGATATCAGCCCCCTCTCTCCCTTGACCAGTCTGACATATCTGGGTCTCGGGGACAACGAAATAATAGATATCGGTTCTCTCTCTCCTTTGACCCATCTGACTGCTCTCAATCTCTATGGCAATGAAATAACAGATATTAGCCCTCTCTCTTCATTAACAAGTCTGATTCTCCTGCGCCTTATTGATAATGAAATAACAGATATTAGTCCTCTTTCTCCCTTGACAAATCTGACTCATCTCTGGCTAAATGGCAATGAAATAACAGATAGAAGAGAATGAAATAACGGCACGTCACAATTGGTATAACCTATAAGGAAAGCCTATTTCAAATTCTCTCAAAATATTGACAGGCGCAATTCCTGTCAGGGTAAATTAATGTCAAACGCTCAATCTATCGGCACTGCCGTTGCCCAACTCTACAATACCTTTCCCTTTCCCCCCGACCCGCTGTCCGACGCGCCGCCGCCCGG
>JAXHVQ010000049.1:14234-38114 GCA_034189065.1 Cyanobacteriota bacterium
GGCGCAATTCCTGTCAGGGTAAATTAATGTCAAACGCTCAATCTATCGGCACTGCCGTTGCCCAACTCTACAATACCTTTCCCTTTCCCCCCGACCCGCTGTCCGACGCGCCGCCGCCCGGTTACAATTGGCGCTGGAATTGGATAACGGCCTACAATTTTTGTACCGGACGCAAACCGACGCGCCAAAATATTCGCATTCTCGATGCGGGGTGCGGGACGGGTTCGGGGACGGATTATCTCATCCATCTCAACCCGGAAGCGGAAGTTGTCGCTATCGATCTCAGCGAGAAGGCGCTGGAGGTGGCAAGGGAACGCTGTTGTCGTTCGGGGGTTTTGGCTAACCACACCCCACCCGTTGAGTTTTTGCAGATGCCGGTGGAAGAGGCGGCGCAATTGCCCGGAACCTTCGATTTAATCAACTGTGTGGGCGTATTGCACCACCTGCCCGAGCCGATCGCGGGACTAAACGCCATCGCCTCCAAACTCGCACCCGGCGGACTCCTCCATCTCTTTCTCTACGCGGAGTTGGGCCGTCGGGAAATTCGTCTGATGCAAGAAGCAATTTCCCTATTACAAGGAGAACGGCGCGGCGATTATCCCGATGGAGTCCGAATTGGACGAAAAATCTTCGATTCTCTACCAGAAAATAACTTAATTGTCAAGCAAGAAAAAGAACGGTGGGCGCTGGAAAATCACCGGGACGAAGCGTTTGCAGATATGTACGTTCATCCCCAGGAAATTGATTACAATATCGGCAGTTTATTTGAATTAATCGACGCTTCGGGTTTAGAATTTGTGGGATTTTCCAACCCTCAATTTTGGCAACTGGATCGCTTAATTGGGAAAGAGGGGGAATTGGTCGAGCGATCGCAACATCTCCAAGAACGCGATCGCTATCGCCTCATCGAACTCCTCGACCCCACCATCACCCACTACGAGTTTTTCCTGAGTCGCCCGCCCCTGGAAAAAACCGACTGGTCCGATGACGAACAACTCGCCCGAGCCATTGCCGAACGCAGTCCTTGTCTAGAAGGTTGGCCCAGCCGCCACGTATTCGACTCCAACTACCAACTCGTAGAATTGTCCGAGGGAGAATTTGCCTTTCTCCAAGGCTGCGACGAAAACCGCGATCGCGGCGCAACCGTCGGGGAAATACTGAGAGAGACCGGTTTCGAGCTAGACGGCGCGCGATCGCTTCAACAGCGACAACTCATCCTCCTCAGTCCAGCCTAGCCTACGAAAATCGCCATCAAAAAATTTAGGGAGTTTTAAGAATCGTCACGCCACTATGATAAGATTGCTTGTGGCTTAGAAACAAAATCAAAGCTCACAAATCCGACCGACAAGAGCGTCTTGGCATCGTGAACCCATCCCACTCATCCTTAGAGGAACCCACACCCCAAACCCGCGATCGAGAAAATGCTCCAGACACAGGAGCGGGAAACTCGATGGAAGAGTTTTATCAATTGCAGCGAACCCTGCTGCAAAACACTTTAGTCTTAACCGGGATAATTTTCATCTCCGTTTGGCTATTTTATTCCCTCAACGCGGCACTCAACTATTTAATCGGGGCGTGTACGGGCGTGGTTTACTTAAAAATGTTGGCTGGGGATGTCGAGCGCGTAGGAACCGCCAATCAACGCTTAGGCGCAAAAGGATTGGCAGTTTTTAGCGGACTGATAATTGTCGCCAGTCAATGGCAACAACTGCATATTCTTCCCGTTTTTCTCGGATTTTTGACCTATAAAGCCGCCATTATCGTCTATATGCTGCAATCATTAGGTTTGACCGGCAAAATAGAACGATAGCCGTATTGAGGGAAACAAAAAAAGTTCGTGAATTTAGTATTGAGATCGAGGTATAGCGAGGCGGAATGAACATTGTAGATAGTTTGAGCGTTCTCAACTCTTTTCCCGTCGCCGCTTTAGAAGTTGGCAAACATTTTTATTGGGAACTCGGCAACTTTCGAGTTCACGGTCAAGTCTTTATCGTATCCTGGTTTGTCATCGCACTTCTTGCGATCGCGTCCCTAGCGGCAACGCGCGATATCCAGAGAATTCCTAAAGGAATGCAAAATTTCATGGAATACGCTCTGGAATTCCTGCGAGAATTGGCTCGAAACCAACTCGGAGAGAAAGATTATCGACCTTGGGTTCCGTTTATTGGAACCTTATTTCTGTTTATTTTCGTATCCAACTGGTCGGGGGCATTAATTCCTTGGAAAATCATCGAAATTCCCGAAGGAGAACTCGCCGCCCCCACCAACGATATTAACACCACCGTTGCCTTAGCATTGCTCACTTCCCTAGCTTATTTCTACGCCGGGTTGAGCAAAAAAGGACTGGGATACTTCGCCAATTATATCGAACCCATTCCCGTCCTTTTACCCATTAAAATCCTAGAAGATTTTACCAAGCCCCTTTCATTGAGTTTCCGTCTCTTTGGAAATATTTTAGCCGATGAATTGGTGGTAGCGGTGCTAGTGTTGCTCGTCCCGCTGTTTATCCCCTTACCGCTCATTGCTTTGGGGTTATTTACCAGCGCCATCCAAGCGTTAGTCTTTGCCACCCTAGCTGGAGCATACATTCACGAAGCCATCGAAGGCCACGACGAAGAAGACCATTAACAGCTTCTTAACGAGTCGCAATCGGCTCTGAAAAAACCTTCGTTATCGGGGAGCGCTCGAGTTCCTATCTTTAGGAAGCAAGCCCGCCTAAAGCTCTAGAATTCATCCCGGCGAAAACGATTTTCCAACCCGAAACGTTGCCAGATGAAATCAGCCGCCCGATAACGCGATCGCAGGCTAAAGTTGGGGAGACAAATCGCTCTCAAACCCAACTTCAAAGCCCAATCCAACACCGGACATTGGGCTAAAACAAACTCGACATTTTCTGTAAACTACAAAAGTTGAAAAACGCAATATGGATCCTTTAATTGCAGCCGCTTCCGTTGTTTCCGCCGCTCTCGCAGTCGGTTTAGCTTCCATCGGACCGGGCATCGGTCAAGGAAACGCTTCCGGTCAAGCCGTCGCTGGTATTGCCCGCCAACCCGAAGCTGAAGGAAAAATTCGCGGAACCCTTCTGTTGACGCTCGCCTTCATGGAATCCCTCACCATCTACGGCTTAGTCGTCTCCCTCGTGTTGCTCTTTGCCAACCCCTTCTCATAAATAAGGCTCCGTTCATCCCTGTAGAGTCGCGTTTCGATGCGCCTCTACAGACCATCCCTCAGTCCAAAATAATTGGATTTATCCACCCATGTTTGATATTGATGCTACCCTGCCGCTCATGGCAGTGCAATTTTTGCTCTTGGTGGCGCTGCTCAACGCCATCTTTTACAAACCCCTGGGCAAAGCCATTGACGCGCGAGCCGATTATATTCGCAAAAATATTGCAGACGCGCGCGAACGTCTCGACAAAGCGAAGAATCTGGGAAAACAATACGAGCAAGAACTCATAGAAGTGCGCCGCAAAGCGCAAGATATCGTCGCTAGCGCCCAAGCCGACGCGCAACAAATGGTGACGGCTGAAACTCAAGCCGCCCAGCAAGAGTTACAAGCCCAACGCGAACAAGCCGCCCGAGAAATCGCCGCTCAAAAAAGCGAGGCCCTCGAAACCTTAGAAGGACAAGTCGATGCCCTCAGCCGCCAAATCCTGGAAAAACTCGTCGGGCCGGAATTAGCTCAACGTTAGGCTGACTCCGGTTCGAGGGCGCTTGCGCCGAGGCGATGGGGAGCGTTAAAAAAAATCAATCTGAAAGAGCTAGCCCGAGCAACGGGCTAAACGATCGCATACAAGTTAAGTGGGTATCATGAGTAACTTTTTATACCTCGCCCATGAAGGGGGTTGGGGTCTCAACTTTAACATTTTAGAAACAAACCTGGTTAATCTCGCCATTTTAATCGGGTTGCTGCTGTACTTCGGTCCCCGATTTATTGGCAAGATTCTCAGCGAACGGCGAGCCCGCATTGAAGGGGAAATTAAAGAAGCCGAAAAACGCGCCTCAGACGCAGCCGCCTCTTTAGCCGATGCCCAACAAAAACTCGCCCGCGCCCAGTCCGAAGCCGAAAGAATTCGCGCTGGCGCTGAAGAAACGGCGAAAAAAGCCAAAGAACAGGTGTTGGAACAAGGAAAAGCCGAAGTGGAACGGATGCGGGCGGGAGCCAATCGCGACACCCAAAGCGAACAGGATCGCGCGATCGCGGAACTTCGGCAGCGGGTAACTCAACTCGCCCTAGAGCGCGTTGAATCGAGACTGCAAGAAATTCTCGACGACTCGGCACAAACGCAACTCATCGATCGCAGTATCGAACAACTTGGAGGTGGCGCATGAAGGGAACGTTACTCAGCCGCGAAATTGCCGAACCTTACGCCCAAGCATTAATGGCTGTGGCGCGGGACACCAATCAAACCGAAGCCTTTGGGGAGCAAATTCGCAGTCTCCTAACGCTGATGGAAGAATCGTCCGACTTGCGAGAGTTTGTCGCCAACCCCATCATCGAAGCCGACAATAAAAAAGCAGTGCTGCGGCGAATTCTCGGCGACGATAGCAATCCCTACCTCGTCAATTTTATGATGTTGCTCGTCGATAAGCGGCGCATTTTGTTGCTCGAAAATATTCTCGAACAATTCCTCGCGCTGTTGCGAGAACAGACGCAAACCGCCCTCGCTGAAGTGACATCAGCTAAAGAATTGACCGAAGAGCAACGACAGCAAGTGGTCGAGCGGGTGAAAGGTTTTACCGATGCCACTTCGGTTGAGGTGAAATGTAAGATCGATCCCGATTTAATTGGCGGTGTCGTTATTAAAGTGGGATCTCAAGTTGTAGATGCCAGCATTCGCGGACAACTGCGACAAATTTCCCAGCGCTTGAACAGCCCGAATTAGAGCCATTGTGCGGAATTCAGACTGACTTCAAATTTGAATGGCGCGCGCCTTGGTTAATATTTGAAAGGGGGTTTGATTTCCGTGGCTTAGGACTTAGGGAAATTGAATTTTGACCCATTCGAGTTTTAAAATTCGCTCAATTGTTGAACCCAAAATCGAAATTATGGTAAGTATCAGACCGGACGAAATTAGCAGCATTATTCGCCAACAAATCGAATCCTACGAACAGGACGTACAAGTCGCAAACGTGGGAACGGTTCTGCAAGTTGGCGACGGAATCGCTCGTATTTATGGCCTGGATAAGGCAATGGCGAGCGAACTTCTCAACTTTGAAGATGGAACCGTCGGCATCGCCCTCAATTTAGAAGAAGATAACGTTGGGGCGGTGTTGATGGGCCAAGGCTTGGAAATTCAAGAAGGCAGCACGGTGGAAGCGACGGGTAAGATTGCGTCGATCCCCGTGGGAGATGCTTTTATCGGTCGCGTTGTCGATGCGTTGGCCCGTCCCATCGACGGGAAAGGCGACATTGAGAGCAGCGAAACTCGCCTATTGGAATCGGGCGCGCCGGGGATTATTGCCCGTCGTTCGGTGTGCGAGCCCTTACAAACCGGGATTACGGCTATTGACGCGATGATCCCCATCGGACGGGGACAGCGGGAGTTAATTATCGGCGATCGCCAAACGGGAAAAACGGCTGTAGCAGTCGATACCATTCTCAATCAAAAAACTGAGGATGTGGTTTGCGTGTACGTGGCGATCGGTCAAAAGGCTTCGACGGTGGCTCAGGTGGTGGGCGTACTCGAAGAGCGGGGCGCGATGGATTATACAATCGTCGTCGCAGCCAACGCCAACGACCCCGCGACGCTGCAATATTTAGCGCCGTATACGGGGGCATCTTTGGCGGAGTATTTCATGTATAAGGGTAAATCTACCCTGGTGATTTACGACGATTTGTCCAAGCAAGCCCAAGCCTATCGTCAAATGTCGCTGCTGCTGCGCCGTCCCCCCGGACGGGAAGCTTATCCGGGAGATGTATTCTATCTTCACTCCCGCTTGTTGGAACGGGCGGCGAAACTGAACGACGAGTTAGGCGGCGGTAGTATGACGGCGTTGCCGATTATTGAAACCCAAGCAGGGGACGTTTCGGCTTATATTCCCACCAACGTCATTTCCATTACCGACGGTCAGATTTTCTTGTCATCGGATTTGTTTAATGCGGGTTTCCGTCCGGCAATTAACGCCGGGATTTCCGTATCCCGCGTGGGTTCCGCCGCTCAAACCAAGGCGATGAAACAGGTGGCAGGGAAGTTGAAATTGGAGTTGGCCCAGTTTGCCGAAATTGAGGCCTTCTCCCAGTTTGCCTCGGATTTGGATGCGGCGACCCAAGCCCAGTTGTCGCGGGGCCAGCGTTTGCGCCAAGTGCTGAAACAGCCCCAATACAGTCCCTTGTCGGTGTCCGAACAGGTGGCGATCGTCTATGCGGGTCTCAATGGCTATCTCGATGAAATTCCAGTAGAGAAAGTGCTGGAGTTTGCCACGGGGTTGCGGGAGTATTTGAAGACCAGCAAGCCTAAGTATGGGGAAATAATCGCCACAGAGAAAAAATTAACCGACGATGCGGAAAGTATTTTGAAAGAGGCGATCGCGGAATACAAACAAACCTTCCAAGCCTCAGCATAGGAAGTTTCGGTCTTTTGTCGGGGGATGGGTTCGCCCGTCCCTGGCAAAAGGCGGTCAACGAAGGACTAATGACGAAGGACGAAGGACAAATGACAAAGGACAAATAACAAAACGATGCCAAATCTTAAAGCGATTCGCGATCGCATTCAGTCGATCAAAAATACCAAAAAAATCACAGAAGCCATGCGCCTCGTGGCAGCGGCCAAAGTACGTCGCGCCCAAGAACAAGTAACCGCCACTCGTCCCTTTGCCGATCGCCTTGCAGAAGTGCTTTATAATTTGCAAAACCGCTTGCAATTTGAAGATGTGGAGTTGCCCCTGCTCGAACAGCGGGACGTAAAGAGCGTCGGGTTGCTCGTTGTTTCCGGCGATCGCGGACTGTGCGGCGGCTACAACAACAACGTCATCAAACGGGCGGAAACGCGAGCCAAAGAACTCCAAGGCGAAGGAGTCGATTATCAATATATATTAATCGGGCGCAAAGCCGTTCAATATTTCGAGCGCCGCGATGCTCCGATTTTGGCAAAATATACGGGTCTCGAACAGATTCCCAAATCGGAAGAAGCGTCGGAAATTGCCGACGTTTTGCTGTCTTCGTTTTTGTCGGAAACCATCGACCGAGTAGAGTTAATTTATACCAAGTTTGTATCCCTCATTAGTTCGCGACCTGTAGTTCAAACGCTGCTGCCGCTGACCACTCAAGGCTTAGAAGTTAGGGACGATGAAATGTTCCGTCTCACCACTCGCGGCGGCGAATTTCAAGTCACGCGGGAAAAGGTTACAACCGAAATGCGAACTTTCCCGAAGGATACGATTTTCGAGCAAGATCCGACGCAAATTCTCGACGCGTTGCTGCCGTTATATTTAAACAATCAGTTGCTCCGTTCGTTGCAGGAATCGGCGGCGAGCGAACTGGCAGCAAGGATGACGGCGATGAGTAATGCTAGCGAAAACGCCAGCGATTTGGCATCTAACCTCACTTTGTCTTACAACAAAGCGCGACAAGCTGCCATTACTCAAGAATTACTTGAAGTGGTGGCTGGAGCCAATGCGCTTTGAGTCGCTTTGGTAACGGGAAAAGTTAGACTCGATATTAATAAGCGCTCGGCTTTGTCGGGCGCTTTGCGTGTTTTGTGGGAAATACCTCGGCTCGCGAAGCAGCGATCGCGCGCTACACTTGAGGCAGAACTTTTCAGACAAAGATGGCAAGATTATTTAGCCGGTCGCGATCGCGGAATTTCTTCTAGGGAACTCAAACCAATTTTTCCTCATTCCTCATCCGACTCAGAAAATAATAATTCTAAATCTTGACGACCGCTTACCACTCGTACAATTTCAACACCATCATCAATAACCCGATAAAAGATTATATATCCATTTAAAGGCAATCCTCGCAGGGAAGCTTTAAGATAGCTGTAACTTTTCCCTAAGTTGGGAAACCGTGCTAGATATTGACACTTTTTACTAAACTCCCGAAATAACTTTTCTCCAGCGTCTACATTCCGAATCAAGAAATATTCAGCAATTGCATTTAAATCCCGACTGGCAGAGGGGGAAACCAGATAGCGACTCATTCTCAATTTTGACGTTCTTGTTTAAATTTTTCTAAAATTTCCGCCAGAACCGCTTCTCCATCTAATCCTTCTCCTCGATCGAGTTCTGCAATGCCTATATCGATTTTGTTCCGCGTTTCTTGGAGCCATTGTTCGTACTCGCCTTGGAGTTTTTTTAACAACCGAAAAGCGGTATCAATGACTTCCTCTTGATTCGCAAAATTCCCACTCGCTACTTGAGACTGAATAAACTGTTCTTGTTCTGGTTTTAAACTAATATTCATGGTTCCTTCTAAGCAGTAACTTCTAACTTAGCATCTGTTCGCTCAATCTTACAAAGCACGCGATCGCGTATTCTCGACACGCACTAGCTCGCGAAGCAACGCTCGCGCGCTACACTTGAGGCAGAACTTTCCAGACAAAGATCGTCTATGACTGCTTATAACGAGGTACTAAGTCAAGTTAAAAATTTGACCCTCACAGACAAGCTACGACTCCTCGAAGAGTTAAAAACACTGGTCAATCTTCCGCTAGCAACTGAAGAAGACTCCGAAACGATCGCGACCGAAGAACTTGCAGCAAGCGAAGCCGCATGGCAAGATTATTTAGCCGGTCGCGATCGCGGAATTTTTTCTAGGGAACTCAAACAAAGGTTGTTTGGAGAAAAACGTGGCTGACTATACCCTGCTTAAAAAAGCTCAAAGATATCTTGAAAGAATACAACCTGATGACCAAATTCGGATTATCGATTTTTAATTGAAGTTTGAATTAAAATTAAAACGGTTCTCATCTTTGTTAGGAGAAATTCATGCAACTAAGCGATCGCCCCCTCGTCCACTCTCAACTTTCTCGCATTGCATCTGTCCGTCGCACCACGGGAGAAACCGATGTGGAAGTCACGTTGAACTTAGACGGGACGGGTCAATGTAGTGCGAACACGGGAATTCCTTTTCTCAATCATATGTTGCATCAAATTGCATCTCACGGACTCATTGACTTGGACGTGCAAGCGACGGGGGATATTGACATCGACGACCATCATACCAACGAAGATGTGGGAATTACAATGGGTCAAGCCCTCGCCAAAGCATTAGGCGATCGCAAAGGGATTTATCGCTTTGGCAATTTCCTCGCACCCCTCGACGAAGCGTTGGTTCAAGTTGCCCTCGACTTTTCCGGGAGGCCCCATCTCAGCTATGGTTTAGAAATACCCACCCAGCGCGTCGGCACCTACGACACCCAACTGGTACGAGAATTCTTTGTGGCGATTGTCAATCATTCCCAAATGACGCTACACATCCGCCAACTCGACGGAATTAACTCCCACCATATTATTGAAGCCACGTTCAAAGCTTTTGCCCGGGCGACGCGCATGGCAGTGGAAGTGGATCCGCGCCGCGCGTCCCAAATTCCCAGTTCTAAAGGGGTTTTGTAATTCACCGTTTGACATGAATGAGACGAAAGGAAAAGGAGGTGCGAAGAGCAAAATATTACTAACTATCTTTATCAATTAATAATTAATAATTAATAGTTAATAGTTAATAGTTAATATAGCAGTTTTCGTTTGAGTGAGGTATAGGCGATGCTTACTGAGCAAGGGTTTCAGTTGCCAATCTGTACCTCGTCCATTTGAAAAACGCTATAGTTAATAATTTATTAATTGGGTCTAAGATATCTTCGCTTACAAAGAAAAGGACACGGGTCTTGAGGTTCCCTCTCTGGCAGTGAGTTGTCCGTAAGGAGAGGTAATTATTCATTGTGAAAATAAATTCGCGGTAGACGATACTTAGAATTTTCAATTTCGCCAGATTCCATTTGCTTAGCCCACTCAGCGACGCGATGTCGTCCCTCGATCGCTTCGCGATCGCCTCCCATTTTCTGAAGGGCGTATAATAATTCTAAGCTGTCGTCGAGCAAACGTTCGACATCAATATTTTCATAGCTGGGTTGATAGTCGCGAATGCGCCGCGCCCCCTCTCCCAATAACGTAACGGCACCTTGCCAGTTTGCATTACCGAGATGGTAGCATCCCACCGCAATTTGAAGAATTCCTTGGTAAAACGTTTTGTTGGGTTCTGTAGAGTCCATCCATAACGCTTCCAAGGTATCGTGACAGGCGTAAAATTCCTGTCGGTTGAATTCTTCAATACCTTGTTGAAATGCGGGAGGAAGGGACATTTATAGGACTTGGGAATTGGGAATTGAGGTCGAGGGACGGCGAGATCCCCTCGCCATGTCCAATCGACCTGTTGGGAATTGGAAATTGGGAATTTACGTGAAAATGCGAATTAGAAGGGACGTTTCATAAAACGTCGGTACCTTGAATTTCAACCATTCAATCGTGGTTTCGGCTTTTATTTCACATTAAGCGGAAGCTCTAAAGAACAAGGCATTTGGAGGCAATATTGACGTTCAATCCTTCAAAATAAGTATCCAAATGCCTTTGTCCTTTGACCGGATTTTAGCCCCCTAAACTTTCGCGAACTTTAATCAGTTCGTCCATTCCGATTTCCTGCTCGTCGCCTGCAAACTCGTTATCGGGCGTGATAAATAACATACAATGGCATTCTTTGCGTTCGCGCATGGGAACGCAGGGACAGTTCCAAAATGTATTTTTAACTTCTGCCTCTTTATCTTCATAGTGGCGACAGGGACACAGCGGCGCGCCTAATTCTTCTTTGTGTCGCGCCAACCCTTCGATAACAACTGCCGTTACAGAAGGATCGACACAGAAGTAAGTATCTGTCCGCTTGGCATATTGCTCGGAGAAATGCCTCATCGCGTCTAGGGTTTTATTGCTTTGTGTATTATCGGTTTGAGCGGATGTCATAATGAGTATTAACGAATAACGAGGGAATTTTTCTGTTATTGTAGCGCAGTAAGTGAATCCCTCCTCCAAAGAGGAAAATATGCAGTTTTAGGTAAATTTGTCAATTCAACTAAAGGGGGAATTTGGGGAATGTTCAAAAGTTTGCTTTCTCTATTTTTGAAGTCCAACTGTCCGTTATGCGATCGCGCGACTTCCGAACTCCTGTGTCCCGCGTGCAGTCGGCAGTTGGCGAAAATGCAACTCTCCAATTGCGCTCGACGATGGCCCGAAGAATTGCCTGCCTTTGCTTGGGGAATGTACGATGGTTTATTGAAACGCGCGATCGCGGCCCTCAAATACGAAAACCATCCCGAACTCGCCCAACCTCTCGGATTTCACTTAGGAAAAGCGTGGTTAGACTGGCCCAATTCGACTTCCCTCAAAAACGCAACTGTTGTTCCCATCCCCATGCACCCCAAAAAACTTCAGCAGCGGGGGTTTAACCAAGCCGAACTTATCGGACGCAGCTTTTGCCAGTATACCCGACTTAAGTTACAGCCTTCGGGGTTAGAACGGGCGAGGGAAACTGAGGCGATGTTCGGGTTGAGTCAACGCGATCGCGCCACTAATGTCGCCGGAGCTTTTATTTTGGGTAAATCTTTCCAAAGGCGGCTTCCTCGCTCTCCCATATTGCTCCTAGACGATATTTATACCACTGGTGCAACGGCTCGTTCGGCAGCACAAACCCTCAGCCAACAGGGAATTGAAGTTCTGGGAATTGTGGCAGTTGCAACACCTTTAACAATGAATAATGAATAATGAATAATGAATAATGAATAATGAATAATGAATAATTTGTGTTGTATAATTTAGAGAAAATGGTTTGAGTTTAAATCAGTGCTTGGTAACTGCAATGATAAGTTTTCAGTGACAATAAGAATGGTTTTTTGAAAGGAAAAAATTGGTGTTAGATTGGCTGTTTACAGTTTTCTTCAATATTCTTTTATCAATTGCCATAGCTTTATTCGCTCTTTACATGGGCGTTTTAATTTTAATCGATATTTTGGGGATAACTTGGGAACTTCCGCTCGGGTCGGGTTTCCTATTTACAGATATTGTTGTCTTTGTTCTTTCCATACAACTCACAGTTTCTAGGTTAGGAGATTATCCTTTCTTCAGTTGGCAGGCTCGAAAGTGGTATCAAATTGTAAGCCATGAGATAACCGATCGGGCTGTATCCCTTATCTTCATCGCAACCATTTTAGCCGATGAAATTGACAAAGGATTGATAAAATATGCGATGTTAAGTGCTGCGGTTTTCGCTCTCCTTGTTGTGGATATTGGCATTAAAATTTGGAGGATGCAATTTCCTAAAGAACCTCTAATTTCTCAAGAAACTTCTCCTGAAGAGATTCAATGAACTTTAAAAGATTGTGTGAGTTAAATTCTTGCGAAAAAGAGTAGCGCGTCACTCCTCTAAAACTTCTACCATTTCCTCCAACATAACATCAAAAATGCGGGCTAATTTCTGTAATGCCGTATAATCGACCATTGCCAAGCCAGGAGATTGGGCATAATTTTTAACGGTACTATAAGGAATTCCAGAGCGATCGGAGACTTCTTTGAGCGTCCACCCTTTTTCATTTGCTAATTCTCTTACTTTTAATCGGATTCGCCCCATAAATTGACAGTAGCCAAAATCTTGGCTATTCTCAGGATGATTCGGTTAAAATGCGCGATCGCCCTGCTAGCCTGGAAAACTTCAGGGCGATCGCCACTCTAAATTATATTATTACTTAAAATTTTTAATTTTGAATTTCCCGTGTTCGTTTTTCTTTCTAAACTCCTCCCCATCTTTGTCTATCCTCTCGGTTTAACGTGCGTGTTGCTCGCTATCGCCTTAATTCTCCTGTGGTTTCGCCCCCGATGGACAGCCTTTCCCGTAGCGATCGCGCTGCTGGTATTATTATTATCGAGTAACGGTTGGACGACCAATGCCCTGGTGCGATCGCTCGAAACCCAGAACCTTCCCCCAGCCAGTTTACCCCAAG
This sequence comes from Cyanobacteriota bacterium, assembly GCA_034189065.1. Classification (GTDB taxonomy): domain Bacteria; phylum Cyanobacteriota; class Cyanobacteriia; order Cyanobacteriales; family Spirulinaceae; genus FACHB-1406. Next base: position 27,215 of record JAXHVQ010000049.1, read on the forward strand.
CCGATGCCATCGTGCTATTGGGCGGTTCCCTGCGTCCGATTTCGCCGCCGCGAACCACCGTCGAAGTCAGCGAACAAGGCGATCGCGTTCTCTACGCCGCCTATCTCTACAAACAAAAAAAAGCCCCCTACATTATTGCATCTGGGGGGCGCGTTCAGTGGCGCGGGGGCGGCCCTTCGGAAGCGTTGGATATGGCAGATTTATTAACCGAAATTGGCGTTCCTCGCGATGCCATTCTCCTCGAACCCGACTCCCTCAATACCTACCAAAACGCCGTCAACACGCGCAAAATTCTGCAACAGCGAGACTTCAAGCGCATCTTATTAGTCACTTCAGCCTTACATATGCCGCGATCGCTTGCTATTTTTAAAAAGCAAGGCATTAACGCAATTCCCGCACCCACCGACTTCCTCGTCACAAAACTTCTTCTCGACGAAACTAGTAGCGGCGAAGGATTTCTGCTCAATTTATTGCCCGAAGTCGATCGCACTCAGCGTTTTACCAAGGCACTGAAAGAATACATCGGTTTCGTCATTTATCGACTTAAAGGATGGCTTTAGATGAGAGCGAGAATTTAAACGATTGTATAGCATTTCTAAATGAAACGTAAACGGTAGAGGAGAATTGCTTGCTTTCAATAACCGATCGTGCATCCCTTAAATTCTTCCATTCTCCCATTCTTCCATTCTTCTATATCTCAATTAAAAATCAAGAAATTCGGGCAAGTAAAGAGGTGAGATCGCTCTCGATGTGCAGTGCGAACGCGCGGGACTTGGTATAAAATTAAGGGAAAGATTGTTCGTCTCAATCCGTCAAATTCAATGACGCATTTCAACGCAACTCAACGCCAACCGCTATACCCCGAAAATATGAACAACGATGTGGAACGAACGCGGCGAATCGCCCAAAGTGAGTCCGCGTCGCCGCAACTTCTACAACACCTGAGTTTAAGCCAAGAGCCACTTGTCCGCGAAGCTGTCGCCGCCAACCCCAATACGCCAATAGAAACTTTATTTAAATTAGCAAGGGAGTTTCCAGAACAATTTCTCGACAATCCTGTTTTCTCGCTTCTGGCTCTAGAATATCCGAATCTTGTCGATGCTATACCCAAAGAAGCGCTAATCCCTTTGCTTAGATGCGATCGCGTCCCCGATTTTTTAGTCCAGCAGGCTTTAAATCATCCATCAGCTTCAAGAGCATATGCCGTATTTCGCGAAGCAGTCGCCAGCGATCCCTATACTCCCACTTCTAAGCTCGATCGACTTGCAATAGATAATAAAAAGTCCGTTCGTATAGCAGTTGCCAAAAATCCTAATACTCTCGCTTCTACCCTCAAGCAACTCGCAACAGATAAAGAATCGCTTGTTCGCATTGCAGTCGCAAAGCATCTTAACACTTCCGCCTCAACCCTCGATCAACTTGTAACAGATAAGGAACTATCGTCGGTTCTTACAGCAGTCGCAAAACATTTTAAGACTCCCATTCCTATCCTCGAACGACTTGCCGCAGATAAGAACACTTTCGTTCGCGAAGCCGTTGCTAAAAATCGCAACACTCTCGCCTCAACTCTCGAACGACTTGCCGCAGATAAGGAAGAACTTGTTCGCAAAGCCGTTGCCCAAAATCGCGATCGCGCCACTTAAAAAAGCCTTAAGCACTTTCTTACGAAAGAGCAAAAATTTGTTCCGCTGTCAAGCTTAATTGAGGAAAAGTCGGAGAGTGAATGCGAGCGCTCCCGCGAAACACCGTTTGAACGTACCGTTGAGATTCCAAACACAAAACCGCTACCATTTGCCTTTGGCGATCGACAATCCAATACTCCTGAATCCCTCGCGCTGCGTACTGAAGGGGTTTTCGTTCGTAGTCGCGTTCCGAAGCAATTTTGCCGGGACTGACAACCTCGACAACTAATCGGGGAGGAGGCATTTCTAACGTTAAAGTTAAGCGTTTTTGAGTTAATTTTAAATGTTCTTCGGCGAGAACCACTAAATCTGGGTAGCGGTTAGCTGCGTCTCCCGCTTGAATGATGGGAACTTGAATTTCGCAACTGTGGGGATGCACGAGTCGAAACGGAATTCCGGCGTTAACCAGAATTAGGAAAAGATAATTTGCAATTGAAAGATTGGGTTCGGATTCAGGCGGCAAAGGGATTAATACTCCGTCAATCAATTCATAGCGGTTGTCGGTTTCATCTTCGTAGGCGAGGTACTCCTCGAAGGTAAATTTTCCAGATTGGAGTTGTATCATAATAACTAGAATGGGAGAATGGGAGAATGGGAATTGGCGACAAGTAGGGACTACAAATTGAACATTTTTACGTTGAAACGGACTTTAGTGCTTGGCGATCTTTGCTAAAGTGAAACCAGGTCGATCTGCTGCTCCTTGTCATGGAAAGCCATCTCCCCCACAATTGTACTAATAGCGCCGAAGCGATCGCCGAACAAACGCCGCCCCATCGCCTCGAACAATTGGCAAAAGAAAGTCTAGAATTGGCGCGACTCGTTGCTTGTAACCCGTCCGCACCCGCTGCTATTCTCAAACAGTTAAGCCAAACGCGGGATATCCCCACGCGATCGCGCGTTGCCTCCAATCCCAATACACCCCCAGAAATTTTACTGAAACTGTCCGAAGAATTTCCCGAAGCTTTCTTAGCAAACCCAGCTTTACCCCTCCTGTGCCTCGAACATCCTGATTGGCTAAAAACCCGCTCGTTCAAAACCCTCAAACAGTTCCTCAAATGCGACACCGCACCCGCATTCCTACTCGAACAACTCATTAACCATTCCTCCCTCGATATTCGGTGTCTCGTCGCCTATCATCCCCATACTCCCATTCCCCTTCTCGAACAATTAGCGCAGGGAGAAGAAACCTCAATCCAGCACGCGATCGCGCAAAATTCTGCCACGCCTCTATCCCTTCTCGAAACGCTCCTAAAAGACGGTAACGACCAAGTTAGAGCAACGACAGCACAAAATTCAAAATTGCCCCGATCTTGGCTCCTACGCTTAGCGAGCGAGGGTAGCAGCCAAGTTCGAGAGGGGGTTGCAGCTAATCCCCAACTTCCCCCATCCCTTGCCCGACAACTCGCCGAAGATGACAACCCACAGGTTCGCGCTGCCTTAGCTCGCAATCCTCAAACCTCCGCCTTTTTGTTGGAAAAACTGGCAAGCGATCGCTCGATGTTTGTTTGTGCCAGCGTTGCCAAACATCCCAACGCGCCCGAAGCGGTTATGATGCAATTGGCCAGACATAGGAGTCGGCACGTGCGCTGCTCTGTTGCCACCAACCCCAATATCCCCATCAGCTTAGTCGAGCAACTATTGGCGGAAAACGATCTCGATGTTCGTAAGGCACTTGCCAGAAATCCCAAAACCCCCGTTACTTTACTCCGACAACTCGTTGGCGATCGCGATCGCTACGTTCGAGAGGGTGCCATTAAAAACTTGCGCAACCAAGCGCGATCGCGCCTGACAGCATCCCGCTCCCTCCAAGGCTAAACTAGACTTATAGCAATTTCCTCGGTTCGGACTACATATCAATATCGCCGAAACCCTTAAGCTATCTAGACTTCTTAATTTTTAATTTTTAATTTTTAATTTCTAGTGGGTATGACAATCCCCTCCTCTCAACCCCCAAATCTCGAACAAGAAGCTCGCAGCAAAAGCACGCCGCGCGATCGCTTGATACAGTTGGCGCGACAAAGCACTCAACTGGCAAGACAAGTCGCCCAAAACCCCCACGCGCCAACTCAACTCCTGGAAGAATTGAGTAGAAGTCGCGATCGAGTCACGCGACAACAGGTTACAGCCAACCCCAATACGCCAGCCGAAATTTTATTGGCGTTGGGAGAAGAATTTCCTGCAGAACTGTTGGAGAATCCCGTCTTTTCGCTTCTGTTGCTCGAACATCCCGACTTAATCCAACAGCTCCCCGAACGAACGGCTTTCAGTATACTCGACTGCCCTAAAGTTACCTTCTCATTGGTCGAACAAATCGCCAATCGTCCATCTCAATGGATTCGTTCCGCGATCGCCGACTGCGATCTCCCCATTGAGTGGCTCGACAAGCTAGCACAGAGTAAGCATAGCAGAGTTCGCTATGGCGTTGCCCAAAATCCCAACACTCCGGTAACAGCCCTCGAAAAACTGGTTGTCGATCGCGACGAAGATGTTCGAGTTACCGTTGCGCTACACCCCTACCTCCCCTACCCCCTGCTCGAGCAACTGGCTCGGGATAAGAGTGCAAACGTTCGATTTCGCACGGCAGAACATCCCAAGCTCAAACTCAGTCCAGTGCCACAATGGGCCATTAAACTACTCGTAGAATTAGCACAAAGCGATCGCCTCGTGGTTCGTCACAGCATTGCCCGAAATCCCAACACTCCGGTAGCAACCCTCGAACAACTGGCTGTCGATAGCGACAAAGATGTTCGAGTTGCCGTCGCCGAGCGCCCGAACCTACCCCACCACCTGCTCGAGCAACTCGCTACCGATAGGAGTGAAGAGGTTCGACTTCGCATAGCCAAACACCCCAAGCTCAAACTGAGTCCCCTCGAGCCAAGGACGGTTCAGTTGCTCGTCGAGTTAGCGCAAAGCGAAAGCAGCGACGTTCGCGAAGTAGTTGCCCAAAATCCCAACACTCCAGCTTATCTATTGCAGCAACTCGTCCGAGACTCAAAGATGAGGGTTCGCGCGATCGCAGCCAGAAATCCCAATACAGCTCCAGCCAATTTAGAAGAATTAGCCAGCGATCGCCACAAGTCTGTTAGAGAACAAGTTGCTCGTAACCCAAATACTTCACCAAGTATATTAGAACTGCTCTCCCAAGATAGCCATCTCGAAGTTCTTAGAGGAGTTGCGGCTAATTCAAAAACACCCCCCAGTCACTTGCAAGATTGAGCGATCGCCAGGATGTTTTGCTCTTGTCAGCACTTTCTAAAAACCCCAATACACCCGCCGAAATTTTATTCGAGTTGGGAGCAGAATTCCCCCAACAATTGCTTGACAATCCAGTGTTTTCACTATTACCGCTAGAATATCCCAATCTAGCTGAGGCAATACCAGAAAAGACACTCCGCCGTCTGTTGCGCTGCGATCGCGTTCCCCGTTTTCTCCTAGAACAAGCCCTCCTCAAAGATAATTCGTTTCTTCGGTTAATTGCCGGGAGTCGCAGCACGCCAGTTGACGTTTTAGAGCGACTATCAAATTATCAAGGATTTGATGTTCGTGCAAGCGTTGCTAGCAACCCCAAAACTCCCATCTATCTCCTCGACAAATTAGGACAAGATCCTCATAAAATGGTGCTAGGCGCTCTTGCTGCTAATCCCAATATGCCCATCAACTTGCTAGAACAATTAGTCGAAAGAAGAAGTCTTTTCTATGTCCGCCAGGAAGTTAGACGAATTCTTCACGCTCCAACGCCACCGACCGACGCAGAACTGCGTCAATTGCGATCGCTTATCTCTGAAGGCTTCCGACTTGACAATACCAAGTTTATTTTACCCCATCGCCATCCCCAATGACCCCAGCTAACCTTAAAACCTACCTCAACCAACTTGTCAACAATAAACTTACCATCAGTACGACCATTTGGGGACCTCCCGGCATCGGCAAATCCAGCATTGTTGCCCAAGTTGCCCGCCAACACAAAATCGACTTCGTAGACGTACGCCTCTCCCAACTAGCCCCTACAGACTTACGCGGTTTGCCCGTCGCTGCCGATGGGATTTCTAAGTGGTATCCCCCCGAATTTCTACCCCGCCAAGGTCAAGGAATTTTATTTCTCGACGAACTGAACATGGCCCCTCCCGCCATGCAGGGAATGGCCCAGCAGTTGATCCTAGACCGTCGGGTGGGTAGCTACGAGGTCCCGGACGGTTGGTACATTTGGACCGCCTGCAATCGCAAAGAAGACCGCGCGGCTGTGTTTGATATGCCCTCTCCTCTAGCCAATCGTTTCCTCCACCTCCACGTCGAACCGGACTTTGAAAGCTTCAAAGCCTACGCTCTGGCAACAGCAATTCACGAACAAATCATCGCCTTTCTATCCTTTCGTTCTGTCCTTCTCCACAAACTCGATCCCCAACAACCCGCCTGGCCCTCGCCTCGTTCTTGGGAAATGGCTTCAAAGCTGCACTGCAATCAAATCGATATTGCTCCCGCCGTGGGAGATGGCGCAGCAGCAGAGTTTGCCTCGTATCTCAAAGTTTATGAAAATCTCCCAGATATTAGCGCCATCCTCAACGGAAATCAAAAAATCGCCTTTCCTCAAGAACCTTCCGTACGCTACGCAGTTACCATTGGTTTAGCCGTTCGCGCTCTCAATGCAACGCAAGGATACAATGGGTTCGCGTGGTTGAGCCAAAAGGCAACGCCTGAATGGGTGCAATTGTTCGCAGTGGATTTATTTCGCAGTTTGCGCGCGCGCGGACAAATGGGAGCCCTCGCCCAGATGGTTAAGAAGGATCCGAGATTACAAGATTTTCTCAAGGACTTTCAGGGTTTGGTTGTTTAAAGAGCGCAACGTTTGCCGAAGGATACCGCACCCTCGGAATCCCTCGCTCGATGTCAGCAGACGGATCAAATACATCGCTCATAAAATGGGAGTCATGCCAAAATTCTGTCTAGGTGTTTAGCGGGAATAGATCCCGATCGACCAACGATACAAGTTCCCCATTTTTAAGCTTTGGTCAAAAATAAACCAAATGCGCTGATTCTGGTGATAAAATACCTGTTTGGACGAGGATTCAGCTCTAGGTCAATTCATGCTTGCCCTCTTTTTATTTTTTGTGTTCTTCAATTCTTTGTGCTGGTTAACATCCCAGCCCAGTAACTCAACCTCACAAACCCTCTCCTACCGAGCAAAAAGCAATCGTTACTCGCCGAACCCTGAAGCTGATTCAATCTCTGCAAGAAGAACCGCTCTTACATTTCCCACCAGCGCCGGGATCGAATCCCATCAAGAGTCAGAAGAGATTATTCCTCCCACTGCACCGGAGGAGCCTAAGTTCGATCGAGCAATTATTAACGAGGCGTTGCAACAGTCTCGACGCGCTGTTACGGGCAAAATCATGGATTTTATCGATCTTAAACGCGATTGCTCGGGCGGTTACGTCCCCTTCTACGAAATGCTGAAAGAGTATCCCTTTCGTGCTGGTAAAATGTTGCGGCCGACGATGTGCATTAGTGCCGCCCGGGCAGTGGGAGGCATGGGAGAAAGCGCGCTGGCAACCGCAGCAGCACTGGAACTCTACCACAATGCGTTTTTAATTCACGACGATATTGAAGATAGCTCGGAGTCGCGTCGCGGGAAGGAAACGTTGCACCACACTATCGGAATTCCGCGAGCGATTAACATTGGCGATGCGACTAATGTTTTAGCTGTTGGATTGTTGTTAGAAAACTTGTCGGCTATCGGCTTACAAAAAAGTCTCAATATCTTACAGGAAATTGAGTTTATGGCGCAGCAATCTGTGGAAGGACAGGCAATAGAGTTGGACTGCATTGCCAATAATACGGCGAAGCTTTCCGACCAAGATTATTTTGAAATGTGCGTAAAAAAAACGTGCTGGTATACGTTTATGACTCCCTTACGAGTCGGTTTAATTATTGGATATCCCACGAGCAACCTCAGCGAACTTGTGAAACCTTTGGCACAAGTGACTCAGTTTGGGATGATTTTGGGGATTGCTTTTCAGATTCAAGACGATCTCCTTAATATCTTAGGAGAAATCAAAACCTATGGCAAAGAAATAGGAGGGGATATTTATGAAGGGAAACGCACTTTGATGTTGAACCATGTCATCGCTAATAGTCAAAAGTCGGGGCAAATCTTAGAGATTTTGGCGCTGCCGCGACCTCAAAAACAACCCGAACACATTGAATTTATTCTCAAAGAAATGAACCGTTATGGGAGTATCGAACATGGTTGGAAACTGGCGCGATCGCTGGCAAGTCAAGCCGACCGACTCTTTGAGTCTCTGGACTTTTTTCAACCCGAATCTCCCTTACAACCCGGGGAAAAGTCGGGCTCGCCTTTTCAAGACCGTCGCTTTCTCAAACAATTAATTAATTATGTAATTTATCGAAATTTGTAGGTAATGTGTAGGTCAAAATAATTAAAATACCATAGAGTCTGGTTACATGAAACCCGAACCCCCTACATCGCTCAAATTCCAACTTCAACCCGGTGCAACTTTAGTGTTGCAACTCTCTTTTTTCAATGAGATGAACGAGGCGGTGCTGTTACGCCCAACCTTAGAAGATTGGGTCGTTGCTTCGAGCGATCGCGTTCTTTCGGCAAGTCAGAATCTCGACCCCCCCTACATTTATCTCTTTTCGGGCAGCAAGGCAAGTCAGACAATGGAAATTGCGATCCCCGCAGAGGTATCGCCGGGACAAATGCTGAAAGCGGGATTGCGATTTCCCGGCATCCAAGAAAACGCGATCGCCCTCGACCTCGAAATCGTCCCTGTTGCACAACCGTTGCCTCAAATTTTAGAGTTTCCTCTCAGCGTAACCTTTCCCATTTTCGGGGAGACGAACCCCAGTTCTTGGCATATTTTCGATGGGACAACAGCAGGAAGCGCGGGCCTGATCTCTGGAATTATCGATCTCGATCGCATCCCGACTCGCTGGTTAGCCGCAGAACTCCTAATTATTATCGCTCAAAGGGGAGAAGAATATGCCGGGACTGTAGCCGGCAGCACATTGCTCGAACAACTCAAAACCACGGCTTTCTTCCAAAACGGCGCGATCGCGCTTGGGCAAGCTCAACTCCCACAGTGGCTCTCGGAAAGCCTAACCATCGCCAACACCCTCCTCGCCAGCACCAGTCAACCCCCCGGCCAAAACCGACTCCTGTATCTGTGGGAACGATGGCTGTTGAGTTTAGCCGACACCGATGTAGAAGCCAACGAAATCGGCAACCCTATTGGGGTACCGCCCTTCTTAGCCGAAGCTGCCGTCGCTCAACTGGGAGGGGATACCGATCGCTGGTGGGAAACGCTTCTTTTAGGACTCGCAGTACTGTCGCCTCCCATCGCCCGAGGGTTGGAGGAGATCGCGCGCGCGAACTCCCCCACAACCGCCGCCGACGCGAAAGCTGCCGAAGCGGGTTATCGCTTAGCAACAGCCTTGCCGGGATTAAACTTCCTGCCCGTACGGTGGTTGGTCGTAGAATTATTAGTAGTTCTCGCTCAAATTGGCAACGAGTTTGCACAAAGCGATCGCGGCCGTCAGTTGGCCCATAACCTCGGCCGCACCCGCTTCTTTAAAAACGGCGTGGGGGCTTTGAGTGCAGCGAAAGTCCCTCGATGGTTGCAAATTAGTCAGTCGGCAGCCACGGCCTTCGCAACCGCCATTGGCGAGGCCAACGCGACGGGGGGAATGCTCGCGTTTTGGGAACAGTGGTTGTGGAGTTTACTCCCCGCCAACAGTCCATTCCCCCCCTCAACTCTAACACCTTCGGCGGGGGAGACCTTAAGCGCAGAACTGGGGATGAATAGCGATCGCTGGTTTGAAGCCATTGTTTTAGGCTTAGCAACGCTCTCTCCCCGCATCGCAGCCATCTTAGAAGCGATCGCGGCGTTGGCCCCACCCCTGCCAACTCGTCCCTCCCCACCCCAAATACCTGGGGAAGATATAATCAGCGAATCTCCATCTCTGCGGCGATGACCATTAACTCACAAATCTTAGCCCAAATCGAACAGTTGCGCATTCCCACCGACGATGCGTCGGCTCCTTCAGACTGGAAGGACTGGTATCATTTCATTTTGATCGACCTCAACAGTGGGGTGCGAGTGTTGATTAATGTGACCCTCAGCGGCAGACCGACGGTCGGGGAAATGCAATTGAGCTTAATTGCCACCGTTCCTAGCGAGCGCACCGCCGTCCAACTTCCCCCTACAACCCCCGTGGCAACCTTCGGCACCGCCTACCCCCAGCGGTGGGAGGCGGGGATGGTCAGTCGCGCACCGTTGCAGTTGCGAGGTCGGGGAGTCTCGGTGGACATTGAGGGGTCGCGATCGCGCGTTGTGGTGGGCGACTCGAAAACCGGGGTTACAGTCGCTTTTGAAGCTGAAGCGATCGCAACCCCCCTCTTGGTTGCAGAAGATGCTCCCTTTGGTAGCGGTTTCATCGGTTGGGGTTTGGTGCCGGGTTTGAGGGTGGCAGGAGAACTGTCGGTTGCGGGAGCGCACTTTCCCATTCATCAGGACTGGTTTTGCTACCACGACCGCAACTTTGGCCGGTTTCGCTGGGGGGAGGATATCGGTTGGGAGTGGTTTGTCGCTTTTGTTACTTGTACCGACGGCCGAACGCTGACCCTGGTTTTGGACAGACGCACCAATAAAGATCATTGTCGGGGGGGATTGTCTTATATATTTGTTTATGTAGGGAACCAATTGCGCAAGATTTTTTTGGGCGCAACCTTAGCCATCGATTGGCAATGGTCGGCAACGGCGGTACTGCCGATGCGGTTGCCGGGGATCGCAGCTTCGGTGTTTGCCCATCGCAGTCGGTCTATGCCAGAAGGTTTGCAAGTGGAGGCGATGGACGAGCGCGATCGCCTCTCGATTTCGGCGCGTTTTGATAGCGCGATGGAATTGGTTGTCCCAGATAACCGCTCGCTTCAGTATAGCTTTATTGAGGAAGTGAGCGGCAATGTAGAAGTCAGTTTTTGGCTGGATGGCGAGAGGCTTCAGGGTCGGGGTTTGATTTATGCGGAGTATGTTATCTAGAATCGCCACGAAATGAGGATTTAGTATGAATTCTCCCCATCTCCCCCTGCTCTCCCTGCTCCCCTGCTCCCCCTGCTTCCCCCCTCACCCGCTCCCCCCCTGCTCCCCCTGCATCCCCTGCTCCCCCCCTCACCCGCTCCCCCGCTCCCCCTGCATCCCCTG
>JAXHVQ010000005.1:0-22563 GCA_034189065.1 Cyanobacteriota bacterium
CAAAATTTGGATGGGCGATCGCCGTCAAGTAATTTTATATCGAGCCAAGGCAAGTTTGCACACGCCCCATCACAATTTGAAACAATATTGGATTAAATACGGCAGCTTTCGGACGCGATTCGACCAACAATTATAAATTATAATATTTTTACTTGAGTTATAAATTGCAAACAAATGTTTTTAAAACTTTGTTCGCTTTGGAGAAGAATGATTTATGATTAATCGGGAACAGTTAAAACGTGAAATTGATTCAGTCAATGATGCCTATCTCGAAATTTTATACCGCATCATTCAGACGTTAAAAATGCCCGGTTTTGGAAACTTGTCGTCTGTGGAAACTCGCGATCGCAATCCTTTAAAAGGGAGCGTCATCTTTGAAGGGGATCTGATTTCTCCCCTTGATGAAACTTGGGACGTGGACTCACGATCGTCCTCTACCCATGCGTGGATTTGGAAGAATTTAAAATAGAAGAATCCAGAATGGGAGAATTCAGAATGGGAGAATTTGAGGGACGAACGAGGAGTTATATTCATTTTGATTGAGACGCTCGACACTGCTTCCTGAAGTTCGGCGGTTCTAGCTAAATCGGAACTTCCTTATTTGAAACGACTATAGCGTTTTAAAATGAAACGCAAACAATAAACGTCCAGAATTTAAATTCACCGCACGCTCTCTGTAGGGACGTTCGATTTGTAGTATCCGATCGCGGTTTGCGTTTCCTCGAGCAATACCCTATAAAATGGAGTTAAATTTAATTTAAAAAAAAGAAAATGAACGCAGTTAATTTTTTGAGCGCAGACGAGTCACAGCGACAGAAGCAATTTTATCAAGCGTACCAACCTTTTAAGGAGACAGACGCGATCGAGCTGCGTTCCGGTTTCTCGGAAACAGACATCGAAGTGGTTCTGCGGGCGATTTACCGACAAGTATTGGGCAATGCTCATATTATGGAGAGCGATCGCCTAACGGTAGCCGAGTCGCAATTGAAGCAAGGCGATTTGACGGTGCGCGAGTTCGTGCGAAGTTTGGCTAAGTCGGAGTTGTACCGTTCTCGTTTCTTTGAAAATTGCTATCGTTACCGCGCCATTGAGTTAAATTTTAAACACCTTTTGGGACGCGCGCCCGACTCCTATGAGGAAATGTGCCAGCACAGCGCGGTGTTAGATAGAGAGGGGTTTGAAGCGGATATCGATACTTACCTCGATAGCGACGAGTATCAGGATGCCTTTGGCGATAATATTGTCCCTTACTACCGAGGATACCAAACGCGCGCGGGCCAATCGATGGTGGAATTTACGAACTTGTTCCAACTGTTGCGCAGTGCCTCGAGCAGCGATAAGGATGTAACGGGTGGCAATGAACCGCGATTGACAAAACGACTGATTCAAGCTTCAGCTTCGAGCAAGTCTAAATTCAGGGATATCAGCGAAATCTTAGCGGAAATCTTTAAACCCAAGTCGCCGACGGTTCGCGCTGGGGTTTCGGCAGAAGAACAAGCTTTACGGCGAAAAATTGAGGAACAAAAGAGCGCGATCGCAACCCTCCAACAGCAACTCTCCCAATTGCGTCCTTTCGCCGCCATTGGTGCGACTCAACTCAAAGGAGATGGCTTGCCCTCAACCCCCGACGCGCCAGAAACCTTTATTTCTCTGCAACAACAAGCCAACGCACAAGGGGATCGAATCGCCAAGCTGCAAGACCAACTCGCCGATGCTCGACGCTATGCCACCATTGGCGAAGCGCGCTTGAATCGGTGGCGCAGTCGCGTTTTTAACCGTTGATTTGACCGATGGCGCTTTGTGAATCTTAGGCGATCGCAAACTAATGTTAAGGATTGTTGCCTTGTTTCTCATAACTGAGACGAAGATCCCCGCCATCTTTTAAGGTCTATAATGTCTTGCTCGGCTGAAGAGCAATACATTACAAAAAAGAACCCACTACTAATAAGGAGAGCAAAATGCTTGACGCTTTTTCGAGAGCCGTCGTCGGGGCTGATGCCAGCACATCTACCGTAGGCGATATCGATTCTCTCAAAGAATTCATCAATAAGGGAAATCGCCGCTTAGATGCCGTTAACGCCCTAGCCAGCAACGCAAGCTGCATGGTATCCGATGCGATCGCGGGCATGATCTGCGAAAACCAAGGCTTAATCCAAGCGGGTGGAAACTGCTACCCCAACCGTCGTATGGCTGCCTGCCTGCGCGATGGCGAAATCATCCTGCGCTACGTCACCTACGCGCTGCTCGCTGGCGATGCTTCGGTATTAGACGATCGCTGCTTGAACGGTTTAAAAGAAACCTACGCAGCATTGGGCGTTCCCACCGGTTCGTCAGTGCGCGCCGTCCAAATCATGAAGGCTCAAGCCGCCGCTCACATCAAAGACGAACCGAGCGAAAAATTTGCCGGTAACAAACTGCGCAAAATGAATCCTCCGTTGGTAGACGATCGTTGCGCCAGCCTCGTTGCTGAAGCTTCCAGCTACTTCGATCGCGTGATTTCTGCCCTCAGCTAAAAAAGCACGATCCAACGCTATTTTTAGGGCTGAATTTCAACTCAGCTCGCCAGTCGTAAAATTTATTTCGGGAGAAGATTAAGAGAATGAAATCTGTTGTTACTACCGTAATTGCCTCTGCCGATTCAGCAGGTCGTTTCCCCAGCACCTCTGATTTACAATCGGTTCAAGGTTCAATTCAGCGCTCCACCGCTCGCTTAGAAGCGGCTGAAAAACTGTCTAGCAACCTCGATTCAGTTGCCAAAGAAGCTTACGAAGCTTGCATTAAGAAATACCCTTATTTGAACAACGAAGGGGAAGCTAATTCCACCGAGACGTTCAAGGCGAAATGCGAGCGCGATATTAAGCACTATATGCGCTTGATTCAATACTGTTTGGTTGTTGGCGGTACCGGTCCTCTCGATGAGTGGGGTATTGCCGGTCAGCGCGAAGTTTATCGCGCCCTGAACCTGCCTACCGCTCCTTATGTGGAAGCGTTACGCTTTGCGCGCAATCGCGGTTGCTCGCCTCGCGATATGTCCGCTCAAGCGTTGGTGGAATATAACGCGCTGCTGGACTATGCAATTAATTCTCTGTCCTAGTTAGAACTTGGGAATGAGAGCGCGGGCGGGATTTGATGCCTGCCTCGTATTAGACCTAGAGGTTCTTGACGCTTTGTTTTGCCAGTTGCGGTAAAGTGGTGTCAAAGGATCTCTAGGTTTGTTATCAATGAATAATGAATAATGAATAATGAGTAATGAGTAATGAATAATGAGTAATGAATAATTTTCCCCAGCTATAGCGTCTTGATGAAATATAAACAGTAGAAGAATATTACATACTTTTAATAACTCCTCAAAGCCTCTTGAATTCTCCTATTCTTGATTTTTCCGTCAAGATTTTACAATTTAAATGAAAACGCTATAGACCCGTCAATATGGATAAACGCTTTTTTAGCTTATTTAACCTAACAGAAGACCAAGCGATCGCGCTATTGGATACGCCTCAAGACCGGACAAGCGAGGAGGACTCGCGCTATATCGCAGCTTCCCACTTGGTCAACTTTCCCACAGAACGCGCGATCGCGGCCTTGATCCGAGCGGTCGAACAAACCGACCCTTCTCTCGATAACCGGATTGTTCGCCGCAAGTCCGTAGAAACACTAGGAAGATTGCAAGCCACAACCGCACTTCCCGCAATTCGGAGTTGTTTGCAAGACGGCGATCGCTACACCGTCGAAAATGCAGTTTGGGCGATCGGGGAAATTGGCACGGAAAACGCGGAGATTCTCGAAGAAATTGCTCAATTGCTCGAAAAAAGCGAACAAACTTACCGCGTTATCATTCATACTCTCGCTACGCTAAACTATCAACCCGCCTTAGATCGCATCCGTAAATTCACGAGCGATACAGACCCTCCCACCGCCAGCGCTGCCATAACCGCCGTTTGCCGCTTAAGCCAAGACGACTCCCAAATGGGGAAAGTGGTGGCAATGTTGCAACATCCAAAGGTATTAGCGCGGCGCTTATCGATTCAAGATTTAATCGATGCTCGTTACTACGCCGCCATTCCCCACATCGCGCGGTGTCCGGTCTCTTTGGTGTTTCGACTGCGGGGAATTCGGATGCTCGCCGAAGCGGGAATGGCAGAAGGCGCGATCGCGTTTGAAAGTCTGCAACCCGACTTAGAGCAAACATTGCGCGATCGCCCCCACGACTTGAATTTAGTCCATCATTACGACACCCTGCCAACGTTGGAAACGTTAATTCGGGGATTATACGAAACCGACTTCGGACGGTGTTACTTAGCCGCCAAAACCCTCCTCGATCGTTATGCACAAGAGGCACCGGCAGCGCTATTAGCCACCTACGCAGAAGAAGCGCGCAGCGACTACGGCGCTCACTTCCATGTGGTGAAGCTGTTGGGTTGGCTGAAATATGCGCCCGCCTACGACTTGTTCGTCGAAGCGCTGCACAATACACAGCCTCAGTTTCAGAAATCGCGAGCCGCCGCCGCCATCGCCTTGGGAGAATTGGGCGATAAACGCGCGATCGCGGAACTCCAAACTTGTCTCGAAACCCGAATTTGGGATTTGAAGTATGCTGCATTAATGGCTTTAGAACAATTGGGCGATATCAGCGGCTATGAAAAGCTAGCCAGCGATGAGGATAGGTTGATTCGCGAAAAAGTCAAGACCCAGTTTCAAGATTCGCTTTCAAGCTGAAGGGGAGGTAGGGACGTTTTATAAAACGTCCGTACAGGTGCAGCGAAAGAGCTTTAGCTTTTTGCCGCTCGACTCTTTTATCGCTTAGCTGAAGCTTGATAAACGACTGCCGTTGCCACTCCATCTACATAGTTGACAGTCTCTTTAAAAGCTTGAAGACCGGCTTGTAATCTTTTTTCATCCTTTCCTAGAGCTTGAACCATTTGTTGAATTGTCGGTTCGATGAAGGAAGAAACATAATTAACGAATTCGCGTAAGTCTTGACATTCATTTGAGCAGGCAGAGTAATAAAACCCTATGGGATTAACTTGTATATCGCAAAATCCATTGGAAGATAATAATGGCTCTAGTCTCCTGCCAATATGAGGATGACCTCCAGAATAATAAAAAAGCTGACAAAATGCGTCTTGAAGATAATCGTAATCAGATGAGCTAGGCCAAATCAAAAGAGTCTTATAATCTGTTTCATTTAGCCGAATAAAGCCGCCTGGTTTCAAAACGCGATAAGTCTCTTGTAAAACTGCTTCCTGGTTTGAAAGATGTTCCAGCACCCAGATTGCAAAGATCGCATCAAAAGTCCCATCTTTCCAGGGGAGATAAGCGGCATCTCCCACTCGAACATCTACATTTTCTAGGTTTAGTTTGTTGAGATAGCTTATAGTATATTTAACTTGTTCTTCTTGAATATCAATTCCAGCTAAGCTTATCCCAGGAAAGGCTTGACCAATCTCTCCTAGAACTGCTCCTACACCACATCCAATTTCTAGCAAATACCGATCGGCTGAAAGATCGAGGTTACGTAGTATTAATTTGTCTTTCCAATACTTTGCCTGGTCTAATAGACGTTGCTGCTCTTCTGTGGTGTATCCATGAATGTATTTATTTGTCAACTCTTACCCTCCTAGCTCTAGAAGCCCTTTTATTATAAGCGATCTTTGTTTGTCATCCCTAGTCCCTCAAATTGGTGAATTTTTCTATTCTTCTATTCTTCCGAAGCTAAAGTTTTACAACCCAAATAAAAATGCTATATAATGTAGTTTAACTTTGGAGAATTAGTATTATGCCAGCTACGGCAGTTAAGAGATGTTTGAATATTGGTTGAGAAATGAGAAAAGGGAGTAAGTTAAATCCAGATAAGCCAAGTCAAGAGTTCGCTGCCTTAATTGAGCGAGAAGGAGAATGCTATGTATCGCTATGTCCCGAACTAGATATTGCAAGTCAAGGCAAAACTGTAGAAGATGCTAGAAAAAATCGGGTCGAGGCAATTGAACTTTTCTTTGGAGTAGCAGACCTAACCGAAATTGCCTCGCGCCTAAGACTAGAAGTATTTGTTGCCGAAAAATTAAGTCTCAAGTCTCCTCCTTCAAGTCGGAGGTAATTACAACTCACAACTCATAACTTATAATCTCGTGTTAGATTTTTTTCTCCTGACAGCGCTGGGATTTTTGGGAAGTTTCGGTCACTGCGTCGGGATGTGCGGCCCGCTGACGGTTGCTTTTTCCCTGTCGGGCAACCCCTCAGAATCCTCAAACTGGCAGAAAAGTGTTCGATTTCACGCCCTACTCAACAGCAGCCGCATTCTTAGCTATGCTTCTGTGGGGGCGGTTTTGGGAGGAATTGGCTCCATTGTGGCAGCCAGCGGTCAGTTGGCAGGGATCGGTAGCAGTTTGCGCCAGGGCATGGCCGCGATCGCGGGAATTCTCCTCATTTGGTTGGGGCTCGTTCAAATTAAACCCAATTTTCTGCCCCGTTTGCCGTTGCTACATTTGCCGAGTCGGTTGCACGAAACCTTAACCAAAGGGATGACAAAATTCTCGCCTAACGGTTCCGGGCTAACTCCGGTTTTGTTAGGAGGCATTTGGGGATTAATCCCTTGCGGTTTCCTCTACGTCGCCCAAATTAAAGCCGCTGCTGCGGGAAGTTGGGCGATGGGAGCGCTGACAATGCTTTGTTTCGGTTTGGGAACGATGCCGGCGATGTTGGGAGTGGGAATTTCTGCTTCGCGACTCAGTGCCTCTCGTCGCAGTCAGTTGTTTCGTTCGGGCGGTTGGGTAACGCTGGCCATTGGAGTGCTGACGCTGTTGCGCGGCGACGCAATGGTAGACTATACCGGTCACGCAGCGCTGTTGTTATTGATGTTGGCTTTAGTCGCGCGTCCGATCGCGGGAATGTGGAGCGCTCCTTTATATTACCGTCGCGCGATCGGCGTAGGAGCTTTTGTTTTAGCCCTCGCCCACACCGCCCATCAAATCGAACACGCCTTCAAATGGAATTGGGCCGCGATCGCCTTTTTGCTACCCGCACCGCGTTGGGGATTATATGCAGGCGCAGTTTCTCTCCTTTTACTGACTCCCCTCGCCCTCACTTCTTTCGACTACTGGCAGCAGGTTTTAGGGAAGCGCTGGCGACAACTCCATCTCCTCAGCGTTCCGGCACTGGTATTAGCCGCCGTTCACACCATCCTCACGGGCTCTAACTATTGGGGAGAATTAGTCCCAACTGTTGCCCATCACCTGCGCGTTGGGATTCTAGGTGCGTTGGTTTTGTTGGTTTTGGGAGTGCGTTTTCTCCACAGGAAACACCGATGATGGGAAGCGGCAGAGCAAAGAAGGACAAAAGACTAATAACAAACGACAAAGGACTAATGACCAACAACACGCTAGGATAATTGAATAAACTCAAAGCCGTTATAGCAAAAACCGATGCCGCGCACTCAACGGAACGATAACTTCATTGATAAAAGTTTTACCGTCATGGCAGACTTGGTATTGAAGATTCTGCCTGCCAAGAAGCAAGCCAAAGAAGCGTTTGCATACTACCGCGACGGAATGTCCGCCCAAGCTGATGGCGAGTACGCCGAAGCAATGGATAATTATAACGAAGCCCTCACACTCGAAGAAGACCCGGCAGATCGCAGTTATATTCTCTACAATATGGGATTGATCCACGCCAGCAACGGCGAACACGAAATAGCCTTAGAACGGTATCACGAAGCCCTCGAACTCAATCCTCGGATGCCCCAAGCGATGAATAATATCGCCGTTGTCTACCACTACCAAGGCGAGTATGCTAAGGATGCGGGGAAAACTGAGGAAGCAGAATCTTTGTTTGACAGAGCGGCTGAATATTGGAAACAAGCCATTCGCCTCGCCCCGAATAACTATATCGAAGCCCAAAACTGGTTGAAAACCACCGGGCGATCGGATATGGATGTATTTTTCTAAAGGATACTGAAAGTCATGAGCGAACCGATTATCGATCGCGAACAAGTTCAGAAAGTAGCTCATTTGGCTCGTTTGGAGTTAACGCCAGCCGAAGAGGAACAATTTGTCGAACAAATGAGCAGTATTTTGGAGTATTTCGAGAAGTTAGGCGAATTGGATACCACCGACGTACCGCCGATGACGCGCGCTATCGAATTGAGCAATGTGACTCGTCCCGATGAGTTGCAATTGGAAAGCACAGCCGAGGCATTATTGGGCGAAGCGCCCGAACAGGAGGATCGGTATTTCCGCGTACCGCAAATTTTAAGTACGGACGAAGAGGGCTGAATATTAAATTGGACTTGAAGGCATTAAAAGTAGACGGACCCTCGACAATGGTCAATGGGAGTTGGGGGTTGGGGGTGGGACGAACCGTCGTTCAGGAACTTAAAAGGTCAATGGCCCGTTGGTAGGCTTTTTGTTGTTCGGGACTGGCGGCGGCGAGACATTCAGCATGAATGCGTTTGAGCTGCTCGAGGTAGGTTTGATTTTTGGCGATTGTGGGGTTTGCGCCAGAAGCTGCAATGAAGGCGAGTTGGGCGCGTAGAGGCAGTTTGCGAAAGACTTGGAGGCGCTGTTCGAGAGAAGACATAGTCGGGAATCGGGAATCGGGAATTGGGAATCGGGAATTGGGAATTGGGAATCGGGCATTTAAAACCTAAAACCTTTATGTATTATTGCCCACGACTGGAGGCTAAACGATCTGCCCAACGAGTGGTTTCTGGGAGGCGATATTGAGTGGTGCAGCGCAAAACAAGGTCGATGGCGGTTTCTACGCTGACTTTATGACCGGGGGAAATGTAGAGGGGTTTGACATTAGTGCGCGATCGCACGACTGCCCCGATAATTTCACCTTTGTCTCGTAAGGGCTGCCAACTCCCTTTTTCCAGCGCGAGTTCGTCGTGAGTTCCAATTAATCGAGATTTGGCTGCACCGATGGCGGGCAAATCCAGCAAAACGCCTAAATGGGCGGCAATTCCCAAGCGCCTGGGATGGGCAATCCCCTGACCGTCGCAGATAATGAGATCGGGAATGGTCTCTAGATGGTTCAAGGCTTGGAGGAGGGCGGGAATTTCGCGAAAGGACAAAAAGCCGGGAATGTAAGGAAAGGTGGTGGGAATTTGCGCGATCGCCTTTTCGATTCGCTCTAATTGAGGAAAACTTAACACCACTGCTGCCGCTTTGGTTTTCGTATAATTCTCTTGAAACCCAACATCAACTCCGGCAACGGTATTGATTTCGCCGAGATTATCTTCAAGGGACACGCGATCGCGCAACTGTTCTTGCAGCGCCGTTGCCTCCTCAACCGTTTGCGGCCAGGGGTGCTGCAGCGCCTGTTGGATTTGGGTTTTGAAGCTGGAGTTGGGCGAAGGTTCCACAGCGACGGTAAAGAGCAACATCTTAAACGCTAGCAAAAAAATGGGTCAATGGCGATCGCCTTTTCGCGCCCCATCACCCCATCACCCCATACCCCCATCTCCCGCTCCCCCGCTCTCCCTTGGACGCATTGGGAAACAAACGATATCCTGGTAGATAGATTAAGATATTAAAGGGGCGTAGGGACGTTTCGGCGAAACATTCCTACCCCGCCCATAGTTAAAAGTAGATATGGTCACGGAGCGACAGATTAGGATTGCGGCGATTGGAGATATTCACGAGCAATGGGAACGGGATGATAACCGAGCGCTGGAAAATTTAAACGTCGATCTCGCCTTGTTTGTTGGAGATTTTGGCAACGAAGCGGTAGAAGTCGTTAAAACAATTGCCTCCCTTAAAATTCCCTTTGCAGCGATGATGGGCAATCACGATGCGTGGTATACTGCCTCGGCTTGGGGGCGTAAAAAGTCCCCTTACGACCACCGCAAGGAAGATTGGGTCAAACAACAGCTTGACTTGCTGGGGGAAACCCACGTCGGATTTGGCAAGCTGGATTTTCCACAGTGGGATTTCTCTGTTGTCGGCAGTCGTCCTTTTAGCTGGGGGGGACAAGATTGGAAAAATCGGGAATTTTACCGCGATCGCTACGGCATTGGCAGTTTTGCGGAATCCACTGAAAGAATTGTCGCCGCAGCGCGCGAAGCAACCTGCGATAACCTGATTTTTCTCGGTCATAACGGACCGTTGGGATTGGGCGATCGCGCCGAGGATATTTGCGGCAAAGATTGGGAACCTCGAGGCGGGGATCATGGGGACCCTGACTTAGCTGATGCGATCTCCCGAGTTCGCGCCTCGGACAAGCGTATTCCCCTTGTCGTCTTTGGACATATGCACCATCGCCTGCGCCACACCAAAGAACAGTTGCGAACGGCAGTTTGCACCCATCCCGAAGAAACGGTATATTTCAATACAGCGGTCGTTCCTCGTATTATTCGCCTTGATGGTGAAACATTGCGTAATTTTTCGCTCATCGACCTACAGGGAGGAAAAGTCGCGGAAATCAAGTTGATTTGGACCAAGGAAGACGGCGCGATCGCTTCGGAGAAAGTGCTTTATCGCCCACTCTCTCTGACAGAGAATTCGATCGTTACGTAGAAATGCAAGCCGTTTTCCTAGAAAACGCCAATTCCCTTCGATATTCTTGAAACCCAAATAGGGTAAGAGATTGAAGAATATCTTGCACTTTTTTACACAGATCTCGGCTCAACCCCAAACCCTAGTTTTATCCCAACACGAGCCTTGAGCTATATGAACGAAACGTGATATAGTTCAGTCAAGTTTGCTATAGTACGTAAAGTTAGTTCTTAGAGGCACGGCATTCTAGCGATTCTAACAATTCGCCGTACTGGACGTTACTAGCGATCGCTTGGTTCTTAACCATAAATATCTTAACGTCAGTGAACTCAAGGATGTTATGTGAATGTCAGGCATTTCAATTTTAACTCGACTCGATAAGGAGCTATGTCCATGAAGACTGTACAAAATGAAGAGATTAAAAGTTCTACTAGAACTTATAGTTATCTCGGTCACCCTGAGCAGGAACCTTGGAATGGCCAACCCCCTGAAGGTTCTGTATGTTCAATTGAAGACTATGACTATCACATTAAATACCAATGTGCGTTTCAAGTATCGCTTTGGGCCATGCCTGCTACGTCTATCTATAAATTCCGAGCGTCTGCGTTTGATGACATTGGGGCAAAAGATAACGATATTCTAACGTGGTCTGGCACGGCAGGCCCTAACCTTGAGGGACTGACGGTAAATAGCAGCACACCTTATATCGCAGCATATACCGATTTGCAACGAGGACCTGTCATATTAGAGGTTCCAGCTACTGGTGAAGATGGATCTTTATATGGACAAGTTGTTGATGCCTGGCAGTTCACAATTGCGGATGTTGGCCCTTCAGGAGTAGATAAAGGTAAAGCTGCAAAGTATCTATTCACACCTCCTGGATATGATACAACAAAAATACCTGACATTGACCAATATATCCATGTGCCATCGCCTAGTTACCGCATAGCTTTAGCGTTCAGATCGATTGTCGTAGAAGGAAAGACCACGGAAGATGCTTATAATTACGCCCATCGATTACGTATGTATTACCTCGATGATGCTGGCAATCCACCGGAACAGAAATTCATCGACCCGCTAGAGATGCGCTATGCATCATTAATCCCTTATGACGAAAAGCAGTTCGAAGACATTCACGCAATATTTAGCGTTGAGCCATTGCGTGGAAAAGACAAAGTTATGCGAGGGATGCTCAAGGTATTAGGCAGTGAGCGTGGCAAGCCTTTCGAGCCTGATGAAACGGCGATTCGTGCAATGCGCCAAGCCGCCATTGATGTTTGGTTCTATCTGCAAAATTGTTTCGACACTATTCCGCAAGAGGATATGTATTGGCCCGACCGACATTACTTAAGTTTGATGATGACTGACGCTCGTCGAAAGTTTGAGTATGAATATAGAGATCGTATTGACATTATTCCTAGAGCTATGCAGTTCATGTGGTGTACTTATGTGCCCGAAAAGCTCAGTCATTCTCCCGCCACGCAATATCTTTGTGCTATGGCAGACAATAACGGTCAACTATTAAAGGCGGGGAAAACATACAAAATAGATGTGCCGGCTGATGTTCCAGTAGAACAGTTTTGGGCGCTAACTGTCTACGATCGAGCAACGTTTGCTTTCATCTATGTACCGAATAAACGAACCACATTATCGACTTACGATCTCGAGCAGATGGAGATAAATCCCGATGGATCGATTCCCATTATTGTCGGTCCTAAAGCACCTGAAGGTATGGAAGGTAATTGGATAGATACAGCAGGTAAGCGCCCCATGCCAATGTTCCGCTTTTACGGCCCCCAAGAAGCTCTGAATGACCAGAAGACATTTAAAATGCCAGACTTTGAATTAGTTGAATTGTAAAGATTCAAGATTATTCAAGAATAATGCTGCTCATTTCACATATCGAAGAATTGCTGGAATTCAATGCAAATTGAAGACGCGATCGCTTCCTCTATTGCTCGAGTTGCTGAAGGGCTTGAGTCGAAATTTTGCGAAGTGCAGTGGCGACAGCGGGGGTTTATAGGTTAAATGAACGTAAAACGTTTTACGCTTTTTTTTTGAAGATTTTGCGAATTCTCTCAGGACTCAGATTCACTTGGCGCTCAATCCTTAAAAGAGTTGATAGTTGCTTACTGTTGTAAGTCCTCTGGGGAGCGATCGCAACATTCTTTTAAGTACTCTATGTCAGCTTCAGTCCAACGTTTTCTTCGACCACTTCTGGGTCGATCCCCAAGTCCCGATTTTCCCTGAAATATCCACCTTTTAATTGTTTTTCTCACGGTATTCTCTGACCAATTCATCCAAGACGCTATTTCTTTTACGCTCCAACCTTGGTTATTTAATCGTAACACTTCTGCTCTTTTAAGAGTCCTTTTTGGGGTTTTTGGATTCTGAGTTAATCCCAATAGTTCCTTTTCTTCGCTGTCGCTCAGACGGATTTTTAGTTGTGTTGGCATAAAGCAACTCCCTTTTCTAACTAATTTATTATTATACACTTATTTATGCCCACCTACTTACCACTAAATACAAAAGCGGAATCTCCTCTCGCAAGCGAATAAACTGTTCGTCGTCTTTGGGTAAAAAGAGATTGTATTTCCCAGAAAGCGCGCTAATTTCGGAAATTAAAATTTGATTGCCAGTGCAGTAAGTTTCAATGCGAAAGGCCAGGTTAACGTGATTGCCAATAACCGTATATTCGGCGTGTAATTCCGAGCCGATATTTCCCACCACGTATTCGCCGGTATGCAGATTTCGAGTAGAGGGAGTTCGAGCTGCGCCAACTTTTGATTCACCTCCTGGATGCTCAGTTGCATCACGATCGCGCCAGTTCCGATATCGCTTCAATCGCTTTTAACCGTAACAATTCCTCCGTAAGGCTTTCGGCTAACAATTTCTGAGATCAGTGAAATATGCCATAATAGGTGTGGAAGGGCCGCAAGACCAAGCCTTCGTCAAAAAAGTCCTTAAATTATTGAAATTTAAGTCTTTTGATGGAAAGGAATCTAATTTAGATAATTTTTGGCGTAAATTAATTCCGCGCTATCCCAAAAAAGGAAATTTATATAAGCGCTTAGATATGCCTTCTATCGCATTCACCGAGACCCACTCAGTTGCTATTTATGCTGGAGAAGGAAGCAATCTGACAACGAATTTAGATGATATTTTGTTAAATCATACCGAATACCAAACTGCTCTCACTGCTTTTGGCGTTATTGCCGATGCTGATAAAGAATCTCCAGCGGAAGTTACACAAAATTATTCCAATTACCTCAAAGAACATTTTTCTAATTTCCCTGACAAACCAGGAATGATTAATTCAGCATCTACTAGAACCGGAATTTATATATTGCCCGATAATAAAAACAGTGGAGTATTAGATACCTTACTCTGTTCTTGTGGAGAAATAGCGTATCCAGAGTTTTGGGAGAGAGCGACATCTTATCTCGATCGGTTTTCTGATGACGAACGGAAGTCGCTTAAATGGAAACCATTCGCTCGCGAAAAAGCCCTTGTTGCTACGGTCGTTAGCGTGTTGAAACCGGGAAAAACAAATACCGCGAGTCTTGCAGACAATAATTGGGTCAGTCAGGAAACACGAGCTAAAGTTTCCGAGCTCAATCAGTTTGTAAAATTTATCGAAGACTTGCTAGAGTTGAATGCAAATTGAAGGCGCGATCGCATCCTCGGGCTTCCGCTCTTTTTCTGCCTCTTGGCGTGCTTTTTCAAGTTCAAATTGAGCTTGTTGAGTTTCTTGTTCTGCTGCCAATTTCTTCTCGATCGACTCCCATAAATTTTCCGGCAAAGTAACATTCTTTACATCCAAGCCATTGGCAGTCGCCTCGACGACACCCTGCGCGAACTGGCAAAGCGAGGGTTTGCAACCCTTGCGCCTAACTTTGCAAAACTTCCAGCAAAGTCCGACGGTTGAAGAAATGGAAGGCGATCGCGTCCTTCCTCTCGCACCGATGAGTGTTCGTTCCTCTTTCGACAAAAAACCCCTTGAAGTTATCCCTCCCGTTCCTTCTGTCCTCTCGCCGCCGGACATCGTGCAAGCCGCAGCCATACAAAAGCGCCTAGTGTGGTTCGATTTTCTCAGCCGCGCGATCGCTGTGGGATTTTTAGCAGGAGCGGGGTTTGTGGAAATTTACGTTGCTAATCCCACCTTCCAACGTCCGACTAATTAGGCTATCATTCAAAAAGAGCTTAAGATTATCGATCGAAGAGGTCTGAGTCTAATGCAAGTGGACTTTACGGTTGCGATACGCACCTACAATGGGGAAAATTATTTACCCGAACTTTTAGACAGGCTGCGATCGCAAGTTAATGCGGATGACCTTCATTGGGAAATCGTCATCGTTGATAATAACAGTAAAGACAATACAGCGAAAATTATTAGAGAGTACCAAGCTCGTTGGGATAGGCACTATCCCCTTAAATATTACTTGGAAACCCAGCAAGGAGCAGCCTTCGCGAGAAAAAGATGTTTTGAAGAAGCTAAAAGCTCTCTAATTGGGTTTCTTGATGACGATAACTTACCTGACCCCAATTGGGTTGCGGCTGCTTATGCTTTTGGTTTAGCGCACCCCAAAGCAGGTGCTTATAGCGGCAAAATTCTCGGAGAATTTGAAACAGACCCTCCCAAGGATTTTAATAAAATAGCCGTTTTTTTAGCTTTAATCGAACGAGGGAAAAAACCATTTCGCTATAGCGAAACTAAACACAAGGTTCTCCCCCCAGGAGCAGGATTAGTGATTCGCAAGGAAGCATGGTATGAGTCCCTACCCCAACAATTGCTCCTTTCAGGACCCCAAGGAAAAGCTCTCTCGGCAAAAGGCGAAGATCTAGAAATTTTGTCCCATCTAGAAAATGCGGATTGGGAAATTTGGTACGCCCCGGAAATCCAGATTTATCATAAAATTCCCTCTTGGAGAATGGAAAGAGACTATTTGATTTCGTTCGTCGGTAAGTCCGGCTTGACGAGACATCATATTAGGATGTTGAGACTTAAACCTTGGCAAAGACCCTTAGCTTTTTTTGCCTATCTTGCCAATGATGCTAAGCGCGTTGTATGGCACTTTTTCAAATACTATAAGGTGCTAAATACTGACACTGTTGCTGCTTGCAAAATGGCACTTTTATATAGTATTTTAATTAGCCCATTTCACATGATGAGACTTCACTTATCGAAAAAGAGGGTTCAGTAAAACCGAGAAATACTGTACAGCTTTAGACACCTCGCTCTTCTGAATTCATAAATAACTCTAGCTCAGAGAAAGATGATCGAACAAGTTATTAAATCAATTATTCCAGTTGGCGGGGTTGAAAAACTAAAAAGTTTTTCAAAAAGAGTTAATAATTTTACTTTAAGAATAGCGGTCAGATCGAGACTTTTAAGTTCTCTCTACTATATCTTTCTATCCAGAGACTTTAGTCGAGAGAACCAAGCTGTCATTTACGGCAAATTGAAATATGTTGAAGATTTGCGCTCGAATTTAGATAGTCAATATCTCTTAAGACGCAACATTCATCGTCTAGAAAAAGGAATTATTATGCGTCCTAGGCGAGAATTTTTTGCTCTGGATTATATCAAAGAAACAGTAGATTGCTATCAGAAATCGATTGTAAGCAAAGGTAAAGATATTTCGGAATCAACTGAATTACAATGGGCTCATGATGTCCTAGAAGAGTATTTTAATATTGTCAGCGACCATGACGTTATTCAAAAAGCGAAAAAAAAGTTTATTGTCCTTGACAAACCCAAGCTAAGCGAGCAGAAGCGCATCCCTTACAAGCGAAATATCGACGAACCTTTACCCGTTGATTATGAAGATTTATTGAAATTAGCCTATCGTCGTCGCTCCCTGCGCTGGTACCTGCAAAAACCCGTCCCCCGAAACTTAATGGATAAAGCTATTACCGTCGCTGCTTTATCTCCAAGCGCTTGCAATCGTCAACCTTTTGAATTTCGGATTTTTGACGATCCCGACATGGTAAAAAAAGTAGCTTCGATTCCAATGGGGACGAAAGGATTTAGTCAAAACTTTCCAGCTATTGTTGTCGTTATCGGTCAACTTCGGGCATACTTTAGCGAGAGAGATCGCCACGTTATTTATATTGATGCGGCTCTGGCATCCATGTCTTTTATGTATGCTTTAGAAACCCTAGAACTGAGTTCTTGTCCGATCAATTGGCCCGATATAGAAGAACGCGAAAGAAAGATGACAGCATTGCTTGATTTAGAACCCGATCGCCGGGTTGTCATGTTAATTTCTGTAGGGTATCCTGACCCCGAGGGAATGATTCCTTATTCCCAGAAAAAAGAATTGGATTTATTGCGGAGATATAACTAAGCTATGATTGTCGAAATTCAAGGGGTAGATTATATTAATAAGGGCGGCGAGTTAATGATGAATGCTGTAGTACAGCATATCTCTAGCTTACCCGGAAAGAATGTTGTAGCCGCCCATTTAAGAATGGGCAGCTTTAACAATAGAACAAAAACCGGGCTCAACCATTTATCTTGGGCCTATTATGAAAAGGCTCCCGTTGTTGGCTTGGTTATCGATAATTTAATTTCGTGGGTTCCAAAACCCTTACGCCATCAGTTTAATATCGTAACGAATTCAGAAGTTCAGACTGTTTTAGACGCATCGGGTTTTACCTACAGCGACCAGCAGGGCGCGGCGATGGTAGAAATTATGGCAGCTCGAACCGAACGCTGGAAGCAAGAAGGAAAAAAAATTGTTTTACTTCCTCAAGCGTTTGGCCCTTTCAAACACAAAAAAGTCAGAAATGCCTTTCTCAAAATTCTCAGAAATGCTGACTTGGTTTTTGCGAGGGATAAGGTCTCTTATGACTATCTGATAGAATTAGACCTCAGCCAAAATTCAAAAATCAAAATAGCGCCCGATTTCACAAATCTAGTCAAAGGGGAAATCCCTCCCGATTTCCAGACCAATCCCCGTGCATTTTGCATTGTTCCCAATTACAGGATGCTCCAAAGAACGTCCCAGGAGTTAAAGGAGAAATACATCTCTTTTTTAACAAGCTGTACTAAATACTTGCTCAACAAAGGATTAGAGCCATTTGTTTTAATTCATGAAACAGCCCGAGACTACGACCTCGGATTGCAACTCCAAACCGAACTCGGTCAACCGCTGAAAATTATTCAAGAATCAAATCCTTTATATATCAAGGGAATTTTGGGAAGTTGCTTCATGGTCGTTGGTTCGAGATTTCACAGTTTGGTGAGTACGCTGAGTCAAGGCACTCCGTGTTTGGGAACGGGATGGAGTCATAAATATGAGATGCTTTTTGAAGATTATAACTGTCCGGAGTGTTTAGTCTCTCCCATCGATTCAGCCGAAAAAATTCATCGAGTCTTAGACGCGATCGCGGAAGAACCGGGGCGGTCGGATTTAATTCGTCGGATCGAGGCTGGAAGTGAGGAACAAAAAAGACTATCCTCTGCAATGTGGGCGGAAGTCGATCGATTTATCGCTTCTTAAAAAGGATGAGTGGAGTCGCCCCCAGGACTAAAGTGGGATCAAGGGCAGTAATTTTCGGCGCGATCGCATCCTCTATTGCTCGAGTTGCTGAAGGGCTTGAGTCAAAATTTTGCGAAGTGCAGTGGCGACAGCGGGGGGTTTATAGGTTAAATGAACGTAAAACGTTCGCTTAGATGCGGGTCGATCCAACACTTTCGCATAGACATCTTCGCTAATTTCGGGATTGCCAATGAGTTGGAGAAGATTAACTTTAAGATTGCTCAACGGAGGAGGCATCGAATCGGGACTATCTTTTTCGACGCGAATTTCTACGCCCTTAACAGAAATTCCGACAATACTACCCTTAAAGATTTTGTCGCTCACCTGTTTTCCTTCTACCACTAAATACAAAAGCGGAATCTCCTCTCGCAAGCGAATAAACTGTTCGTCGTCTTTGGGCAAAAAGAGATTATATTTCCCGGAAAGCGCGCCAATTTCGTAAATAGAAAGGGCTTCTTTAACCCCTTTAGGCTTCACCTCCTTTTGACTGTCAACTCGTAAGTTCGCCGAACCGACTTCTTTAAACGTTTGTTCGGAAATTAAAATTTGATTGCCAGTGCAGTAAGTTTCAATGCGAAAGGCCAGGTTAACGTGATTGCCAATAACCGTATATTCGGCGTGTAATTCCGAGCCGATATTTCCCACCACGCATTCGCCGGTATGCAGGCCAATGCCCATTTCTAATAGAGGGAGTTCGAGTTGCGCCAACTTTTGATTCACCTCCTGGATGCTGAGTTGCATCGCGATCGCGCAGGCGACGGCTCGTTCGGCATCATCTTCGCCCACCGCAGGCGTACCAAAATGGACGAGAATGCCATCCCCCAGAAACTTATCGATCGTCCCCTGATAGGCTCTAATTACCTCCAGCATGGCTTTCAAATAGAGGTTGAGAACCGTGACTACCTCTTCGGGGGGCATTCGCTCAGAGAGGGCTGTAAAACCTCGTAAATCGGATGCGAGAACGGTGATTTTTTGACGCTTGCCGCCCAATTTTAACCCTTCGGGACTTTCGAGTAAGTTGGCGACGACTTCATCGGTTAAGTAGCGCCCAAAGGTTTTGCGGATTTTACTGGCAGTGTAGGCCATATAGCCGGTAATGGCAAGTGTCGAACCAGCCAGCCCCAAAAAGGGAGGAACCACAGGCAGCCACCACTCTTCGAGGAAGGCAACGTAAGTCGTCCCCAGGAGAATGCCAGTGACGAAAACCGGCGCGATTGCGCGACTCAGGACAACTGCCCGCCGCCCCGAGGTCTTGCGCCAATTCCAAGCAATAACTGCCCCAATTCCAGACCAGAAGAGAAGCCACAGCCCTTCAATGGGTTCGGACCAGGTGTGAAAGAGAGCGCCATCGCCCCCTGCCGCTCTGAGAATTTGACTGGTTACTGCAGCATGAACTTCTACGCCAGCCATCGGTTTCGGACTGGTCAGCACGCCGCCGCTGTAAGGGGTAAAATAGGAGTCGTTGAAGCTTTCGCCAACTGCTCCGATGAGGACGATGCGATCGCGCGCCCAATCCGAGGGAACGCGATCTTCGAGAATGTCGGTTAAGGAAACGGTCTCGAAGCGACCGATGCCGCGATAGTCGATTAACATCTGAAACCCGCCGTCGTCTGCCCTAATGTAGCCGCCGTCGTTGCTGTGAAAGGGAGCGAATAAGGATTGACCTAACTCCCAATTAGAAGTTCCTTCAACCATTTGAGGGGAAATTCCCTCGCTTTCGAGATAGAGCAAGGCGAGGTACAATGAGAAGCTATAGACGATTTCTCCGTTGCGATCGCTCAAATAAAGCAGTCCTCTGCGAACTCGATTGTCGCCGTCAATGACGAGATCGTTGGCTCCCACTTGTGGCGGAGTTTTGTTTTTGAGAGCTGGTGGGGCGGCAACGGCTTCTGTACGCCGATCGCCGACAACTTTTTCGATCCCAATCAGGTTATCGGTGGATTCAAAAACATCGTTGAGTTCCTCGGTGCCGGGAGGAACGGGTAAATCTCGATAGACATCGAGTCCGATGGCTCTCGGATTTTGGGCTTTGAGCTTTTGCAGGACTCGGGCATAGATGCGATCGGGGATAATCCCTTGTCCGATGTTTCGCAAATCCTCTTCGTCGATACCTACAATGACAATGCGCTCGTCAGTGGGGAGTTGCGGTCGCGATCGCAAATATCGGTCGAAGGCTTGCCACTCGAGAAACTGAAGTCCTCCACTCAGGCGCAGCAGCAGGATAGAGCCGGTAGTACAGGGAGCGACAAGCCAAACCCCGCGCCATTCCCAAAAGAATTTTTTTAATTTTGCCCACATGAAGGTATAACTGGCATAAGACAATAGTATAAATGTAGAGTCCCCGGTCTCCACCTGACGAAGCGTTTGCGCTCCGCAAATCTTCAGGATTTCTGGGTCGATCCTAACGGTGCTGAAGGTCGATCTGCAACCCATTGGGCTCGATCTTGGGATAAGTTACGTAGAAATGCGAACTCGTAGGGATGTTTCATGAAACATCCCTATGCGGAACCTTGGTCTAAGGCAACAGGCGTTCGCGAACAGCGCCTTAACCGGTGCGCCGGCGCTTCTACGCACCGGGTAGCGAACTAAGACAGGCAACAGAGGCTTGAGTTTTAACGAAAAATCGCGGTTTGTTGCTGTTATTTCACATGATTCGTAAGTTAGTATTTTTACAGCCTTCAAATTTCCCAGCTTGAGGTTGTTGATAGCGAGGTTCAACTCACTGCCTTCGCTGCGATCGCGCGAATTCTTATTCCTTTATAATCGGTTTATGCGCGATCGCCTCTCTCTCTTTTGGGGGTTGAACGAGCTAATTTTGCTACCCTATCCTCAAATCAAGAGAATCAAAACGGTGCGGAACGAGAATTCAGTGTTGAAACTTAAGTCGCGATTCTTCCAAGGACTAGCGCAATATGCTTGTTCGTTAATTTTAATTTTGGGGTTGACAATCTTCGCCTTTCCTGAATACGCCCTTGGCAGCGAGACTCGCTTTGAAGAGAAAGTGCTTCAAGTCATTCGGAATAACCCTGAAACGATTGTGGAAGCCTTACAGATTTATCAGCAGCAGCAGCGCGCGCAGCAGGAGGAGATTAAACAAGCGTTTTTGCAGGAGATGAAAGGCGATCCCCCATCGGTTATCGGTCAATCTCCAACGAAAGGCTCGAGCGATCGCGATCTGGTGCTACTGATCTTTTCTGATTTTCAATGCCCCTACTGCGCCCGAGTTGACGAAACTTTAGAAAAGTTCATGAAACAATATGGCGATCGCGTCACTCTTGCATACAAACATTTACCCCTCGCTGAAATTCACCCTCAAGCGCTACCCGCAGCATTCTCGGCGTGGGCTGCCGGTCAGCAAGGTAAGTTTTGGGAGTTTCACGACGCACTATTTGCCCATACGAGCGAACTCGGCGAACCGCTTTACCAGAAAACAGCTAAAAGGCTCGGGTTAGATCTCGAACAATTCGATCGCGATCGCAGCAGCAATGCCGCCGCGATCGCGATCGGAGAAGACATTCAAATGGCACGCCTCTTAGCTGTTGAAGGTACTCCTTTCCTCGTCCTTAATGGCGAAGTTCTTCCGGGTGCGGTCGAACTGCCCGACCTCCAACAGCTTTTTGCCAAAGTCACCCGAGCCAAGCTCGATTCTTCGCAGCCTCTACCTGGCGCAGTAGAGTCTAAGACAACAAAATAAACCCAATGGTGATTAACCGTCGGGTTAAGCAACTCCGAATTCACTTTGAATTCACTTTGAATGAACCTAGATTGCTAGATACAAAGTTTGTTTTTTTGCTGTAGAGTGGTGTCGTTCGGACGTTTCAACTGTTACCAACACTTGTTAGAAGCGATTGTTTCTGCGACCGCCGCCAAAAGAATCTTTTTTCTCGCGGGGTCGAGCTTGATTCACTTTGAGCTGACGACCCATCCACTCCGCTCCGTCGAGTTCGGCAATGGCAGCAGCTTCTTCCGCCTCCGTTCCCATTTCTACAAAGGCAAAACCACGCTTGCGACCGGTTTCGCGGTCCGTTGGAAGGTGGACCCGTTTGACGGTGCCATACTCAGCGAAAACCTCAGTCAGGTCTTCCTGAGTCACCTCGTAGGCGAGGTTGCCGATATAAATTGACATAAACCGATTGTCTCCTCAATTCAGGTTAACTGTAGAGAACCAAGATTTCGGAGAGAATCCTGTCAATACCTTTTGGAAATTCCCTATCAATACTGCAAGCAAATTCTGTCACCGATCTTAAAGTCTCGGCAAACATTCTAGCACAGATGGTAAGGGATGGGTTCAGAGTTCTGGGTTCAGAGTTCTGGGTTCAGAGTTCTGGGTTCAGAGTTCTGGGTTCAGAGTTCTGGGTTCAAGGTTCTGGGTTCAGAGTTCTGGGTTCAAGGTTCTGGGTTCAGAGTTCTGGGTTCAGAGTTCTGGGTTCAGAGTTCTGGGTTCAGAGTTCTGGGTTCAGAGTTCTGGGTTCAGAGTTCTGGGTTCAGAGTTCTGGGTTCAGAGTTCTGGGTTCAGAGTTCTGGGT
>JAXHVQ010000005.1:22663-105469 GCA_034189065.1 Cyanobacteriota bacterium
TCAAGGTTCTGGGTTCTGGGACGGAATCTCAAAATCTACAATCCTATATTTTCTACACTCAGCTCGTCGCGCAGGCGGTAGAGAATGGTCTGGGGACTGGACTGGGAGAGAATTTCCCCAATCGCGGTACTCGGTCCGAGATCTCCCCAAGAACAACCTCGTTTGAGATAGTCCCGCGCCACTTGGCCCACGGCATAAGCGCCGTAACCCGCTACGGCACCTTGGGTTACGGCGACGGTAGCATAGGTCGCGATCGCGGCCGGACTTTCCAACAAACTTTGGGCGGCGGCAGCGCTTTTTCCCATCCCCATCACCAAACTGCTTCCCAGTTCGCTCAATAAAACCCCGCCCGAACTCACCACAATTTTGCGCCAGAGTTTCCCCGCTTCAAAACTGGTCATGGGCAACCCATACAAGCGAGCGAGAGCGCGAATGAGCGCGAGGTCGGCAACCGTCGCGCCGATGACATCCAACAGAGCAATGGGGTTAATTGCCACCGCTAGGGCTTTATATTTGGCATAATTCCAAATCAAGTCTTCGGCTTCCGCTGCTCGCAACTCCAAGGTTTTCCGGGCTAAAGCCTCTGACGCTTCCTTGGCTTGAAACAGCGCGTTAAGGGCGAGTAACGAACGCCCCTCGCGATTGAGAATTTCCAGAATTTTAGAGCGCAACTCGTCGATTTGGGGAGGAGGCATCTCCCACTCCTCGCGGGTACTGCCATCGGGCCATTCCACGCGCACCGGGATGGGAGCGGGTTCTGCGGCAGTGCGAACGATTTCTTCGGTGGAGAGGAGTTTGGGCGCGTCGCCTGCACCCCAATTTCCCCCACCCAAAAGCCGCAGTTGTTGGTAAATCGCCTCGCGATCGCGATCGCCGTACAGGTCGATCTTATTAAACACCAAAATAATTGGCTTGGAACTGGCACGCAATTCGCACAGCGCGTCGTATTCCGTGCGCGTAATATCCCCCGCCACCACAAACAAAATTAAGTCCGACTGACGCGCCACATCCCGCGCCATTTCTGCCCTCGCTTCTCCTTGAATTTCATCGAGTCCGGGAGTATCGATGAGTTCGACTTGCACCTTCTTTCCTGGAGGCAGCCAACGGACCGCCTTGGGGTAGCGCGTCACTCCGTGTAGCGGACCGGTGGGCAAGAGTTTTTCTCCCAGCAGCGCGTTCAGCACCGCCGACTTGCCGCGACTGACAAGACCGAAAGCGGAGATGCGAATTGCTTTTTGGTCGAGTTTCTCGAGGGCAGCTTTAATGGCTTGCAACTCACCGCGCACCGATGCTTGCAGTTGGGAACTGGGGGGAAAATGTCCGTGACGGCGAAAGCTGGAATACCACGAGAGAGATTGTTGCAAGCTCGCTCGGGCGCGGTTGAGGTGGGTTTCTGGGGACGAGGGCGTTGGGTTCAAGATCGGAGTTTCGCTTCGATGACCTACCGCTCCATCTTAAGATTTTTTGAGGATAAACGCGCCCTGATTGGCGATTCGGAAAACCCTACCTTCTGTTCAAATTAAAAAATTAAAAACTAAAAATTAGAAGCGTTTCTGCCAGACCTTGGATTCAAAATCAATAATTATCAATTATCAATTATCAATTATCAATTCTTAATTATTAATTGATAAAAATGCTGTATTGCGATCGCGCGACGGCCTCGCTCTAATCGATCTCGCGTCTGTGATTTTCCGCACTCTTAAAATTCCCCCACTGCCCAAATCTGCGCTGCGGTTAAGTTCAATTGGGGGAACGTTGGTGACATAATACGCTCTTGACCTCGAAACTGCTGCATCTGATATTCTCCCTCGACCAACGTACAAACCGAAAATGTCGGTTGCTTGGGGGAACCAATATACTTTTTCCCCCCCAGTCCCAAATAATCGGCAATCCAATATTCAGCAATACCCATTGCTTCGTAGTCCTCGTATTTCCGGGCGTAATCGGTTTCCCAATTGGTACTAACCACCTCGACAACTAACTTAACCGTTTTGCCGTTAACAATAGTCGCCTCTCGTTGCCAGTTTGGTTCTTGTTTGAGCAAATTACGATCGACAACGACAACGTCGGGAAGATAGCCTATACCCCAACTCGTTCCCTTAATGAGCGCCCGCTTGGGAAATTTATAGGGGAGCTGCAAGCGATGAACTTCGAGGGTGAGTTGGGTATCTAAGAAATCGCCTACATCTTCGTGTTGTCCGGTGGGTTGCATCTCAAAAACATTGCCGTCAATTAATTCGTAGCATCCGTCTTGGGGCAACCAGGCGACAAATTCCTCAAACGACATGGGTTTGGGTAGGACTTGAATCATATGTTCTTCTAAGTTGTCAAACCGAGGCTAACTCTCCCCATATTATCGCGATCGCCGCTCCAGGTCTTTGAGGTTTTGCTCTCGATATTCATCGTCTTTTTGCGATCGACTGACTCGGATTGCTGTAAATGAATAGAGACAGCTCGAAAAAACTTCGCTGTCTCTTAACTTTAAGCTCTAAAATTCAACCTCAACTAACGCTCTCCAATGGGAATATAAGGTCGATCGCGATCGCCGACGTAAAGTTGGGTGGGTCGGAAGATACGGTTTTCGCGGATTTGTTCGCGCCAGTGGGCGAGCCAACCGGCAACCCGCGCGATCGCGAATATTGGCGTAAATAAATCAGTGGGAATGCCTAATTTACGATACACCAAGCCCGAATAAAAATCGACGTTGGCGTAAACTCCTTTATGACCGACCTTTTCCTCGACAACGCGCTCTACTTCTAGGGCAATATCGTAGTATTTATCGCTTCCAGTTTTCTCAAACAACTGCTCTGCCAAACCTTGTAAGATGCTTGCCCTGGGATCTTTCACCTTATAAACTCGATGTCCAAATCCCATGATTTTCGACTTACTCTCGATTAACTTTTCGATGTAAGGTCTGACATTTTCTACCGAACCGATTTCTTCTAACATGAAAATCACCTCTTCGTTTGCGCCTCCGTGTAGGGGTCCGGCTAAGGTTCCCACCGCAGAAGCCGCGACTGCGTATGGATCCGTCAAAGTTGAAGCCGTTACCATTGCGCTAAAGGTGGAAGCATTGATAGTATGCTCGGCGTGCAGCGTCAAACAAACATCAAAAATTTGCGCAGCGAACGGGTCTGGGATGCGCTCGGTCAACATATACAAAAAGTTGGTCGCATAGTCCAGGCTATCATTTGGTTGAATGGGATCGTTCCCCTTGCGCATCATTTTGAATGCGGCAACCATTGTGGGAATTTTCGCCAGCAGCCGCACCACTGCCTCTCGAATGTATTGAGGGTCGTCGAGGGCGCGACGCGAGTAAAATAGGCCCAGTGCCGCAGCAGAAGTTTGAAGAGCATCCATTGGATGTCCGGTTTCGGGAAAACATTTCATCATATCCCGGATGCGGTATTTGATTCGCCGGTGGTAGCGAATTTCGGTTTCAAAGGCTGTTAATTCCTCTTTGGTGGGGAGATGACCCCAGATGAGTAAAAATACGGTTTCGACGAAGTTACTCTTTTGGGCGAGTTCTTCGATGCGAAAGCCGCGATACTCTAATATCCCTTTTTGTCCGTCCACGCGACTAATACTCGACTGAGCGGCAGGAACGTTGGCTAAACCGGGAATATACTCACAAACGGGTGCGCTCATAGGTTTACCTAGTTGTACAAAATAAAGCGAATACTCTAATTTCTGAGGTTAACTTACCTGAGAATCCACCATCGTCGCCGTTTTTACCAAAGATTTTGGCGATCGCGGCTCCGTTGTTTTTGCTCTTCGGGTTGCCAGGTATTAGGTATTATACGATTGAAGGTTTGCATTAACGCGATCTCAAATTCCGCGATCGCGTTGAAAGGAATTCCTCATATCATCTTTGTCTCTTTTCGTCAATACCCATTTTTTTTTGGTGAAATTACTTAAGAGCTGCCCGAGTTTTCGACAAGAGCAAGGCGGTCAGCCCAACCGCCGCAACGAGCAACAAAAACGTAACCACAACTAAAGCCGCCCCATAGCCAAAATCGAGGTAGCGCATGACCGTTGAATAAATATAAATCGAAACCGTTTCCGTTGCGCCTGCCGGTCCCCCACCCGTCATTACCTGAACGAGGTCAAAAATGCCAAACGCTTGGGCAAACCGAAATAACAACGCAATTAAAACCTGGGGCATAATTAACGGCAGTGTAATTTGCCAAAAACTCTGCCACGGTGTCGCCCCGTCAATGGAATGCGCTTCGTAGAGATCCCCGGGAATCGATTGCAGTCCAGCCAGTAAAATTACGCTAATAAACGGCGTTGTTTTCCAAACATCCGCAAAAATTAGGGCAATCATTGCCAAGGTTGGGTCGCCAAGCCACGTAATATTACCCTGTATTAATCCCAATTTCTCCAATAAATCGTTAACAACCCCATATTCTCCATTAAAAATCCAGGCCCAAGCCAACCCCATAACCGCCGTAGGCAAAGCCCAAGGAATAATTGCTATCGTGCGCACAAAGCCTCGCCCTCGAAAAGATTGATTGAGAACGAGCGCGATCGCCATTCCCAATACCATTTCCAAAGACGTACTCGAAACGGTAAAAATGCTGGTGTTCCAGAAACTATGCCAAAAGCGTCCGTCGCCGCCGATGCGAATATAATTATCGAATCCTGTAAAAACGGGTTGAAGCTGGGTTCCCAAATTTTCTGCAAAGAAACTTAACCAAAAAGCGCGCCCGATGGGATAAGCAAAAACAAGGGCGAGAACCAATAAAGCGGGAAGAATTAATAGCCACCCCGTTGTTTGTTCTCGCTTGCGAAGGATATCTTTAGTCAACGGACGTTCGGACAATCTGCCTGCCGTCTTTTTCGGGGTGGTCATGGGATTTTTTAATTGGAGTTGTAGCACTTCGTACAGAACGCTGGCTACAAACTGCTTGAGTTTAGCTAACTTGCCGTCGTCGCCGTTTCCCGTTCGCTCCTCGAACTGTGGGAACTAAGCTGGATTAACTCAATTTTATACCCTGTCGGATCCTCGACAAAAGCAATCACCGTCGAACCGTGCTTCATCGGACCCGGTTCTCGCGAGACTTTACCACCTTTGGCTTTAATGGCATCGCAGGTTTTGTAAATATCGTCCACTCCCAAGGCAATATGACCGTATCCCGTGCCGATATCGTAGCGATCGACTCCCCAATTATAGGTCAGCTCGATAACGGTATTGTCGGACTCTTCGCCGTAGCCGACAAAAGCGAGGGTAAATTCGCCCCCCGGATAGTCTTTTTTGCGCAGGAGTTTCATGCCGAGAATGTCGCAATAAAACTTAAGGGACTCGTCGAGATCGGCGACGCGCAACATGGTATGTAGCATTCGCATAACTTTATAACTCCTTTGAGTCGTTTCCGTGTGCTGGGTGCGATGGTTTTTTGTGCCACCCAACTCTATTGTACTTTTGATGGAGTTGTATATTGCTTGGCTTCGGTGCCTGAATCCAAGGGGTCTAACTTATTCTGATACGTAAGCGCTTGATGAATCAAAGCTGCCGCACCGCCGCGATTGAGT
The DNA here is from genome assembly GCA_034189065.1 of Cyanobacteriota bacterium. Classification (GTDB taxonomy): domain Bacteria; phylum Cyanobacteriota; class Cyanobacteriia; order Cyanobacteriales; family Spirulinaceae; genus FACHB-1406. Next base: position 28,199 of record JAXHVQ010000005.1, read on the forward strand.
AATTGGTTGGGTTCGAGCATTTTAACATTGGGGTAATTCGCAACGATACCCGCTTGGGTTGCGGCAGCAATTGAGTCAATGGCAGACTCGGGAATGCGATCGACATCTTGGTAGTAAGTCGCTAGAAATTCTCGCGCCGATAGGGTTGAAGGGGGTTGGTTTTGCTCTGACGCGGCCTTTTGGGGATATTGTCTCGCAGGCTGAGGCGGAGTATTGTTGGCAACTGCCGGTTGAATAAAGGGCTGCATCATTGCCGTCATTGCCAAAGGAAAGGCTAGGCGATACTTTGCCCTTGGACGCGCTTTGGCTGTGGCTGTTGGCTGGCGCGTGGGGGGAGGTGCAGAGGCTTGGACTGAGGCGGGTTTCGTCGCCTCGTAGGTTAAATTGAGTCCCCGCGCGAGGGCGAGTAAGGCTTCCAATTTTGTGATTTCTTGTTGGGGTTTAAAGATATTATTGGAATATCCCTTCATAAATCCCGTTTCGTAGGCTTCTTCGATGGGAGGGGCAGCCCAGTAATTTTGAGGAACGTCGGCGAAAACGCTGCCCGTAGGAATGGTTCGGACGCGATCGCGATCGAAGGCTTGGCGAATGATTGCCGCAAACTCATCGCGATCGACAACTTGCTCGGGTTTGAACGTTCCGTCGGGATATCCGGCAACAATTCCTTCTTGGTTGAGAACTTGAATATACGGATGCGCCCAATAGTCTGTTGTCACATCGGGAAATCCTTGAACGGTTTGACTCCGGGCAGTTGGAACAACTCCAATTGTGGCGCTTGCGGTAATAACAATGCCAAGGAAAGCGGGTCTTAAAGTAGATGGCTGTAAGGAATTAAACATCAAACTTATTATCCATGTATCTAGATTACTGATTGCCGATCGCTGATTAAAGGGGGGCAATCTCATCCCTATTTTTCGACGATCGGTTTGCCTTTTGTTTGAACGTCAAGGCGCTCGCGATGAAGGACTTCGGTGGCTTCAACGGTATCGCGTTCGACCACTTTTTTGACGTTCACTTCTTGGGAAACAACAGTTTCTTTATGGATGTCTGCGGTTTCTTCGTATACATCGACGCGGGCGATGACTTCATCTTGAAAATTAGCTTCGCCCGGAACAACTGGTCTTTGGCGAGTGGGTGTTGTCCTTTCAATTGTCACCCGTTCTTTTTCTACCGGAACCGATGCGCGCGCCGATTTCGTTTCGACGTGCTTGCCAATGGCGACTTCTCCAGCTTTACGACGTTCTTTATCGGCGACGAGTCGTTCTTCGTACAGGCGCAGTTTCTTATGGTCGCGAGGGTTGGTTTGATACAATTCGGGTTCGCGATCGTAGGTGTAGGTGTTGCGATCGTAAATCGCAGCGCTTTTAACGCCAGCCGCTTCTACCGGGGGCGAAGCTTCAACGGTTGCCGAACGTCCGACGGCGGGGGTGCGATACACCGATCGCACGCGCTCTTCGTAGTCATAATCGACAGTGATTTCATCGCTATATTCGGGCAAGCGTTCTGCTTGGTCTTTACTGACAATACCCGTCGCATAAATACGCCTAGCTACGTCATCAACTTGGCAGCGACCCACGGGAAGCAGCACTTTTTTCCCGAAAATCCAAAAGCCTGTATCGATGACTAAATAGCGGAATTGTCCGCGTTCGTCCAATAAAATATCGTGTAAATTTCCGATTTTCTCGTCGGTGGCAATCCCTGCATAAACGGGCAATCCCTTAATATCTTCTCCGTCAAAAAATTGCTCTTTGTAGCTGGGATAAGCGTCTTCGATTTTATATAAAGCCATGAAATAATTTCTCCTGAGTTTTTTATAAAGCTTAAATCCACAAATCTATCTTAAAGATTCCCGATCCTTGAAATCTCTACCTCTCGGATGATTGTAATCGGAGTTAAGGGTTAGACTGTTTTGAGTGTACTCGAGAGTGATAGACTCGAGAGGTATTTTCCAATCTACCATTTGAAAGACCAATCTTTTTCTCTCAAATGGTAGAGCGACAGGAAATCCTTTTATTTTATATTTAGAAGTCTAATCCTCTGTATTTTTTGTAGTAGCAAAAATACGCTACCGAATTTTAATATAACGACACTGGAGACAAAGTAATATGACTTACGTAGAATCAGCAGGCGGCCCCTATCGAGAACCAACAACTGTTAATCAAATCGTTGATTACCACGATCGCGTGCGCTGGGGTCCCATTTTTGCTGGAATTGTCGTCGCCCTTAGCACGCAACTGGTGTTAAGCGCCTTGGGCAGTGCCTTGGGGCTGACGGCGGGAGCAAGCGGCACCGAAGCAGGAATAGTCGGTCTTGGGGTCGGGATTTGGTCGATTATTAGCCTTCTCATTTCACTATTCTTAGGGGGATGGGTTATGGCTCAAACCTGCGGCCCAATGAACAAAAAAACAGCGCTCTTAAACGGCGTAATTCTCTGGGCAACGACCCTAGCGTTAGGCTCTTGGTTGCTGGCAATGGGCGTGTCGGGTACATTTGGGGCAGTTGCCTCCAACGCCGGGGCAGCGCTCGAGCAAATCCAAGAACCAGGCGGTGCAGAGCTGCCCAATGGCGTTCCTCAAGTGAGTCCAGACCAGGCTCAAGCCCTTGCTTCCAATGCCGCTAAAGCCGCATGGTCGTTTCTATTGGGGTCTCTTTTCGGTTTAGTGGCATCAATGGCAGGTTCTTCTGTCGGCGCGAGGAAGCCGCGCGTTCAAGCACCGCGCGTCGAAGCTTAGGCGGCAGGTATCTAAACGATAGTTCAGAGTTATAAGTTATTCGCGTGCGACTATTGGGCAAAACGTCCCTATAGTTTCACCCTTTAAAACTCTGAACTCAATAGAGGAAATACTTTACTACCGCAACCGATTTAAGATTGCTATAGGAAGCAGAGAAACAATAAAAATACTGAACAATTGAGGAGGAAATGTGCGACAATTGCTCGTTCGGGTGCCGCGCGGCGGGGGAAAACAAGTCCTTGAAATTGCCGAAGCTCATGGGGGGGCAAACTTGATGCAATTTGAGGCAAATACGAGCCAAAACCCGGTGGATGCAGTTGTCGTTCATATCCCCAACGAAAAAGTTGAAGACTTGCTAGCACAACTAGAGAACATTCCAGATTTGCACATTACCATAAACCCTCGGGGCGTAATGGCCCTCAGACCGCCGTCGTCGGAAGCGGCAGAGCAAGTAACGCAGGTTCAAGAACGCAGTCCCATTGAAGTCTTTTTAGGGGGTTTACAAAGCGTTGGCTCTTGGCGGGGGTTTTTGAGTTACGCTATTGTCGCGGGAATCATTGTGTGGATTGGTCTTTTTACGAATAGTGTTTTTTTGTTAGTGGCGGCGATGCTCATTGCTCCCTTTGCAGGACCGGCGATGAATGCGGCAATTGCCACCGCTCGAGGCGATCGCATTTTATTCCAGCGAAGTTTGCTCCGCTATTTTACTGCTTTGGGTACCACAATTGTTGTTGCGGGACTCCTCAGCTTTATTCTGCGCCAAGAAAGCATTACGCCGCTTATGGCTTCTAATAGCCAAGTTTCTGCGGTTGCGGTGTTTCTTCCCCTGGCAGCGGGTGCGGCGGGTGCGATAACATTGGTTCAATCGGAGCGCAGTAGTTTGGTATCGGGGGCTGCAATTGGAATGTTAGTTGCGGCTTCTTTGTCTCCTCCGGCGGGAATTATTGGGATGGCGATCGCGATCGGTCGTTGGGAAATGGTCGGGAATGGAGTATTCTTACTACTGCTCCAATTGGTCGGAATTAATCTTTCGGCTTCGCTGGTGTTTCGCCTCTACGGACTTACGGCAAAGGGGGCGAGATATAACCGAGGTCAACACTGGTTTTTTCGAGCTATTCTTGCCCTAACTGGTGCTGCTTTAGTGGCGTTGTTAGGGTGGCAATTTTCCGACTCCCCAAACTTGCAACGTTCTAGTCAGACGCAGCGCGTAACTCAGGAGATTCAGGAATTAGTTAGCCAGACTCCAGATGTTGCCCTAGTTGAGGCGAATGTTCGCTTTAGCCAAGCCGATATCGAAGGTCAAAATACACTGCTGTGTATCGTTTACGTTCAACGCCTGGGCGAAGCTGACGGAGATTCGCAAGTTATTCGCGATCGCCTGACTCGGCAAATTCAATCCTATTTGCTCGAAAGGGGATTTAATGTTACGCCGTTGGTGAATGTTACTGTTTTAGAACCGCCTAATTTACGTAGAAATGTGAATTAAAGTCGAAGCGTGACTACTTAAGGCAGAGGGCAGAGGGCAGAGGGCAGAAGTAAATCTGAATTTCGACGAAAAATCGTTGTTTGGTGCATTATTTCACATTAAGCGTATTTTTTAAAACTTCAGATTGACGTGAAAATGCTGTAGGACGTTTTATAAAACGTCCCTACTGTACCGTTTTCAAATGAAATGTAAACAGTGAAAGAATATTACAGACTTTAACAACTCCTCAAAACCTCTTGAATTCTTCCATTCTGAATTCTTCCATTCTGAATTCTTCCGTCAAGGTTTTACAACTAATGGTGAAAACGCTATACTCACATCCAACGTAATTGTTAGAGATTTAACCACTGAGCGACAGTTCCCGGAACGGGTACAAGGACGATAACCAGCAACGCGATCGCGAGGAGTCCGAGGAAATCTCGACCGTCGTCCAACTCCGTAATATCATTGAGAGCAGGTTCATCGGCCACGGGGATAAAGAAGAGAAATAAAGCCCAAATTAGGAAATTCTGCTGCATAAAACCCAGAAGCAGCACCAATAGACGAGCAATATAACCGATCGCCACGGCTTTGCGCTGACCAAACATGGCGTGGACGATATGACCGCCGTCGAGTTGTCCGACGGGCATTAAATTCAAAGCGGTGACAATTAATCCCAAATAGCCTGCGATCGCCAACGGGTGGAGGTGAATGCCGACGTTACTGCTCAATTGACTTCCCAAGGCGATTTTGCTCGAAACCGCCATTAAAAATGAGAAACGCGGATCGAGGGACTCAAAATTAAATAAACCGGATTCGTCGGAGAGAGGAACGGTTTCAGAAAGAGATAATCCCCAGACTAAAAGGGGAACAGTGAGAATAAAACCGCCAAGGGGTCCGGCGATGGCGACATCAAAAAGCGCCTTGCGATTGGGGACCGGCGATCGCATTTGGATGAACGCGCCCAGGGTACCGGGAAGGAAGGGCATGGGGATAAAATAAGGGAGAGTCGTGCGAATCTTGTAGCGAACCGCAGCAAAATAGTGGCTCAGTTCGTGCAGCCCCAAAATTGCCAACAACCCCAAGCTATAGGGAAGTCCCTGACGTAGCAAATTGGGGTTGCTTTGCCATTGTTCCACGGACAGACCGGTCATTTCCGCCCCGACGACGGTGGTGGTAAAAAGAGTAACGAAGAGGAGGGCGAGGGCTAAACCGGGACGGTTGAGGGGTTCTTTTACGTCGCGGTTCTTGTTTTTCGCGCGCGGGTTGGGAACGAGGGCAAAAAACGGCTGATTGGGCAACCCTTCTTGGAAAACGACCAAGAAGCGATCGCCAAATTTTTGCTCGATATTCTCCCGAATGGTGGCATAGGCGACTTCGGGGTTGGAGCGCAATTTCCCCCGACAGAGAATCGCTTGGGGATGATAATCTAGGTTTTGCAAATAGTAGGTCCCCCAAGGAAAACAATTGCGCAGGAGTTTTTCTTCTTCTTCGGTAATGGGTCGAAGCTTGGGCGCTTTGGGCTTAGGGGTTTGGACGGTTGAAGTGAGTTCGGCGGTTGGCGTTGATTTTTGGTCGTCAGTCGGGAGCTCGCGCTTTCCTTTTTGGATCAGCCACAAGTACAAAAAGGGGCAAATGGCGAAGGGGCCGAACATTAAAATCAAAGGAATGGGAGTTTCTGTCCCAACAAAGAGGCCCCAAGCCATCCAGATGAGGGCTGGAGTCATGAGAACGAGCCATAAAATCCAGACTGGCGTTCGAGTAAGATGGGCCACGCCCCGCTTGACAATCAAGTAGGTCATGACACCCAAGACGATGAGGAGTAACAATTCCATAGAAAAAAGCTGAATCCGTTTGTAGGCTGGGAGGTGGACGATCGCGGCCAGTTGATGAAAACTCTAATGTTCGAGCAAGCTGGTGTCGAGTCGTTCTCGCACCCAACCAGTTTTCCATGCAGTGCAATCGATTTGCAATGGGATTTCAATCTGTCCCAGAACGCTGTGCCGATGTCTGATGAGTTTTTGAGGAACGTTCTCCCATAAGACAGTTTGAGAGACATCCTTTTTATATTGTAGAAAAAGGTGGGAATATCTGGCTCGCCGATCGCGGTGGCAAGGGTGGAAAGTCCGGAATTTTGGGAGAAGCGTAACTTGAGAATGCCTTGAGAAAGCTGTTTTTAGCGACACAGAGGCATTTTCCCACAATGGCTAACTTTTTCTATACCTTGGGGCTTGCTGCACAAAGCGGCAAACCCGATTAATCAATGCGATGGAGGTGTATAGGGTTGCTTAAAAATTAAAAATTAAAAATTAAAAACAATTCCCCCCTGCTCCCCCTGCTCCCCCTGCTCCCCCCGCATCCCCTGCATCCCCTGCTCCCCCTGCATCCCCTGCATCCCCTGCTCCCCCTGCATCCCCTGCTCCCCCCGCATCCCCTGCATCCCCTGCATCCCCTGCTCCCCCCGCTCCCTCGCTCCCCGGTGCTCATCACAACACGACATTCAGCAATCCGAGTCTGGGGTTCCACACGCTGAAATCAGAGACCGGTCTAGGTTGTTGAATTTCCTCTCAGTCCTCGCTCTTCAAGTCCCAATCGTCAGTTATGATTTGAGTATTCCCTGCTTACGGATTGTGATTTTATGAGACCCTGGCTCTGGAGTTTACTGTGCGCGCTGTTGTTTTTCTGGAACGGTTCTGCGATCGCGCTGGCTGCTGAGCCGCAACTGCCGGTTTATACCGAAGAACAATTGCAACAGGGAGAAGTTTTAGCCAAGCGCGCGATCGCTGCCTCCGACAAAGGCGATTTTGTTGCCGCTGAAGCGGACTGGACGCAACTCATCGAACAATTCCCTGAAAATCCCGCCGTTTGGAGCAATCGCGGCAACGTTCGTGTTAGTCAAAATCACTTAGACGACGCGATCGCGGACTTCGACCAAGCGATTCAACTGGCCCCCCTCGCCCCAGAACCCTATCTCAATCGCGGCACCGCCTACGAAGGTCAAGGTCGCTACGAAACCGCGATCGCAGATTATAATAAGGTTCTCCAACTCAGTCCCGATGAGGCTGCTGCTTACAATAACCGAGGGAATGCCGAAGCAGGTTTGGGAGAGTGGGACAGCGCGATCGCCGACTACCAAAAAGCGACCGAACTCGAACCCAGCTTTGCCTTCGCCCGCGCCAACTACGCCCTCGCCCTCTATCAAAATGGCCGCCAAGCTGAAGCCCTCCAAGCCCTGCGCAACATCGCGCGCAAGTATCCCATGTTTCCCGATGTTAGAGCAGCCCTCGCCGCCGTCCTTTGGGAACGCGGCCAACAGGGAGAAGCAGAAAGCAATTGGGTGGCTGCTGTCGGTTTGGACAATCGCTATCAAAATATTCAATGGGTCGAGGAAATTCGCCGTTGGCCGCCGGTTATGGTTGCGGCGTTGGACAAGTTTTTGCAACTGGAGTAGAAACCCGATTCGGCGGAAATCTCAAATTTCGATCGCGGCACGACCCCCGAAGCGAAAAAACGAGTTACAATTAATACGGTACTTTTGTACTATAAGAGCAGTCAACACAGGCTGTGGAAGAGAAACTTAAAGAATCGCGCAAAAACTGACAAACTTGGTAAATTTGAGGCATTAAATGGCTACCACCGCTAAAAATCCTGATAAAGAAAAAGCCCTAAAATTAGTTCTCAATCAAATCGAGCGCAACTTTGGCAAAGGGGCGATCATGCGCCTGGGGGATGCCACGCGGATGCGGGTTGAGACGATTTCGAGCGGGGCGCTAACCTTAGACCTGGCCCTGGGCGGCGGCTTGCCCAAAGGCCGCGTCATCGAAATTTACGGTCCCGAAAGCTCTGGGAAAACCACCCTGGCTCTCCACGCGATCGCGGAAGTCCAGAAAAACGGCGGAGTCGCTGCCTTCGTCGATGCCGAACACGCCCTCGACCCCACCTACTCCGCCGCCTTGGGTGTAGATATCGAAAACCTCCTCGTCGCCCAACCCGACCACGGAGAAGCCGCCCTCGAAATCGTCGATCAATTAGTGCGATCGGCGGCGGTAGACTTGGTTGTAGTAGACTCAGTGGCAGCCCTCGTTCCCCGGGCGGAAATCGAAGGAGAAATGGGAGATACTCAAGTGGGTCTCCAAGCCCGCTTAATGAGTAAAGCCTTGCGTAAAATTGCGGGAAATATCGGAAAATCGGAATCGACAGTCATTTTCCTCAACCAACTTCGGCAAAAAATCGGAATTACCTACGGCAGCCCCGAAGTAACCACTGGTGGAAATGCCCTCAAATTTTATGCCTCCGTGCGCCTCGATATTCGTCGCATCCAAACCCTGAAAAGAGGCAGTGAAGGGGAATACGGTATTCGCGCCAAAGTCAAAGTCGCGAAAAACAAAGTCGCGCCGCCGTTTCGCATTGCCGAATTTGACATTATCTTCGGCAAGGGGATTTCGCAAATCGGCTGTATGTTGGACTTAGCCGAGGAAACCGGAGTCGTCAATCGTAAAGGCGCATGGTACAGCTATAACGGCGAAAACATCGCCCAAGGACGCGACAATGCAGTGAAGTATCTCGAAGAAAAGCCAGCGATCGCGGCGGAAGTCGAAAAACAGGTGCGAGAGAAAATTGCCGTCAATCCGGCGGTTGGGGCGACGATTGTCCCCGACAGCAAAGACGGCGGTTCGGAAGAAGAGTAAAGTTGGATTGTGGATATTTGGGGTTGCCGTCGCGCCCTCCAAGGGAATTGCATCGCGGCGCGCGCCTGAATTGCCTAAGATAGACGGGAATAAGGCGAGTAGGGACGACCGATTCTGCGCTGCCCGCTTCTCGCTTAACTCATTGCTCATTTGCTCTCTCTAATGCCGCTGGATTTTCGCAATATCAATACCCTTTGGGCATCTATCTTAGTCGAAACCCTCTACAGACTCGGACTAACAACAGCAATCCTTTGCCCCGGTTCTCGTTCTGCCCCTTTAACCGTCGCCTTTGCCCAACACCCGCACATTGAGGCGATTCCGTTGTTGGACGAGCGATCGGCGGCTTTTTTTGCCTTGGGAATTGCCAAGCGATCGCGCATTCCCGTGGCTTTGGTTTGTACGTCGGGAACAGCGGGGGCGAACTTTTATCCAGCAATTATTGAGGCGAGATACAGCCGCATTCCTCTGTTAGTTCTCACCGCAGATCGTCCGCCCGAATTGCGCGACTGTCGCGCCGGACAAACTATCGATCAAGTCAAGATGTACGGCAGTTACCCCAACTGGCAAGTGGAGTTAGCCTTACCCTCGCCAACGGGAGAACTGTTTCCCTACCTGCGTCAAACTGTCGTCCAAGGGTGGCGGCGATCGCTCGTTCCCCTTCCTGGAGTCGTACACTTTAATATTCCCCTACGCGAACCCCTCGCCCCCACTTTGCAAGGCGAAACCCGTTCCCTAGAGTCTCAATTTCAAGGGGAAGATTTCTTTGCCGGGACTTCCTTCTCCCAACTGCCCGTTCATCCCCTTCAATCCTCTCTCCCCAGCGCCACGGTTCAAGCATGGCAGCGATGCGATCGCGGAATCATTATTGCGGGGTTAGCCCAACCCAAGCACCCTCAAACTTATTGCAACGCGATCGCGCGCCTCTCCCAATCGCTAGGGTTTCCCATCCTTGCTGAGGGACTCTCGCCCCTGAGAAACTATGCCGAACTCAATCCCCACCTCATCACCACCTACGATCCCATTCTGCGCAATTCCCAACTCGCCGAAACGCTAATTCCCGATATCGTCATCCAGTTGGGCGAACTCCCCACCAGCAAGCAGTTGCGCAGTTGGCTGGAGGCTGTCTCTGCCCAACGCTGGGCTATCGATTCTGCTTTCGATAACTTCGATCCCCTCCACGGCAAAACCACCCATCTCCAACTGTCCGTCGAACAAATTCCTCCTCTCCTCAAAGGGTGGCTGGGTAAAAAACAAGCTAAGTATCTCAGACAATGGCTAAACGCCGAAACAAAAGTTCGCCAAGCAATCGATCGCGCGATGGCTGAAACGGAGACTTTGTTTGAGGGGAAAATTCCGTGGTTGCTGTCCCAGTCTCTCCCTCTCAAAACTCCTGTTGTCGTTGCCAATAGTATGCCCGTGCGGGATGTAGAATATTTTTGGCAGCCCAATAACCAACAAGCTCAACTTTTTTTTAGTCGCGGTGCTAATGGGATTGATGGTACGCTGTCTGCGGCTTTGGGCATTGCCCACCGCGATCGCAGCGCTGTTCTTTTAACCGGAGATTTAGCGCTTTTACACGATACTAATGGTTTTTTAGCTTACCGCCGATTTGTGGGACATTTGACTATTATCGTTATTAATAATCAAGGAGGGGGTATCTTTGAAATGTTACCTATTTCTCAGTTCGATCCTCCTTTTGAAGACTATTTTGTTACGCCTCAAAATGTTGCTTTTCGCCAATTGTGCGAAACTTATGGCATCGAACATCATTTGATTCAGTCGTGGCAGCATTTACAAAGTTTATTAGTTGTACTTCCAGATAGCGGAATTCGAGTTTTGGAAGTGAAAACGAATCGTAAGTCCGATGCACCGTGGCGACAGGAACTTTTGAATAGTTTGGTAGAATATTGAATAATGAATAATGAATACTGAATAATGAATAATGAATAATGAATAATGAATAATGAATAATGAATAATGAATAATTGGTTGATTTGGTCTAAGCAGAAATGTTTATTAGAAGTACATATAGCATTTCTAAATGAGACGTAAACGGGGATGAGAACTCGTCTACTTTTAATAATTCCTCGCTCCTCTCTCAAATTCTGAATTCAGAATTCTGTACGAAATGAGAGTTTCACAACCCAAATAGAAACGCTATATAGCGCTTTTAGTAATGAGTCGGTCAAGTTTTAGGGACATCTTTTAACGAATGACAAAGGACTAATGACAAAGGACAAAGGACAAAGGACAAACACTGATGTCCTCGTTGTGGGTGGGGGAACCGGAGGAACCGTCGCCGCGATTCAAGCAGCTCGTCGGGGGGCGAAAACGATCTTGGTTAGCGAGTTTCCTTGGCTGGGGGGAATGTTAACTTGTGCGGGCGTTGTTGCTCCCGATGGCAATGAATTGGTATCGTTACAAACAGGGCTTTGGGGTGCCTATTTGCGCGAATTACAACAACGTCAAACGGGCGGTCTTTGTGGGGGTTGGGTGAGTTTATCGACGTATCATCCACGAACTGGAGCAAAGATTTTTGAGGATTGGGCTAAAAGTATTCCTAATTTACAGTGTATTTATGGTAAAACGCCTGTAGAAGTTGTTAAACAGGGCGATCGCGCGATCGCGGTTCGCTTTGACGATTGGGAAATTACTGCGAAAATTATTATCGATGGCACAGAATTGGGCGATGTTCTGGCTTTGGCGGAAGTTCCCCATCGGTGGGGGTGGGAGTTACAAGGGGAATTTGACGAACCTAGCGCGCCGACAGAGTTGGATGGATTATGCGATCGCTTCCCCGTCCAAGCGCCCACCTGGGTGTTTATGCTGAAAGAAGAAACGGGATTTTGGCAGCGCGCGCCGGAAATCCCCGCACCAACCCGGCATAATCCCGAACAATTTACAGGCGCTTGGGAAGGTTACGGGCCTGAAAAGTTTCTCAATTACGGCCGCTTGCCTGGAAACTTATTCATGGTAAACTGGCCCAAGTGCGGCAATGATTACGGAGAGAATTTAAATCGTCTCGTTGCTTCTGAAACCGCAAAAACTGAATTTTTACAAGAAGCCCTTTGGCATTCCCAAAGTTTTGCCCGTTTTATTCAAACCCATTTCGGACGACGCTACGGTTTAGCCAAAGGGACGTTTCCCGTTTCTCCTTCGCAGAAAGTTGCTCATCCCAGCGGCGCATTTGCCCTACATCCCTACTATCGGGAGAGTCGTCGCTTGCGGGGACAGACAACGGTGACGGAACGAGATATTTTACCGATCGCGGGAGGATGTGTCGCATCGTTACCCCAGGATAGCACGGGAGAGGTCAGCGCGATCGCGATCGGCAACTACGCCAACGATCACCATTATCCCGGCGTTAAATTTCCCTTGCAACCCAAATCAATGGCGTGGGGAGGACGACAAACGGGAACGCCTTTTGCTATACCCTACAGCTCCCTCGTTCCGGCGACAACTGAAGGGTTGCTGGTTTGCGAGAAAAATATTTCTGTTTCCCATATTGCCAACGGCGCGACGCGCTTGCAACCAATGGTAATGAATATCGGACAAGCAGCAGGAATGGCAGCAGCGTTGTGCGTGGAATTGAAGATTCAACCCCAAGAATTACCCGTTCGCCAACTTCAGGAAGCGTTGTTAGGGGATGCGATCGCGCCAGCAGCCGTTATCCCTTTACTTAATTTACCCCCAAACCACCCAGAATGGTTAAAGTGGCAGTATTATTATTTAGATCGTCCCGAAGCCTATCCTGAAACCGGGATTTGTCCTTGCGATTCTAACTTTTCCAGCGAAATCGAAGTGGGAGAATGTTATAGGGGGACATTCCGCCGAATTCCTCCCAATGGCTACCGCATTCGGCTGACTGAAAGTCAAGAAAAGAAGAAGATTTGGTCGTTAATTACGGTGCGTCCCGAAGTGAATGAAAAGTTAGAACAATGTGCAGAGGGAGCAACAATTACAGTTTGGGGAAGTTGTAATTATTCTGGGGGGTGGTTGTTGGTTGACAAGGTGGTAATTTCGTGAATTTTTATCCTACGTTATGTTATTTGACTCACAATTGAGCTTCCGAATCGCAAAAACTTCATAAGCACTCACACAAAATAGATTACTTCTGACAACCACCCAAAATTCCCACTGTGCCTCAGTTCTGACAAAATCGCTATGTGTCATTTATTTTGGCGAGGTACTTATAAGTAGCGCGATTTTGTATAATTTTCCCTATGAGCAAAAGTCAGAAGTCGCGGTGTAGGTTCTATGGCAAAAATCAATATCCTCCAAGAAGGTCGCTCTTATACCTTTCGGTCTTACTTCGAGTTACCCTATGAAGCTGATGATATTTTAGCCGAATTTGACTATTCACTCACAAGAACCGAGCTATCTTTACCTAAAACAACTCGAGAATTAGAACATCTGCCGGAACTCAAACAAAAAATAAAAGCTTTTTTGCCTTTGGTCAGTCTCAGCAGCGAAACGGCTAGAAGAGAAATACTGGTCTCCCCCATCTTGCTGGAAGTTATTATTTACGCCCAATGCCAAATGCGCATTGAATATCCTTTAAATGTTAATGATTGGCTTAAAGGAAATCTGGATTATCTGTTGCGATCTGCACATAATCTATTGATTCTTGAAGCTAAAAGAGACGATCTAACTAGAGGATTTACTCAGTTAGCCGTTGAGTTAATTGCCCTATCGCACATCGAAGACCAGAATGTATTTTATGGGGCAGTAACAATAGGGAATGTCTGGCAATTTGGCAAACTAGAACGCGACCGAAAACAGATTACTCAAGACCTCAATTTGTTTAAAGTTCCCGATGATTTGGATAGCTTGGTTAGAGTTCTGCTGGGGATTTTGGAAGGAGGTTAAGATTGTTGCTATTTTTTGAACGTTCTTACCAATTTAAGTAGGTTGGTAGGGTGGGCATTGCCTTAATAAGCTTAAATGCTGGGAGACGATTTTCAGGTTAGCAATACCCACCCCTACTGCTTTTTGTCGTAAGAAAAGCAAGAATTAATTAAAGTTATAATCGACACAAGCTAGATTTTGTTGATGAGCAGGCTTGGCTTTATTTCTTTAACCAGTCTGTACCCTATAATTACGCCGCCGACAAATCTGCCGCACTACGCTGCAATACTTATTCTTACTGCTTTCGGGGGAATAGCTGACTTGCAGTCAAGGTAATCTCTGGGAAAGCCACCAACGACAGGATAGCATCTTCATTCAACAAAATTTCTTGTTGATACTCTCCGTTTTGAGGTTCCCGAAAAATATAAATCTGACGTTTATTGACATTGAGAACCCAGTAATCCACAATCCCCGCTCGAGCATAAATCTGCGCTTTTCGATTGCGATCGCTATACAGCGTTTTATCTGCTATTTCTACTAGCAGGAAAATATCATTGGGAGTGGGATGAGACTCTTGATACTCGTCGGAATCGATGCGGACGACGGCGATATCGGGTTCGGGTTCGGAATTAGGCGGTAGCGTCACGGGGAGTTGAACGCGAATTATTGCTTTACCCGTCAGTAACGTTCTCAGACAGTCCGATGTGCGTTGGGTGGCAGCAGCATGGGGAGGTTGTTGGGGGTTCATATATCGAATTTGCCCTTCTACCAATTCGACGCGATCCTCACTGGTGAGAATTTGCGCCTCTATCATGCGGTGATAATCCTCGACAGTCCACAATTTTACTAGAGTTGAGGTCATAAGGAATAGTTGCGCGATCGCGTATAATCTAGCCCCAGACGTTCATACTAATCCAAGTTTACACTATATTATTAAAATGCGCGGTAATTATCCCGCACTACGCTCCCTCACGATGCGCTAAAATGACTTCTCAAACGATTGATATTGTAGAAGATTTGCTGGAAAAGTTACAGAAGCTATTACCTGAAAAACAGGAACAAGTGTTGGCTTTCGTTGAGTTCCTACTTTTTCAGCAGAATCAATCCACGCAAGGTTCTGGGTTAGCTGAAGTTGCACCATTGGCTACCGAGCAGCGAGTGTTTGGTCAATATCGAGGACAAATCTGGATGAGTGAAGATTTTAACGAGCCTTTGCCAGATGAGTTTTGGCTGGGGGAATCTTGAGAGTTTTACTAGATACTCATGTTTTTATCTGGATCGATGATTCTCCAGAGAAGGTGTCGCGTCATGTAATGTCGCTATTATTGAATACGGATAATATATTGATGTTGAGCATGGCGAGTCTTTGGGAAATGCAGATTGAAATACAACTGGGAAAACTCCAGCTTAATGCTCCGCTACCGGAAGTTGTGGCAACTCAACAACAAATTAACGCTCTTCAAATTTTGCCGATCGAGCTGACTCATATTTTTGCTCTAGACGGATTGCCAAAACATCATCGAGATCCATTCGATAGACTGTTAATTGCTCAAGCCATTGTCACTCAAATCCCTATTTTAAGTTGAGGTACAGTTAAAGAGAACCTCAAAATTTCGGTTACGAAAGCTTATTCAACAGATTTTCGTCTAAAAATCCTGGAGACTTACGAAACTACTCCCATCTCACAGCGCCAGCTCGCTCAAAAGTTTTCAGTAGCTCTCAGTTTTGTTCAAAAACTGCTCAAGCAACGTTGTTTAAGCGGCTTAACCTAACTCTTAAAAAGCGGCGAGACCCCGCGTCGGCGTAAGACGCAAGGGAATGCTCGCCAAGATAAAACACTTTATCCAGAAAACAGCGGGCTTAAATTTGTACCGCGCGATCGCCAACTCGGAGTTGCTTGGCAACCCCCCAAACTAAGCGTATGGTGCGTGTTTGCTTACCAACGCTTGAATCAAAATTCATAAGGCGTACCGAAGCGCAAATAACGACCGATGACTAATGACCAATAACTAACCCTATCGCTGTTTTAAAGGAATTTCAATACGAATTTCAGTTCCCCGTTCGAGGGTAGAAGTACACTGAATCGTTCCGTTATGCTTTTCAACAATAATTTGATAGCTAATGGACATTCCTAAACCCGTTCCCTGCCCCACTTCTTTGGTCGTAAAAAATGGGTCGAAGATACGCTCTTCAACTCGCTTTGGCATTCCCGCACCGTTATCTCGAATGCGAAAGCAAGCCCATTCCGATCGCAGGAGTTCGGTGACAATTTCAATGGTGCTGGGATTCTGTTTATTTTCCACTTCGCTGCGGGTTTTATCGCGTTCGTCGAGGGCATCAATGGCATTTACTAAAACGTTCATAAACACCTGATTGAGCTGTCCGGGATAGCATTCAACTTTGGCGAATAGACCATAGTTTTGAACGATTCTAATTGCCGGACGATTGGCTTTTGATTTAAGTCGATTTTGTAAAATCATCAAGGTGCTGTCAATACCTTGATGAATATCAACCGTTTTATATTCGGCTTCGTCAAGGCGGGAAAAGTTGCGCAACGAGAGGACAATCTCGCGGATGCGGTCTGTCCCGACGCGCATGGAATTCAGCAGTTTAATTAAGTCTTCTCGCACAAAATCGAGATCGATCGCGTCAATTTCTTCTTGAATTGTATTGGGCGGATGGGGATAATGTTGTTGATAGAGATCGAGCAGTTTCAGAAGGTCGCACGTATATTCGCTGGCGGGGACAAGATTGCCGTGAATAAAGTTAATCGGATTATTGATTTCGTGGGCAACTCCAGCGACTAATTGACCCAAACTGGACATTTTTTCGCTTTGAATCAGTTGACCTTGGGTTCGCTGCAATTCGTGCAAGGCGTGTTCTAAATCTCGCGCTTGTTGTTGAAGTTGAATTTCGGCTTGTTTGCGTTCGGTAATACTCAGTCCCGCCCCTCGAAACCCTCTAATTTCGCTATTTTCATCTAATAAGGGTACGCCGTTTATTTGTTCCCAAACAAGTTCGCCGTCGGGGGTGCGATCGCGGAATTCTAGTTGAAAGTTGCTTCTTTGCGCGCGCGCGTCTTGCAAGATTCCTTTCACTCTCTCAATATCTTCGGGGAACATCACCTTAAAAAGAGTTCGCCCTAAGAGTTCTTCGGGGGAGTAACCTTTGACGGATTTGACTTTATGGGTGAGAAAGGTGTAAACTCCCTCTAAGTCAATTTCCCATAAATATTCTCCGGCAGCTTCCGAGACATCGCGAAAACGTTTCTCGCTCTCGCGCAATGCAGCTTCGGCAAGGGCGCGATCGCTAATATCCATCGCCGTCCCGAACAAACGCACCACCCGACCTTTTTCGTCCTTGTAGGCTTCCCCCAAAACGTTGATGTAGCGTAGCTCTCCGTCAGCGCGATAAATACGCAGGTCGAGATTGTAGGGATAACCCGTAGCGATGGCAATTTCTAAGGTTTTTTCCCACAAAGGACGATCTTCTAAGTGGATATAGCTACGTCTCTCTTCGAGTGAGGGAGCATGAGGTGCGGGTTTGCGCCCAAAAATTCTAAATAATTCCTCAGACCAGATCGCGGTTTGAGTATTGACATCGAATTCCCAATTCCCGATACGAGCCACTCGCTGGGCTTCTTGAAGAGTTTGCGCCATTCGTTGGAGTTTGAGTTCGGCGCGTTTGTGTTCGGTAATATTAGTATAAGAGCTGAGAAAAGCGAGAACCGCTCCCGTTGCATCTTTAATGGGGTTGGCGCGCAGGAGAGTTTGGACAACTTGACCGCCGCGCGAGTGCAACTCCACTTCCCCCGTCCAGGAGCGACCTTCGCCCAAGTTGTGGGAAATGGTCTGTTGGAGGGACGTATCGGCATACATCCTGGTCATCCCGCCCGAGCGATTAAACGTCTCGACGCTTTCCGACTCCAACAGTTGACAAAAGGCCGGGTTTTGATAAAAATGATTCCCTCGAGTATCAGCAAAGGCGATCGCGTCGCTGGCACTTTCAACGGCGTGTTTGTATAACATCAAAGACTCCTCAGCGGCGATCTCATCGGTCACATCTTCAATAATCGCCAATAAATACTGAGGAATCCCTTGACGATCCAAAATGGCTGTTTTTCGGGTATGCAAAATTTTAGTGATACCAGAGGAGCGAACCTCAATGCGTTCTTGGGGAATATCCATGCACCGGCCCGAGCGTAACACTTCGCGATCGCAAGCCATAAACGCCTCTGCCTGGTGGGGATCGAACAACTCGCGATCGGTTTTCCCCATCACCTCTTCGGCGCTGTAACCCAGCACGTCCGTCGCTGCCGCATTCCAAAACATAAACCGCAACCCTCGAGCCTCTTTCACCGCCACCCCTACGGGCAAATTTTCCAGAACCGATGAAAGGAAGTAGCGGGTGTGGTACAGTTCCTCCTCAACGCCTTTGCGATCGCTAATATCAAAAATCGCCCCATCCAACCCCAACAATTGTCCCTCATCGTCGAAAAAACCTTGACCGCCATCGGCCACCCACTTGAAACTGCCATCGGCGCAAATCAAGCGATATTCCGCTCGATAGGGCATCCTTTCCGCGATCGCGCGCCGAATTATCTTTTCGACTCGGGACGCATCTTCAGGATGAATCATGCAGTTCAAACCGCGTTCGTCACTATCGATGACGCTGGCAACGGAGTAACCCGAAATCGTCGCAATCTCCTCGGAAATATACTCGATTGTCCGATTCCCATCCGCCCGACAGCGATAAATCGCCCCCGGAATATTTTCCACCAACGTCCGAAAGCGAATTTCGCTCTGTCTCAAAGCGCTTTCCAATTGCTGGCGTTCGGGAATTTCCACGGCCATCGCCATCACCCCTATAACCTCACCGCATTCGTTGAAACGGGCGATACTGTACCACTCGCAAACAATCGAGCTGCCGTTTCGGGTTTGGTGCGGGTGAGTCGAACGGATTCCCCGTTGGGATGGCTCCAAAGCGAGGGCCAACTGTCGCGCTCGCTCCCCGTCGGCAACGATAACCTCAATTAGCGGACGGCCGAGAACTTCGCGCGCGCAGTAGCCAAAAATTTCTTCGGCTGCCGCATTCCAAGCCACAATTTCCCCCTCGTTCGTCAACTCAACCCGCGCGATCGGGATTTCTTCGGGACTCGATGACAGAAGGTGTCCCCCGTGGAATGCCGCTTGTTCGGTGTCGCAAATTTGTTGAAGGGAGATTTCTAGCTGCTTGCGCGCGCTGATATCGTTGAAATAGACGAATAATTCTTCGTCACCGGGCTGCAATCGGACTTCAAACCAGCGATTTAAAGCGCCATTGAAATCTTGAAACGTCGTGCTGATTTTGCTCTCGGCAGTAGCGCGGTAGCGAGCCTCCAAAGTCGATCCCGCGCGATCGCCATACAACTGCCAAAAATTTTGACCGAGCAGTTCGCCCCTCGATTGCCCGAGAATCGAGCAGCCTCGTGCGTTGAGATAGAGGATATCTCCTTGGTTGTCGAGGACGAAACCAGCTTCCGAACTGCCTTCTAGTAAGGCGGCGACGCGATCGCCCCCCTGTGTAGAGGCAGGAGATTCGAGCAACCAACCTTCCCAAACAATCGAACCATTCCCTTGAGGTTCGGGTTGCGCAACGGCTTGAAACTCTTGATAGCTCCTCGAAGACAACATCAATCGACCCGTCCAACGCCACGGTTCGAGGGTTCGAGTCGAAAGCAGGAGAGATTGCTCGAGGGATTCAATATCTTCGGGATGTGCCAAATCGAGCAAGAGCGAAGCATCTCGCCGAACGTCATCGGGTTCCAATCCCAAAACTTCCCGACACCGATCCGAAACATAGAGAAAAGACATCGAACCATCGGGATCCAGTTGAAATTGATAGCGAACGCCTGGAACGTCGTTGATGAGACGTTGCAAGCGCGCTCGATTTTCCGGCAGGCGCGGAACCGCCATTAGGGTTGAACTCTCGGTGGACTTGGGCTTGAGAGTGAGGTAGATGGGTGCTGGTTTTGGCATAGATTCAATGCGATCGGGGATGAGACCGCTCGCCCTCTAGGGCGGCTTGATTCATCAGAAACAATGGGATTTGAAACCCTGTCGTTACCTGGTAGAATTGTAACGGTTACTGACCCACCCGCAACGGTGGAGACATCAAGCCCAAGCCTAACGCCAAAGTTTGCAGCACTTGCAACAGCGCAGAAAATTTGGCTTTACCACCCAAAAGAGGACGGGGCAATGGATGAAAGCATTCCCCACCCTTAAGCTTTTCGGCATAAAACCGCCGCGATCGCGGGTCTGACACTCCTTGACACCGGGGATCGATCGATACCCAATTTAGATGCGTCTTAGCTTAGCAAAGTCCGTCAGCACTTTCCGCAGATTCTGAACTATTTAGGGCTTGCTGCACAAAGCTGAAACCCTATTAATCAATGCGCGAAGCGGTGTATTAGGGTTGCTTAAAAATTAAAAACTAAAAACTAAAAATTAAATACAATTCCCCCCTGCATCCCCTGCATCCCCTGCTCCCCCTGCATCCCCTGCTCATCACAACACTTATTCAGCACACCCTATTTAAATGTTTGCGATAAGCAGTTTGCGAACAAAAATCCTGGCACTATTAAGCACCAGGAAAATTAATCTCCCCATCCCCGTTACTGAGCTGGGGACTGCTCTTGGACTTTGGTTGCTTGGGCTGCTTGGGCTTGCATTTCCATCAACTCCGGCAAGGTGACAAAGGTATAACCCTGCTCTTTAAGTTTCTCAATGATAATCGGCAGCGCGTTAACCGTTCTGCGGCGATCGCCTCCGCCGTCGTGCATGAGGACGATTCCCCCCTGTCCGGCATTGGCGAGGACATTGCGAATTTGCTGGCTGCTGGAGGCGCGATAGTCTTGGGAGTCGGCAGACCACATCACTACCGTATTCTTCTGACTTGCTGCATAGGCAGCTAAACCGTTATTCAAGTAGCCTCCCGGCGGTCGAAAGAGGACGCTTTTAACGCCGGTCGTTTCATAGATAATCTCGTCAGTGCGATCGAGTTCTCGGGCGGCGGCAGCTTGAGAGTGTTGGTGATAGGGATGGCTCCAACTATGATTGGCAACAACGTGACCGTGATTGACAATGGTTTTAGCGAGGTTAGGAAAGTTTTGGACGTTGCGGCCGAGGAGAAAAAAGGTCGCTTTAATATTATTTTTTTTCAGAATGTATAAAATATCGTTTGTTCCTGTGGGCCAAGGACCATCATCAAAGGTGAGCGCGATCGCCTTTTGATTTCCGGGGAGACTAATACTCTGAATTGTTGTCCCCTGAAACTGCTGGGGAAGCGAATAATTATAAATCTGATTTTGTTGGGCTTCTAAGCGGGCGATCCGAGCGGCAAAATTTTTTAAAACCCGGGCATCCGAAAGGGTTAACTCCTCTTCTCCTCCCCTTTGAGCGCCATCGATCGGGTTGGCACCTGCAATGGTTTGAGAAATCTGCTCGGTCGTTTTGAAACGGTCTGCCGATTTGAGAGGCCAAAGCAGACCCAGCGCATAGCTGAATGCGGCGATTGTCAACGCGAGTAACGTGCGGCGTTGCCATGCCCATGAGTGATGTTGTGCCACCGTAAAATCTCCTTCACACCTGTTAATCTTTTGACATACTCCCCGGTAGTATCGACACGGGGATTCTAAGCTCGGGCAGCCATTGCAGGTTGAACCTGTCTAACATCGTCAGTACGGACGTTTCATGAAACTTCCCTACTGACGGTTGATGCCCCAACCGTACAAATGTTTTTAGCCGCCTTCTCGTCTCGGTCGTTAATGGACCGACTCGCGATTGATATTCCGCAGCAAAACCGAATCAGTGGCGGACAGCGCTATAGCCTTCTTGCTCTTTTTTAACCCGCGCATCCGGAATATTCCACCACGTTTGACCATAGGAAGAAGTCTTTCCCCCTCAAATTGCCTTTTTCCAGGCGATCGGGCTGGGTTACGAGCAATTTTGGCGTTAACGTTAATTTTAATATTGTATTATATCCGACAACAAAGCCCTCGACACGAATCAAATTTATTTGATTTCACCGGACGAAGGATTGTTCGTAAAGGGCGAGAATGGCTTGGGTGGCTTCTTCGACGCTCAGGCTGTCGGTGGTGAGTTCGATCGCGTCGGGTGCTTTGCGCAGAGGTGACAGCGAGCGGGTGCTGTCGAGAAAATCCCGTCGTTGAATGTCTTGTTCGAGTCGCTCGAAGTCGATTTCAACTTCTCCTTGGGCTTTGAGGTCTTGCAGCCGTCGGCGCGCGCGTTCGCCCACTGAGGCGGTGAGGAAGATTTTCAGTTCGGCATCGGGAAAGACGCGAGTGCCAATATCGCGCCCTTCGGCAACGATCCCGCCTTTTTGTCCCCAGTTTCGCTGTTGGGCAACGAGCATTTGGCGGACGGCGGGAAGCCTCGATACAGCGGAGACATGGGCGGTAATGGCGGAACTGCGGAGGGTGGACGTAATGTCTTGTTCTCCGACAAAGACCCGCGTTCCCGATTCGGTATTGGGAACGCGAAATTCGATCGCGGCCGAGTCTAAGAGTTCGGCAACGGCCGCTTCGTCTTCGACATCGATCCCCGCTTCCAAGACGAGGGCGGTGACGGCTCGATACATGGCTCCGGTATCGAGATGCAAAAAGCCCAAGGCTCGGGCAACGCGACGAGTCACCGTCGATTTTCCGGCTCCTGCGGGGCCATCAATGGCGATAATGGGTTTGCGGTTGCGCAGGAGGAGGTTATCAATGAGGCGTGTGGAGCCGAGATAGGCGGCGATGGCGACGAGTCCTTCGACTTCGATGCGCTCTAGGGGTCTCAAGGTGTGGGGATCGACGATTTCGAGGTAGTCTAATTTGACATCGGGGCTTGCGGTAAGTTTATCTTTGGCTGGGGCGAGCAGGGCAGACGTTTCTCGCTTTCCGGCGTTAAACTCCTCTTTCGCGGCTTGGAGACTGCGAAAGAGGATGGGAGCCTGCTCTTTTTCCACGGGGGTGAGGTATTGATTGCGAGAGCTGAGGGCAACTCCCGAAGTATCCCGCGCGATCGCGACGGCTCGAATTTCTACCGGCAGGTTTAAGTCCCGTACCAACCGGCGGATAATTGCCAACTGTTGGGCATCTTTTTCGCCAAAGTAAGCGCGCGTCGGTTGGGCGATGGCGAGCAGTTTAGTAACAATAGTCGCCACCCCTTGGAAATGTCCCGGTCGGCGGGGGCCGCACAACACCGATAACATCTCGGCGGGGGGAATGACGAGGGTGTTATTTCCCCAGACTCCCAATTCTTGGGCGGAGGGGGCAAAGACTACATCGACTCCCCACTGCTCGCACAACTGGCAGTCCCGTTCGATCGCGCGCGGATACTGTTGGAAGTCTTCCTGCGGGCCGAATTGCAGGGGGTTGACAAAAATGCTCGCGACGACGACCTCGTTTTCGGCGCGAGCTCGCTCGACCAAACTCTGATGACCGGCGTGTAAGGCTCCCATTGTGGGAACAAGGCCGAGGTCGCGATCGGGTCGAGTCCCGCCCAGGTCGGCTCGCAAACCCGCGATCGTTTTAAAGAGTCGCACGCTTCCTTCTCCTCCAAGTAATTACGAATTATGAATCTGCAACATTCACCCTTACTTTATCTAATTCGCAATTCCTTCGCCGATTTTATCGCCCTAAAACTTCAACTTCTACCGGAGCAATTCCGCTGCCGTACATCCCGATTTTTCGGGCTGCCCCAACGGAGAGGTCGATGACTCTACCCCGAATGAAGGGGCCGCGATCGTTGATGCGCACGACGACGGAGCGACCGTTATTGCGATTGATGACGCGAACCCGCGTGCCAAAGGGTAAGGTGCGGTGGGCGGCGGTCATGGCGTTTTGGTTGAAGCGTTCGCCGCTGGCGCTGCGGCGGCCGTGAAACCCCGGGCCGTACCACGAAGCAATTCCTCGTTGCGTTCGGATAACGTTGTCGACTGCTTGCTCTGGGACAATGGGTTCGGGGCGCAGGGCAATTTCGTTGGTTTGTAAAGGTCGAGCGTTGCCTAACAAGCGTCTCAGGCGGTTGGTGGCTTGGAGGGCATCTTGGGTGAGGTCGCGCGTGGTATCGGGCAAAATGGTGGTTTCGTCGATCGCGGCCAATTCTTCGTCGTTGAGGGTGATGAGATAGGCTTCGCGATCGCTATTCCAGCCGACGGTTAGGGCGCTGGCATCGAGGTCTTCTCCATTGAGGGCGTTGAAGCGGTTGGCAGCATCGGTAGCCCGCTGAACGGGGGTGAGGGCTGCTTCTGTGGAGTCTGTAGAGGAGGAGGTTGTTTTAGCCGCTGACTGGCTGTTGAGGAAGGTGAGGACGGGAATGCTGCGGATGTAGAGCGTGGCGGCTGGCTTGTTTCTCCACGAATGAGAATAAACCCGGGTGAGGCTGGTGGTAGCGGCTGCAATTTCCCCTTGGGGAATTTCGGGCGAGGGGGTAGGCCGGTCTGAGGCGATGGTTTGGGGAACGGGAACTGTTTGCGCGATCGCGGGGGTTCCTATGCTGGCGATTGTGGTGACAAACCCCGCACCTAAGCTGGTGGCGAGGACGGAACGGGCAATGCGGTTGAATTGTGTGTGGCTCATAGAGTTTTTGGGTGGGAATGCCTCCTCGAAAGCGAGCGGTTTGGATGCGACGATGCGCGGTTGCTCTTCAGGTTTCCGATCGGCGGGTCTGCTCAAACTGCAACAGACTATCACGAAGTTTGGGAGTTGGGGATCGGTACTGTGGGGCCGAAAAGCTCCTTTTTTTCTTCGCTCTATCGGTGAAAGGCTTACCACACCTGCCTTAGAGTTGAACGATAAAATTTACTTTTATTTACAATGTTTTATGAAACTCTGGGAGCTGCACAAGATTATCTGATATATGGAAGAATTCAGAATGGGAGAATAGAAGAATTCAGAATGGGAGAATTCAAGAGAGTTGGGGGAGTTACTAAAAGTAGGAAATATTCTTATACTGTTGATATTTTATTTAGAAACGCTATACTGTAATTAAAGATTCGTACAGATTTAAAGGCGAGCGACAAATCATTGAAACTAGGCAATATCTTAACGCTGTTTTCGTTTCGTTTGAAAATGCTACAAAGACTTAGGAAATACCATCGACTGCTTGATATTTACATATCCCAAATGTTGATAGAAACCATGCGCGTCCTGTCGAATGATATTAGAACGAACAAGAACGCTGTGACAGCCTTTATCGCGCGCCCACTGTTCGATTTGTTCGACCAGTTTGCGCCCGATCGCGCGGCGACGGTAGTTTTCATCGACGGCTAGGGCAAAAATGAGAGCAAGGGTCGGCGCGATCGCCAGCGCGCAGCGATGGACGTGAACCCAGCCTACAACCTCCTTGCCGATCGCTGCAACATAAATAGCATGGTCTTCGTGGTGCAGCAACGTTTTAAGGCGCTGCTGCATTTGGGAGACTGTCGCCGGGTAGCCAAGTTGTGCCGAAAGTCGAACGAGGCGATGGGCATCATCCTCGCAAGCAAGGCGAATTTTCATTGAAAATACTGATTCGGTTTTAAAAATCCCCACCCATTTTTCGGTGGGGAAACTGTAGTCAATTTTAAGTTAATCTCAATCGACTTCCTCATCGTGTTCGCCAAACACCATTTGTAAAACCATAGGTTTGCCCCCATCGCGGTGGTGCCGGTCTGCCCAAGCCCGAATAGTTTCGTCCAGGTCTTCCTTGGCGTATTCTAGATATTCAGGGGGAATATCGAGTGTTTCTAATACCCGCATCACATTATTTTTCCGATCGGCCCAGTCCCGCATCAGGCGAAAATAGCGAGCGGTTTCCTCAATGGTCGTATAAGTACGCTCTTCGAGGTCCACTGGCGAATAACTCGCCCGCGTGAGAGCATAAAACGGCAATCCAAAAGCGCGATCGACTCGCATCACCGTTCCCGAATAAATGAGACGGCGCTTAATATGCTCTGCCAAAGCTTCGCTCATCGGCATTTGGCGTTCGGGCGCAAACTCTTCTTGGGAACGTTGATGGAGATATTCAATGAGTTCTAAAAACTGAAAAGAGTTAATCAGTTGGGCATCGGGAATGCCTTTAGGGAGTTTCTTTTCCAGTTGCTCTTTTTCTTCCACGTCGAGGCTAGAACAATGAATCCGCGATCGCCCGGGCTGCCACGGATACTTCTCTAACCAAACATAAGGAAATTGAATCAGATAGCGGGGTTCTTGGGAACCCAACATTTTGAGAAGCGTCCCTTCGCTCAAAGCTTGTTTAATTTCTCCAACAATTGCTTTGACTCGTCTGGGCTCTATGTGATGCAGGTGTCCGGTCATGCGAATATTTTCGCCCTGTTCCACATAGGTGGCATAGATGGCACATTTGGCTGCGGTGGCTGCCGCATCTAAAAATGCGCCGTGTCGATGCCCGCTCGTCCTCATGGCACTGAATGCTAAATAGAATAGAATCCGATCCATCGCGCTGGGGCTAAGGTTTTGGATCAGATCGACATCTTTGCTCATGATGCTAACAATGACCTTGCAGGGGGATAAGTTGACAATCTGAGGGGAGTCGAATGTCAAGGGCAGATGCACGTCGTCCCTCGACCTAACTTCCTATGTATTGCGTTCTGCACCCCGATCTCAAGATTTCACACTTTATTATAGAAAATAAATGTCAAAGCGCAAAGTGGGAAGAGAGGTCTGTAACCCCCTCAAGGGTTCGCGTCCCTTGAGTTCAGGGAACTCTCATGGTTTGACCTCGCCCGGTTTTAACCAGTAGGCGAGCATTTGACCTTTTCCTTTCAGCTCGATGGTTCCTCGCTCTTCAAAACAAAACTGGTGCCCGAGGCGATCGCGAACGGTCGCCGTCACTTGAATGCGGCCCGGAAGACTGCTCGATTCCAGGCGCGAGGCGATATTGACAGTATCTCCCCAAAGGTCATAGCTAAATTTACTGATGCCAATAACTCCAGCGACCACCGGACCCATATGAATACCGATGCGCAATTGCAAGTTCTGCTGCGTTTCGCGATTATACTGTGCTAAAGTTGCTTGCATATCGAGGGCCATGCGCGCGATCGCGGCAGCGCGATCGGGGTCGGGTATGGGCAAACCTCCTACTACCATGTAACTGTCGCCAATGGTCTTGATTTTTTCTAAACCGTACTGAGTGGCAAGTTGGTCGAACTCAGAAAAAATGACGTTCAGCATTTCAACTAATTGTGCGGGCGTTTTTTGCGACGCAAAACTCGTAAATCCAACTAAATCAGCAAAGAGAACGCTTGCCTCCTCAAAATAATCGGCGATGGGACTTTCGCCCGACTGCAAGCGGACGGCGATGGGTTCGGGTAAAATATTCAATAATAGGCGCTGCTGGGTTTCTTGGGCCTGCTTGCGATCGCTAATATCGGAAACCGTCCCTTCGTAATACAACAGCGTTCCTTGAGAATCCCGTACCGCCCGCGCGCTTTCGGAAATCCAAATCGCCGTCCCATCCTTGCGATAGACTCGCGCCTCAAAGCCGGTCACCGCATTATCCACATCCATCGCTGCCACAAACTCAGAACGACGCTCGGCATCTACGTATAACTGCTGGGAAATTTCCTTAATCGACTGCATTAAGTCTTCAGGAGAAGCATAGCCGTACATCCTCGACAAAGCTGGATTCGCGCTTAAAAAGCGGCCCGAAGGCGTAGACTGATAAATCCCCTCCACCGCATTTTCCACCAAATTGTGGTAGCGCAACTCCGCCAAACGCTTGGCTTCTTCTGCTTCTTTACGCTGAATCAGCGAAGCAATTTGCGTTGCCACTGCCCGAACCAACTCCTCTACCTGCGTCTGGTACGATAGTAGCTCGTAACTATAGAAAACCAAAACCGCGATCGCCTCGCGAGCCCCCAGCGCGATCGGAACGCCCAAAGCCGCCTTCAACCCCACTGCCTGCGCCATCCCAGAACGCACAAACCGCTCGGGCTGGCTCGAGCAATCCTCAATCCACTCCGACTGCTGCGATACCCAAATCCGCCCGGGCAACCCCACGCCTCGCGCAAAGGTCTGATCCTGACTTTGTTGTTGAAACGCGGCTACCCCCGAATCTAACAACCGACCCGGAATGCAACGCAGTACCGTCCCATCCTTATTGGGAATCCACGCTTCTCCATAAACCCAATGAAGCGACTGACACACCAAATACAAAAGCGCCTCAAACGCCGAAGGTAAATCCGGCGCGCGGTTAATCGCTTGGGAAACCATCAACATCAAACTGCTTTCCATTTCTGCGCGCTGGCGCTCTTGAATTTCCAGTTGCAGTCGCTCGTTTTGCTCTTTCAGTTGCATCGTCAAAGCGTACAAGCGTAAGTGAACATCGACGCGCGCTATCACTTCCTCCGGCTGAATCGGCTTGGTGATAAAATCCACTGCTCCCAGCTTCAAACCCTTGAGCTTATCCGTCAATTCGGTATTAGAAACTGCCGTTAGAAAAATAATCGGAATACTCTGTGTCAGGGGCGAGCTTTTCAGGCGGCGGCACGTTTCAAATCCATCGATTCCCGGCATTCTCACATCGAGCAAAATCAAATCGGGAATCGTCCGTTCTGCTTTTTTAATTCCGCTTTCGCCGGTTTTGGCAACAATGACTTCATACCCCGCCCCCACCAAAAGCTCGGAAATCAATTTAAGATTATTAAGATTGTCGTCTACAAGTAAAATCCGAAATTTTTCCTGGGTTGACATTACAGTTATTAGGGCAGGTGAGACTCAATCAAGGTCACAATTTCTTCGTCTTCAAAGGCATCTGCTAATTCCAAAACTCGGCTTGTAAAAGTCTGGTATCGAGCATCGAGTTCTCGCAGTCGATACGCTTCTTCTTTGATGACATAAACATCGCCATTGAGCGCTGCATCGTAAAGCAGGATGAGTTCTTCTGATGGTGGCAGGATAATCTGAGTTGACGAATCATTTTTTTCTCCGTTGTTCTCCTCCTGTTCGTAAATCCAAGTGAGATTTAAGTACGTTTGCAGTTTTTCGAGCAACTCCTCGAAGCGAACGGGTTTAGGGAGAAAATCGTTACAGCCCGCTTCTTTACTCTTTTGACGTTCCGAACTGAAAACACTTGCGGAGGAGGCAATAACTATAATATCTTGCAGTATCGGAGACTGGCGCAACTGGCGAGTAATTTCCCAACCATCTAACTTCGGCAAAATTAGGTCGGTAATTACTAAATCGGGTTGAAGTTGACTGGCTTTTTCTAACCCTTCTTTCCCATCTACCGCCTCAAACATTTCAAAACCGAGGGGAGCAAGCATATTCACTAAAACTAGCCGATTTTCCCAGCGATCGTCCACGACCAAAACTTTTCGCCTCGACCCCTCATAGCCAATGATATTGTTAACTAGGGGAACAGCATGACTGATTCTCTGGGGAAAAGCAATTGGAAAGTCAAGGTCGATCCAAAATGTACTCCCGCTTCCCAGGCAACTTTCAACACAAACTTGACTTCCCATTAAGGCGGCGAGTTTTTGGGTAATCGCTAATCCCAATCCCGCACCTTCAATTTTTTTCGCTCTTTCTCCAACTTGCTCAAATGGTAGGAAAATACTTTCTAGTTGCTCGGGGGCAATGCCAACTCCCGTATCTTCGACCTGAAAACGGAGGGTATAAGTTTCGGAATCGCTTCTTTTGATATCGTCTCCTGCGACTAAAGTACCGACTTTGAAAATGACGCTTCCTCGTTCTGTATATTTAATCGCATTGCTGAGAAGGTTGAGCAAAATTTGGAGCAATCTTTTTTGATCGGCTTTGATTCCGGCTGGAAGTTGGTTGAGAACTTGGTAGTCGAACTTAATATCTTTTTGCTCTGCTTTCACTCTAAATATTTCAACAATTTCATCTAAGAAAGAAGGTAGCGAAAAAGTCGTTAAGTGCAGCTCAAATCTTTGAGCTTCTATTTTTGATAAATCTAGAACTTCTTCTATTAAATCCAATAAATGATTTCCGCATTTATAAATAATTTCTAGCCCCTCTTTTTCCTTAGAAGAAGCAAGTTGGTTGCGTCGCAGAATTTGAGCGTATCCTAAAATTCCGTTGAGTGGCGTTCGCAGCTCGTGGCTCATATTTGCCAGAAATTCGCTTTTAGCTTGATTGGCAATCTCTGCAACTTTCTTTGCCTCTACCAGTTCGGCAGTTCGCTCGAAAACTTTGTGTTCTAAGGAAGCATTTAACTGTTTCAGCTCTTCGTTTTGCTGAGTTAGTTTTTTGGTTTGAGCATGGCTCAATAATGCTTCTTTTACGGTTAAAATCAAGTCTGTTGCTTCCCAAGGTTTGGCAATATAGCGGTAGAGATTAGCTTTATTGACGGCATTTCCGACTTGTTCGGCGCTGGCTTGACCGGTTAAGAGGATTTTGAGGATTTCAGGACGGTTTTTATGCAGTTCTATCAATAATTCGTCCCCTTTCATTCCCGGCATTATTTGGTCGGTAATGACGAGAGGAACTTCAATGTTACTTTCTTCGAGTTCTTGGATAATTTCAAGGGCTTCTTCAGCGCTTTCTGCCAGTTCAACATCGTAGTTGCGAGCGATTTGTTGAGCGAGTTGATCCCTCAAACTGGTCAGAACCATTTTTTCATCGTCTACACAAATAATTGTGTCTTTATTCATTCATTTCCTCCAGTCCTGATTTGAGAACTTCAATGAGAGTTTTCTCGTCCCAGGGTTTGGGAAGATAGCGGTGGAGATTGGCATATTGGCGAGTTCGTTCGATCGCTTCGTCTTCTGCCTGACCGGTGAGAAGGACTTTAACGATATTAGGAAAGTCTTGGTGAACGCGGATGAGAAATTCGTCGCCCTTCATATGAGGCATTAGCCAATCTGAAACAATAATTAAAACAACTGCATCTTCCTGCTGCAATTCTTCAATGATTTCCCACGCTTCTTCAGCGCTTTCTGCGAGTTCGCAGCCGTAGTCTGCATCGAAGTTATGGGCGATCTGGTCTCGCAAACTGGTTAGAACGATTCGTTCGTCGTCTACGCATAAGATGATTTTTTTTGACATTCTTTATACTTAATTTATCGAGCTTGGTCTCAAATTAGCTTCTGGTGTCGGTCTTTTGGGACATCCTTTTGCGCGAAAATGGTCTTATTTCTGCTCTCCTGGGGGATGGGCAGGCAGCCATATACCAAACGTGGTTCGTCCGGGTTCGCTTTTTAGGTGGATGTCGCCCTGATGTTTGTCCACGATTTTGCGAACGATATCTAAACCGAGTCCGCTTCCTTCTCCTGCGGGTTTGGTGGTGAAGAAGGGTTCAAAGATTCTATCCTGGATTTCGGGTGGAATGCCAGGGCCGGAGTCGGTGAATTCGACGAGGAGTCCGTCGCCTTGGGGGGAAATGTCGATGTCTAGGCGACCGACGGCGTTCATGGCTTGAATGGCGTTGTGGATGAGGTTAGTCCACACTTGATTGAGTTCTTCGGGGTAGCAGAGAATGGGGACAACGTTTTGATAAGTTTTGTTGACTTCGATGCCTCGCTTAAGGAGGTTGTGGTAAATGGTGAGGACGACATCAATGCCTTGAGTTACGTCTGCCCTGGTCATTTGGCCGGAGTCGTCTTGGCGGGCATAACTTTTGAGGGCAAAAACGATTTTGGCAGCGCGTTCGACGGCGAGTTTAATATTTTCGCTATTGTTGTGTTGAATGACAAGGTTGGAGGCGGTTTCGAGGATGAGTTGGCGATCGCGCGATTGCAATAGGGACCAGAAGCGCTCGATTCCGCCGTCTGCACCGAGTTGAACCCATTGACTGGCCAAATCTGCTGCCTCTTCAACTCCCCTGCCTTCCAGTTCTTTCGTCAGGGCGCGTTTGCGCTTGCGTTCTTCGCGGAAGGAAATGGGTTCGCTGGTTTGACAACTGGCTTCGATTAGCGTGAAAAAGTCAGCCCTCTCATGGGGTTCGAGGCGCTGCAAGAGTTGGGGCAGCAGGCGCAGGGAGTTATCGAGGGAGGTGGAAATGTTGCCGACTGAGGCACGAATTGCGCCCATTGGGGTGTTGATTTCGTGGGCAACTCCGGCGATCAGTTGACCGAGAGAGGCCATTTTTTCGGCTTGAATGAGTTCGTTTTGGGCGGCTTTAAGCTGTTGCAGCGCGCGGGCCAAATCTTCGTTTTTCTGCTGCAAGGCTTGTTCGGCTTGTTTCTGAGCGGTGATGTCAACAATGACTCCCGTCAGCCACAACAGTTGTCCGTCTGGGGCGAATACGCCTTGGCCGCGTTCGGAAACCCAGCGGGGTTCGCCGCAGGCGTGGAGGAGGCGGTATTCGAGGACGAAGGGCCGTCGGTTGGCAACGGCGACTTCGAGGGCGTTGAGGGCGGCGGTTTTGTCTTCGGGGTGGATGAGGCTGGCCCAACTGCGGACTTGGTTGTTGAGAAAGTCGTCGCTGGGGTAGCCGGTGATGTGTCGGGCGATGTCGCTCATAAAAACAATAGTGCGATCGCGATCGCATAAGCAGCGATAGACGAGGCCGGGAATATTGGCAACGAGGGTTCTAATTTCCCGTTCGCTGGCGCGCAGGGCTTCTTCCACTTGTTTGCGTTCGCTGATGTCGCTGGAAATGGAGAGGAGATATTTTTGTCCGTTGAGTTCGATGATTTCGGCTGACAGGAGGGCGGTTCTGGTGGTTCCGGCGCGGGTACGGAAGTCGAATTCGTAGTTGCGTACGGCTTTGCCTTGTTGGAGTTGTTCAAAGAAGCGATCGCGATCGTTGGCATCGATCCATAGGTTAAGTTCGACGGCAGACCGACCCAAAATTTCCTCGGGCCGGTAACCGGTTAACTGGCAAAAGGTTTCGTTGACTTCGAGGTGTTTGCCGTCGCTGAGGTTGACGAGGGTAATAGCGTTGGGACTGGAGCGAAAGGCTTTAGCAAATTTCTCTTCCGACAGGCGCGAGGCTTCTTCGGCGCGCTGGCGTTCGACGACTTCTTGTTGGAGGGCGAGGGTGCGCTCTTGCACTTCTCGCTCGAGGGTATGATTGTAGTCGGCGAGGACGCTTTCGGCTCGTTTGCGTTCGCTAATGTCTTGAAAGGCGGCGATGGCGTAGATGGCTTGGCCGTCGCGATCGTAGATTGGTTTGCCCCACACTTCTAAGGGGATGGTTTCGGTTTCTTTGCGAATTTCCATGTCGTCGGCTGTCGCGCTTTCCCCTTGCAGGGCCAGGAGGAGGGGATCTCGCTCTTTGGGGTAGACGCGATCGCTTGCTGCTAAATAGAGACGATATCTTTCTCTCAGCTCGCTCGCTGCCGATATTTCAATTTGGGATTGTCCTAAGAGTTGTTCGGCGCGAGAATTGATGTATTGAACGTCTCCTCGCACATCGACGATAAACACGCCCACGGGCATTGCGTTGAGGAACTGTTGCAAGCGACTTTCATTTTCTTGCAGTTGACTGATTAATTCGGCTTGTTCGCGGTTGGCTTGTTCTAATTCTCGAGTTTTCTGAGTTAGTTTTTTATCTTGTAAATAACTGTGAATGGCTTCGGTTACTGTTAATTTTAAATCTTCGCCTGCCCACGGTTTTGCCATGTAACGATATAACTTGGCGTGTTTGATTGTATTTTCAATTGCTTTGAGATCGGCTTGGCCGGTGAGCATGATTTTTAGGGTTTTCGGAGAGAGTTCGTGGATGCGTTTTAAGACTTCATCTCCTTTAAGGTCGGGCATAATATAATCGGAAACAACCACAGCGATTTCATGTTCTTCTTCTAATATTTCTTCAACTAACTCTAAGGCTTCCGAGCCACTGGCAGCCGTTTCGATATAATAGTTTTTTCCTAAAGCTTCTCTCAGTTGTATTTTTAAGCTTTCGAGAATTAAAGGTTCGTCGTCAATGCAAATAATGAAAAGTTTATTCATTGGTTATTCGTCATTGGTTATTCGTCATTGGTCTTTTGCCTATTGCCTGTTGTCCTCCATTTTCAGTGCCTTCAAACACAACGAATGCCTCATGTCTCAACTCAATCCGGCATTCCCCGGCCCGTCACTTCATCCCTCTATCTCCTGCCTCTTGCAAGAGGGGCTTCTTCACACTCTGTCTTCTGTAGCTTTCGATACTCCCCCTTTCCTGGTTTTTACAAAAATTTCAGGATAAATTTAGAAAATAGTCTTCAAATATTGACACGATTAGTTTCTTTTTGAGTGTTCTCTCTAGCATATCTACGCAAAAACACCAGAAAGTTAAATTCCAAAAGGTCAAAACACTTATATCCTACCAAATCGCTCGACCAAGCTGCTGTCGGAGAGGCAGCGTACGGTTAGCGTATCGATTGACGATCGCTGCTGGCCAATTTCCCTGCTTGCCACACCTGCTGTAAGAAAGAACGAAGTTGCTGGCGCGCCGTCTGAAGGTCTTCGGT
Organism: Cyanobacteriota bacterium; assembly: GCA_034189065.1. GTDB lineage: Bacteria > Cyanobacteriota > Cyanobacteriia > Cyanobacteriales > Spirulinaceae > FACHB-1406. The sequence continues at coordinate 62,338 of JAXHVQ010000005.1, forward strand.
ATTAACACCCAAAGTAGGGAGTTGTTCGAGTAGGAAGATCGCTTCGGTATCCAAGGCGGGACGGAATAAGGCGATGGGCCAAACCAGATCGGCGCTCTGGCGCAGGTCATAAATTTCCCGGGTCGCGGTCGTTGGGACACTTTTAGCGAGAAGCAGGGGACGAACCCAACACATTTGACGTTCGTAAACGATTTGAATAGTTTCGGCATAAAGACAAGTTTCGCCATGTTCTAAGCAGATAATCTGACAAGGCTTAAAGTCGGGAATAGAAGACGTTAAATTGTTTTCAACCACTAATTTTGCTTCTGCGCAGAAATAAAAATTATGACTATTTACGATTGATTTGACTTGAGGCGAACAACTCGCTCAGCGAACTGCACTCATTCATCTGAGGAGACAGGAACATTTTGAAACGCCGCTGTCGATCCCGATTTAGTTCGTTACCGTTGCTGCTTCCTGGGACAAAAACTCCCGGAAGCGAATGAGATCCTGACGGGGATCGGCGCTGGTAACTTGGACGTTCAGGCGATCGCCTAACGCGATCGGACGGTTGAGTCGATGGGGGAGTTCGAGACCCAATTCTTCGAGCAAAATTAAGGCGAGATTGTCATCCTCTCTCAACCAACGTAACACGATCGCGCCCCAGACGCGATCGCCGTGGCGACGGAGATACTCTAACCCCCAATAGCGGTTGGTCTGACGTTCGACGAGGGAGGCTTCTTGGGCTGAGGAGATGACGCTGTAAAGGATGTCTTGTAGTTGAAAGGCTTCAAAGGGCAAGGGATCGCCTCGCAGGTGGGCTTTGAGTTGAAAATGAGCCAAAAGGTCGGTGTAGCGGCGAATGGGAGAGGTAACTTGGGTATAAGTTTCCAGGCCCAGTCCGGCGTGACGGTTGGGGACGGTTCCCATTTCGCTGCGGGGCATACAGCGGCGCAAGGCACAGAAGCGCACCGGTCCGGCGGGGAGTTGGAGGAGTTCTTCGTCGCTGGGTAGTTCGGGCTGGGGTTGGCCGCGAAAGGGAAGGGGTATATTGCGATCGCGGGCGTAGCGTCCGGCAATTTCCCCGGCCAAGATCATCATCTCTGCTACCAGTTGGCGCGATCGCGAGTCGTCTAGGATTTCAATGGAAATCTCGTCGTCGTTTTTAACTTTAATAGAAGCTTCGGGCATCCGAATGTCAATAGAACCCTGGGAACTTCGCCAGGATCGTCGCAATTTGGCGGCTGCGGCTAGGGTTTCGATCTCCGGTTCGGCGGTGATGCCCAACTCGATCATTTCGTCTGCGTCGTCGTAGGTGAGGCGGTAGGTGGGTTGGATTAGGCTGGAGTGGATGCTGTAATCCCTTACCCCCCCAGTTTCGTCGAGAACCGCGGCAAAACTGAGGGCGGGACAGACTCGCCCTTGGACTAAACTCATCGGTCCGGTGGCCAGTTCTTGGGGGAACATGGAGATGGTACCGGTGGGGAGGTAGAGGCTGGTGCTGCGACGGCGCGCTTCTAAGTCCAGTTCGTCGCCCAAGGACACGAGGCGGGTGGGATCGGCGATGTGAATCCACAGTTTGGCGGTGCCTTCTCCCTCAAATTCGACGCTTAAGCCATCGTCGATTTCGCGGGTGCTTTCGTCGTCGATGGTGTAAACTTTCAGATGCGTTAAGTCCAGGCGCTCGCGATCGCGATCGGGGGGAGGAGACTGCAAGATTTGCTGTGCCACGTCAAGGACCTTCTGCGGAAAGTGGATGGGATACGAACTGCGACGCAAGAATAGGTTTTCGTGGGAACTCCACCAGCCGAGTTCCACTAAGAGGTCGAAGGCTTGGTCGGCGGTGGGCGAGCGCTCGACGGCAACGAGGGTATCTTGGGCGAGGCGGTGGGTTTGTTCGGGGTTGAGGGCGAGTTTTTCGAGGGCTTCTAGGCGCGTGCGATCGCTCGGCTGCCACTCTATTTCTTCTCCCGCTAGGGCTTGTCGAAGGTGGTGGAAAAATTCTTCTTTTTCGCGGTTGCGCTCTTCTTCGACTTCGAGTTGATGCTTAATTTCGGCGACTTGGGCGGCGGAACGAGGTTCGTAGGTTTCGCCTTTTTTCTTGAAGTAAATTTTGTCTTCCGACAGCAGCAGGTGGGCGGCGTAACAGGGGGAAGGACTGGTGTCGGAAAAGAGCAGTTGGGCCAGTTCGACTGGCGTTGCGCCGACTCCTTCTTCGCTTAATAATTCCCAAGCGACTTCTAGGGAGGAGGGGTCGAGATAATCTTGGATGTCTGCGAGAAATTGGGATATATCCGAGGGTTTGTAGGTCTCGCCTGTGACGGCGTATTCGATGCGCTGGGGACGAAGGGAATGGGACTGACCTCTTTCGTCGATAACGATCCAATTTTTTTTGCCTTCTGGGCGATCGGCTACGGCGAGACGACGATCGCCTTGGACTCTAAATTCGATCAGCGTTCCCTTCTCCACCTGTTTTTTTCTTCCCTAGTCAATTGTCAATTTTGTTTAGTTTAACTATATTACGCGCTCTGCGATCCAAGTGCATTGGGATTTGACTCGATTAACCGCAGAAGTGTTTGAGTGTTCTATCCTTCTGCATTGACATAGGGCAATAGGGCGAGATAGCGCGCTCGTTTGATGGCTTCGGTCAGATCTTTTTGCTGCTGGGTGGTGAGGTTGGTGATTCGACGCGGCAGGATTTTGCCTCGTTCGGTGATGAATTTGCGCAGCAGTTCGACATCTTTGTAGTCGATGGGATCGCCGGGTTTGATGGGGGAGAGTCTTTTGCGAAAGTAGGGCATGGTTCTTGGAGGTGAATTATTTGATTTCTTTGTGGACGGTATGTGTGTTGCAGTGGGTGCAGAATTTTTTCAGCTCGAGCCGGGAGGTGGTGTTGCGGCGGTTTTTGCTGCTGGTATAACGGGAAACGCCGCGCGATCGCTTTTCGGGATTGGTGCGACATTCGGTGCATTCTAACGTGATGATGAGCCTTACGCCCTTTTTGCTGGCCATAGTTATCGGGGTTGCGATTAGCGCTGTTGGATTTTATTTTGTACGGACAGGGTTACCCCGCCCCTACGACGCGATTTACTATCTTCGCATACGATACTTTATTTCATCAAGCCATTTTTTGAGGCGCAGGTCGAGGGAGAAGCCTCGCTTGGTTTGGACGAGCAGGGTTCCCGATAGGCGATCGTGAAATGCCTGATTGTATTGTTCGTCGGCAAAGGCTGCCCCACAGTCGGCTAGCAGCGGTGCGACGAGAAGTAGCGTCGTGAAGGAGTTGGCAAAGAAGAGGTTGAGCCCTGCCATCGCGAGGAGGGCGGCACCGCCCAGGATGCCTTCGCGTTTGGTGAGGGTAACGAGATCGGGAACGCGCCGAAACCGAAAATCGAGAACTTTGAGATCCATCGCCCACGCCCCTAAGCTTTGTCCTTGGTTGCGCGAGGTCCACGCTACTCTCAGTCCGTACCAACTGACGATAAAGGCGATCGCTTGCAACAACCAAGGTCCTGCCATTGCGCTGAGCAGCCACACGGCGATAAAGTCGATGAGGAAGGCGTAGGTTCGGCGGTCGAAGGGGACTTTGGGAAAGGGTTTATTGGTCATTTGTCATTTGTCATTTGTCATTTGTCGTTGGTCATTAGTCATTGGTTCTTGATTCTAAAACCTAAAACCTTGGTCGTTGGTCGTTCGTTTTCTGGGGAGCTAAACTATTAACTTCATCTTTCTCTCCCCTTCTAGTATCTTTTTACGCTTCTCACTCTTATGGGATCATTGGCTTGCTAGTCTTGGTTATTGATTATACCGGTTGCAGAAAACTAAGGACGAAGAATAAATAATTAATGTTTTAGTCTATCTACTTTTCCCGGAAGGAAAGGCTTTTTTGAAATCCGAATAACTTTAAGAGGTAGACTAGCACTTTTGAGCTGTCGAAGAAGCGGTTCTTGGATTGGACTTTGACTCGAAAGGTTTAGTTTCAATTCGATCGCAGTGAAGTTTAATGAAAAAGGAATTTTTATTAAAATTTGGCGCTTGCTTTTCGCTCTTACCGATGATATTATATTTAAATAATGGAAATATTTGCATTTGTTGTCAAAGGTCAATATTCCCATTATAAAATAATAGTATCCCGAATCTCGAAAAAAAGCAAGAAAAAATTGACACAAGATTCCCCTTTCATGCACTCGGTTAAAGAAGCAGAAACAACCATTCTCAACCTCATTTCCCCCCTCGACAAAAGCCAAGATAGCGAAAGTATTCCCCTCGAAGCAGCGGCAGGAAAAATCCTCGCCCAAACCCTTATCAGTCCCCTCGACTTTCCCCACTGGAACAATTCAGCAATGGACGGCTATGCGGTTCGCTATGGCGATGTCCAAGAGTGTCCGACATCCTTAGAAATTATCGAAGAAATTCCCGCCGGATTCAACCCGAAAAAAACAGTACAAACCGGTCAAGCCGCGCGCATTTTCACCGGTGCAATTTTACCCCAAGGAGCAGACACAATTGTTATCCAAGAAAATACAGAACGACAAGGCGATCGCGTCGTCATTCTCCAACCGCCCCAACCCCAAGACTTCGTACGCCATCGCGGTTCCTTTCATCAAGCGGGAACCCCCCTCCTCCAAGGCGGAATTCAACTCGGCGCACCCGAAGTCGCCATATTAGCCGCCGCCCAACAGACGCAACTCCAGGTTTATCGCCGCCCGACGGTTGCCCTCCTCTCCACCGGCGACGAATTAGTCGCGCCCGATCGCGCCTTGGAACCCGGACAAATCGTCGATTCCAACCAATATGCCCTCGCCGCCTTCGTCGCCCAAAACGGAGGCATTCCGGTTCCCTTGGGCATTGTCGAAGACTGTCGCGATCGCCTCAAAGCAGCCATCGAACGCGCCGTTGCCACGTGCGATGTCGTCCTCTCTACGGGGGGCGTATCCGTCGGCGATCGCGATTACATCCAAACCTTGTTAGACGAACTGGGCGCAGAGATGCACATTCGTTCGGTTGCCGTCAAACCGGGAAAGCCCCTCACCGTCGCCACCTTCAACCGCAACGAGAGAATTTGTCCCTACTTCGGACTTCCGGGTAACCCCGTTTCCGCCCTTGTGAGTTGCTGGCGCTTCGTGCAACCGGCACTACAAAAACTATCGGGTTTAGCCCCTCCGTGGGGGTGCGAATTTGTCAAGGCGCGATCGCGATCGCGACTCAAAGGCACAAAAACCCGAGAAACTTATCTGTGGGGCCAACTCCACAATATTGAAGGAACATACGAATTCTCCCTAGCAGGGGGCAGTCACAGTTCCGGCAACCTCATCAATCTCGCCCAAACCAACGGACTCGCCGTCGTGCCGCCAGGAGAAACTCACCTTGACGCGGGAAGCGATCTTCGCGTCCTTTTCGTGAATCGTAAATTGTAAGGCAGCGAACTTCACATAAAACTTGTTCAATTCTTTAAAAAAAGGTACGAGAACGCGATTTACAATAAAGCTACCTATTTTTGAACCCGTTATGAGCGATTTGCCTGCTTCACCCGACCCTCAACCCAATTCCGATAAACCCAAAGTTACCCTCGGACGCTGTCTCCTGGGCGCGCTGATTTCAGCGGCTTTAGCGATCGCGATGTACTCCCTAACTGCCTCCATTGCCCAAACCTTTGCCGCCAAACCGCCTACCACTTCCAGCGAATTAGCCCTGAGAATCTCCATAGCCGTGCGGACCCTCGTCGTTGGGGTAACTGCCCTGGGAACGGGAGTTTTCGGCTTTGTCAGCGTGGGTTTAGTCGCGTTGGGAATTCAAACTGCCTTTTTTCCCTCAAAGGAATCTAAACCCAACGCCAACTAACAAAATTGAGTCGTCTTGAGAATTGCCTCGCCACAGTCAGGGATCCAAACAACCCATTCCTCCTCGGACTGCTGGCACAGCAACAGCGCCTCATCGTAACTCAACGGATGGGGCAATTCTAACAGCCTGACCCATTGATTCGCTCTTGGAAACGCTCCCTTGGGGAGCAAACAGGTCGGGTTGGACATCGAGACCGTTGGGGTTTTATGGGGTGCAACGCGAAGAACGTTCATTTTTCTCTCCTGCAATTCGGATGCCAGAACCGAGCGAGTTTCAAGGCACGCGCGCAGCGCTTCTCTCTTCCTCGCCCAGGACAAGTGTAAGAATCAATTATTTTCTGTAGTGAAAGCTACAAATTGACTCTACATTAAGAATGGCAAGTCCAATCCAGTAAGGTCAAGGGATTGTTTCAGAAATTTACACCCAGGCGATCGCGGCCGAGTCCAAAAATGAGCAATTCCGATAAAACGAGTGATGAGGGTCAAAACTGTCGCTACAATAAGAGCGATCGCTCAAAAGCCGTGCATCTACTGGTCTTTTCAAAAATATGGGTTTGGAAGTATTTTCTCGCCCTTGCGACAGTTTCTCAGGCTCGAGGACAGTTTCCCTCGTCCTCACCCCACTTGAAACAAAATCTCGAACTCGAAACAGGCCCCGACGATTGAGGGTTGCGTTGGGCGCGAAATCTAAAAATGAAGGTAGATTAGGGAAAATTGTATCGCAACTCCAAATCCCCTGCTCGGCATTTATTAATTCTAGCAACTCATGATCCCATCGAATTCCCCCAACGTAATTGTTGAAAGTAAAGACTTAAGTGCAGCTTTTGTAGACGAACGGGTCGAACTAATCGAAAAGCTGCTATCGATTGGAACAGCCCTATCCGGGAGTCAGGATTTAGGGGAATTACTCGATCTCATTTTAAGCAAAAGCCGCGAAATTACGTGCAGCGATGCCGGAAGCGTCTATTTGCTTGATAAAACGCAGAAAACGCCAAAGCTAATCTTTAAAGTTGCGCAAAACGACTCCTTACCCGAAATTGGTTCTTTCCAAGAATTTGCCATCGACCTCACCCAAGAAAGCTTAGCCGGTTATGTTGCACTAACCCAAAGAAGCTTAAATCTGCCCGATGCCTACAACTTACTGTCCGGTTTGCCCTACAAACTCGACCAGCATTTCGATCGCAACTTTGCCTATCGAACTCGTTCGATCCTCGTGCTGCCGATGCAAGATGCCCGGGGAGAAATCATTGGCGTATTGCAATTAATTAATCGCAAAGTCCGTCCCGGCATCAAAATTACCCCTGCAAATGCCTTAGAAATGACGCTGCCTTATACGGAGTGGGAAGAACGAATCGTGCGATCGCTGGCTTCTCAAGCCGCAATTTCCATCGAACGCAACTTGCTGCAAGATAGTATCGAACACCTCTTTGAAAGTTTTGTCAAGGCTTCTGTAGAAGTTATTGAAGCCCGCGATCCCACCACGCGCGGACACTCAGAACGAGTCGCCGAACTCACCGTGCGCTTAGGCGAAGAAATGAATCTTGCCGACATCGGACCGCTGCGGCGATTTTACTTCAACGATCGCCAAATTCAAGAAATTCGCTACGCTGCCCTTTTGCACGACTTCGGTAAAATTGGCGTACCCGAGGCGATTTTAAATAAGCGCAAAAAATTGTATCCAGGTCAATTGGAAGTCATTAAAGCCCGCTTTGCCCTGGTTCAACGCACCTTAGAGATGGAATGCGCTCAAAAGAAGTTTCAGCACCTTTCAACCCATCCCCGCTGGAGCGAACATCAGGGTTCGGCTGAAGACACTTGCGATTGCTGCCAAAATTTGAGCAAGTTGGATGAGGAACTCCAAGAGGCGATCGCCAAACTCCAAAAATATTGTACCCTTATCGAACAGGTTAACGAACCGGAAGCCCTCGAGCACAAAGTATTTGAAAACTTTTTTGAAGAAGCGTTCCAAGAACTCAGCGCTTTAGCCGAATACACCTATCGAGATATAGACGGCGAACTCAAACCCCTATTAACTGCAACTGAAATCGAACAATTAATGCTCCCTCGAGGTAATCTGACACCCACCGAACGTCTCGCTATTGAAGCTCACGTCAGCCATTCCTACGAATTTCTCAAGCGAATTCCGTGGACAAAAGACTTAGAAAATATCCCCTCTATTGCCTACGGCCATCATGAAAAGCTCGACGGAACCGGCTATCCTCGCGGGTTGAAAGGGAGTGAAATTCCCATTCAAACTCAAATGATGACTGTTGCTGATATTTATGATGCCCTCACTGCTGCCGACCGCCCTTATAAGCGTCCTCTGCCAACTGATGTTGTCTTGAACATTTTGCGCGAAGAAGCAGAACAAGGCAAAATCAACCGGGATCTCGTCGATTTGTTCGAGCAACGTCGCGTTTATCAGGTGTTGGGACACGGGTATTGTTGGTAATCATTGGTCATTGGTCATTGGTCATTGGTCATTGGTTCTAAAACCTAAAACCTATTACTGATTACTGATTGCTGTTTATTAACTAAACCCGACTGCCCGATCCTTGGGTGCGATCGGGACTGCCGCGATCGGGCGGGTCGTAGGAATTCGCTAAGTCGGTCGGCAGTATTGCGGTAACGTTGCAACAGCCAATATTAAAGCGAGAATTAAAACTTAAGCTCAGTTTTTCCAGACCTAGTATAGAACCGAATTGCGCGCTCATCAATAGAGCCATTACGCCAGTAGCACTCATCAAATCACCCGTAAATTTCATAAGGGAAAACACTCTTAATCGCTGATGAGTTACCGTACGAATTAGCCAGCGCTCGATCCGGACTAAATCTTAATAGTTTTTCAACTCGGTTTTAGGGTTTAGATTTTAGGTTTTAGGTTATCTTTAGCTCTTTCAAAAACCCTTTAAAGTACGGATTTTTGATAAGAAGTTGCTATTTTTTATCAAAATCAATTGTCACTTAAGTGATAATCAGCGGTCAATTCAGTGATTACCGATATTTAAATAAATAATTGCCGGCAACCAGTCGAGTAATTACGGGTAACGGTAAAGGGTGTAGCACGATTTTTGGAAAACGGTACAAGTCAAATGTGTCGATGCCGTGGCGCGATCGCGTCGATGCCCCGTTTTTGCTAAAATTGCCAATATTCCCCGAACATCTTCGCTCTCGATCGCAATGGTTGCCACTCAAAATCCACTCTCCTTAACCCAAATTGCTCGAGCCACCCGTTCTGGCGCGCAGCAACTAGCCGTTCTTAGGGAAACGGAACGAAACCGGGCGCTCGAGGCGATGGCGCGATCCCTTGAAGCTTGCACTCGCGAAATTCTCGCCGCGAACGAGGCAGACTGTCAAAGGGCAAAAGCAGAGGGTATCCCCCAAGCATTGTACGCCCGCTTGCAACTAGGAGAGTCGAAATTGAAGGCCGCGATCGCGGGCATTCGCGATGTTGCCCAACTTCCCGATCCCATCGGCACCGTACAAATCCATCGAGAATTGGACGAGGGATTAATTCTCAAGCGCGTCACCTGTCCGCTAGGCGTTTTAGGCATTATTTTTGAAGCGCGTCCCGAAGCATTAATTCAAATTACCAGCCTCGCAATTAAATCGGGCAACGGCGTAATTCTCAAAGGGGGAAAAGAGGCGACTCGTTCTTGTCAAGTGCTAACCAAAGCAATTCGCGAAGGGTTGGCGACAACAAAAGTTGACCCCGAAGCGGTACAATTACTCGTCACGAGAGAAGAAATTCGCGCTTTATTAGAATTAGATGAATATGTCGATTTAATTATTCCGCGCGGTTCTAACTCCTTCGTTCGCTATATCCAGGATAATACGAGGATTCCCGTCCTCGGACACGCTGACGGAATTTGTCATCTTTATATTGATGCAGAGGCTAATTTAGAACAAGCAATTTTAATTACAATTGACGCAAAAACTCAGTATCCGGCGGCTTGTAATGCTATTGAAACCTTACTCGTTCACAAGCAAATTGCGCCCAACTTTTTACCTCAATTGGCAGCAGCGATGCCCGACGTTGAATTGCGAGGAGACGAACGAACGTTAGAATGGATTGACGTTAAAGCTGTAACCGAAGAAGATTGGTCAACCGAGTACAGCGATTTAGTTTTAGCCGTTAAAATCGTAGACTCAACGGAAGACGCGATCGCGCATATTAATACCTACGGTTCAAAACATACCGATGCAATTGCGACTGAGAATTCAACAACCGCAGAAATGTTTTTAAATCGAGTCGATGCAGCAGGTGTTTATCACAACTGTTCGACTCGTTTCGCCGACGGATTTCGCTATGGTTTTGGCGCAGAAGTAGGCATCAGTACCCAACAAATGCCCCCGCGCGGTCCGGTGGGGTTGGAAGGGTTAGTGACTTATAAGTATCAGCTTACGGGAGAGGGACATATTGCAGCAATGTATTCGGGGAAAGATGCTAAACCTTTCATCCATAAAGATATCTGACTTTTTTCTCTGGAGTCTAAATATTTGTTTGAAGTGAGTTCGATTTTATTCTTTTCAATTGCGCTTTTTCAGCTTTTGGATCGATAATTTTCATTCTAAATTTATAAAATTTTATTCCTAAATTCGTGTAACTTGGATCGCCGAAAATATGTGTTATTTCTCCGACTCCAAAAACATCATGAATAACAATATCTCCTATTCTCCACTCTTTATTGTCGTCAATTTTAATTGGTACTTCAAATTGATTTGGCGCAGGTTGTAATTCAGAATTTTCTCCATGTTTTACTTGAAATTTTATTTTAACTGAGTGATTTAGAACTCTTTGGAAAGCAAATATTATAATTGACTCTTTGTTTTGCGCTAATTGCATCAAAGATTGGCTTGCAACCTCAATAATAGCAATATTGCTACGCGTATCAAAACTTATTAAATTGCAATATTCACTAAAGAAAAAATGAAATGGTTCTGTATAAATTTCATCAAGTAATTTATTCCATAATTTTGAACAATTTAAATTATTAAAATCGGCATTTGTTTTTTGCTTTATACCTCGATAACTATTGAATAATTGTTTCCGATTCTCAAAAATTTCTAAATATTTTGGCAATCCTCCGCTATATAACAAATCTTGGATGGTAAATCTCGATATTTCAGCATCAGTCTCAATTAATTCAGCGCCCATGAATCCAGCAAAAACAAGATTATACTGACTTTGGGCTTCACTAACTTGCTCTTGGAGCAAAACACAGACCAAAACTGTATTTCTTTTAATTTCTTCTAAGGTAAATTGCCATTGTACTTCATCGAGAGTGCCGTAACGGGCCTTAACTTGGATGCCAATCTTTGGATTAGCAGTTAGCACAAAATCAATCTTCCCATCGCCGCCAACTTTCCTCTCATAGTCCACTTCAGAAATCCGATCGCCTAAACGTGCCCGAATCACCTCTTCTCCCAACTTCCCCTTCAAATTGTTAATAAAAACAGTGCGCACCGAAGCCGTTCGTTTGTATTTTTCTGCCATGTCCCAGCAAAAATCCCGCAACTGCCTCAATTTTTCCCCAGAAATGACCGTTAATTCGCTGTGATATCCGGTCAAATCGCAGTGTAGCAGATGACCGGTTTGAAGTCTTTTGATAAAATCGGCTTGTTGCGATCGCAGTAGCCCTATTCCGTCCATCAGTAGTGCTATCCCATCTCAAACTTCTCTTATCGGTTAGCCCTGACTTCAATTTTAAACCGAAAACCGTACAAAATCGCGTCATAATTATGTTAAAGTGCTTGTACTAAACTAATGGACTCCATTCAGCTCAGGGGAATTCGCGCCTACGGTTACACGGGATTTTTAGCAGAAGAACGGGTTTTAGGACAGTGGTTTGAAGTGGATCTCGCGATCGCGGTGGACTTGAGCAAAGCCGCCCAAAGCGATAACATCGAAGAGACCCTCGACTACCGAGAGGCGATCGCGCAGACGCAACACCTCGTGCAAACCTCCAAATTTTCCCTCATCGAAAGTTTAGCAGGCGCGATCGCCGATGCCATCCTCCAACTCGATAAAGTCCAGCAAGTCCGCGTCACCCTCACCAAACCCAACGCCCCCATTCCCAACTTTAACGGGAAAATCGCCGTAGAAATCACGCGAAAGCAATCCATTTGACCGAAAAAATACAGAGTTTAGTGTAAATTGCAACCCCGTATTGAGGAAAAGTCAGGTAACATTGACAGCAAATTAACAGATATTGCTGAAATTGCGCAGGTTTTGTAACAATTTTAAAAAGAGGAGTTAGCTGAGTAAACCTCCCAGTCAGTTTCAACTGACTTAAGCTTTTAGCCCGAACTTTAGTTCCGGGCTATCCTACCCTATAGACAACCCAACAACCAGGAAAAACGCAAAAATGTTAGAAGCCTATCGCCAGCACGTCGCCGAAAGAGCTGCCCTCGGAATTCCGCCCCTTCCCCTCGACGCGCAACAAACCTCTCAACTGTGCGAACTGCTGAAAAACCCGCCCGAAGCGGAGAAAGAAGAACTCCTAATGATGTTGCGCGATCGCGTCCCTCCCGGAGTAGACGAAGCCGCCTACGTCAAAGCAGGCTTCCTCACCGCCATTGCCAAAGGTGAAATCCAGTGTCCCCTCATCTCTCCCCAAGGCGCGATCGACCTCCTGGGGACAATGGTAGGCGGCTACAACGTCCAGTCCCTCGTCAAACTCCTCAAATCGAGAGACAAAAATCTTGCGATCGCCGCCGCCACCGCCCTCAGCAAAACCCTCCTCGTCTTCGACAGCTTCAACGACGTTCTCACCCTCAGCGAAACCAACCCCTACGCCAAACGAGTCGTCGATGCCTGGGCCAACGCCGCCTGGTTCATCGGCAAACCCAAAGTCCCCAAAACCATCACCGTCACCGTCTTCAAAGTCCCCGGTGAAACCAACACCGACGACCTCTCCCCCGCCCCCCACGCCACCACTCGTCCCGACATCCCCCTTCACGCCCTTGCCATGCTAGAGTCGCGGATGCCAGAAGGACTCCAAACCATTGCCAAACTCAAAGAAAAAGGCCATCCCGTCGCCTACGTCGGCGATGTCGTCGGCACCGGTTCCTCGCGCAAATCCGCCATCAACTCCGTCCTCTGGCACATCGGCGACGACATCCCTTTCATCCCCAACAAACGCGCAGGCGGCTACATCCTGGGCGGCAAAATCGCCCCCATCTTCTTCAACACCGCCGAAGACTCGGGCGCACTTCCCATCGAATGCGATGTTGCCAAGCTGGAAACCGGCGATGTTATTACCATTCATCCCTACGAAGGAGAAATTACCAACGAAGCCGGAGAAACCCTTTCCACCTTCACCCTCAAACCCGACACCATCCTCGACGAAGTACGCGCAGGCGGACGCATCCCCCTTCTCATCGGACGCAGCCTCACCGACAAAACCCGCGAAGCCCTGGGACTCGAACCCAGCACCCTCTTCGTCCGTCCACCTGCCCCCACCCCCCTCAGTTCCTCCTCGGCTTCCCCCCTTGATAAGGGGGGACAGAGGGGGGTCGTCTTCACCCTCGCCCAAAAAATGGTCGGCAAAGCCTGCGGACTCCCCGGCGTTCGTCCCGGCACCTCCTGCGAACCCATGATGACCACCGTCGGTTCCCAAGACACCACCGGACCCATGACGCGCGACGAACTCAAAGAACTCGCCTGTCTCGGATTCAGCGCCGACCTCACCCTACAAACCTTCTGCCACACCGCCGCCTATCCCAAACCCGTCGATATCAACACCCACAAACAACTGCCCGACTTCTTCTCCACGCGCGGCGGCGTTGCCCTGCGTCCCGGCGACGGCATCATCCACTCCTGGTTAAACCGGATGTTGCTTCCCGACACCGTAGGCACCGGCGGCGACTCCCACACCCGCTTCCCCTTGGGCATTTCTTTCCCCGCCGGTTCCGGTTTAGTCGCCTTTGCTGCCGCCTTGGGAGTCATGCCGTTGGATATGCCAGAATCGGTATTGGTTCGCTTCAGCGGAGAACTGCAACCGGGCGTAACCCTGCGCGATATCGTCAACGCCATTCCTTGGGTTGCCATGCAGCAGGGCAAATTAACAGTAGGCAAAGAGAATAAGAAAAATCTCTTTAACGGGCGCATCATGGAAATGGAAGGATTGCCCGATCTCAAAGTCGAACAGGCTTTTGAGTTAACTGATGCTACCGCAGAACGGTCTTGCGCTGGTTCTACGATTAAATTGGGGACTGAAACTGTTTCCGAATACCTACGTTCTAATGTTGCGCTGCTGAAAAATATGGTCGCGCGCGGCTACCAAGATGGGCGAACAATTATGCGTCGCGTGGCAAAAATGGAGCAATGGTTGGCCAATCCAGAGTTAATGGAAGCCGATGCTGGTGCCGAATATGCTGACGTTTTGGACGTGAATTTGAGCGAAATCAAAGAGCCAATTGTCGCCGCGCCCAACGACCCGGATAATGTTAAATTGATGTCGGAATGTACCGACGATAAAATCGACGAAGTATTTATCGGGTCTTGCATGACCAACATCGGTCACTATCGCGCTGCGGCGAAGATATTGGAAGGTGCGGGAACGGTAAAAGTTCGCCTTTGGGTTTGTCCTCCCACGCGCATGGACGAACAACAGTTGCGAGAAGAAGGGGTTTACGGCATTTTTGCCGCAGCAGGCGCGCGCACGGAAATGCCGGGATGTTCCCTTTGTATGGGCAACCAAGCGCGAGTGGAAGACAACGCAACGGTGTTTTCAACTTCAACTCGCAACTTCAACAATCGCATGGGCAAAGGCGCGCGCGTCTACCTGGGTTCTGCGGAATTAGCGGCAGTTTGCGCGTTGTTAGGTCGCATTCCCACGGTTGAGGAATACCTGGAAATCGTTGCGAAGAAAATCGATCCCTTTGCAGGCGATTTGTATCGGTATTTGAACTTCGACCAAATCTCCGGATTTGAGGATGAAGGGCGAGTCATTCCGTTGGAAGAGATGCCAAAGATTGAGGATATTTTAGGCATTCCTGCGGGCGCGCTGAAGTAGAATGGTAGGGCGGGCATTGCCGATTCAAAGTTATTCCATAAATTTAAGCTTGTCTGCGGCAATGCCTACCACAAATATTTCGGTAGGCAAGGCAACTGTAAGTGAAAAGCAACGAAAATAACGCAAACAGCCTTGTCCACCCTACAATATTAGAATCATGTCAGGCTTTCGGCTTATTCCGAACTCGGTCTGTTAGATAAGTAAAACAATACCTATTATGGCAACTCAACTTGAAATCACAGATGAATGTAAAGAAAAGGCAGAAGCAGAAATTCGAGAAAAAAGAAAACAAGTTGATTACAATACTCTAGAGTATCCTATCGAAGTAATTGTTAAAAAATATTTAGATGGGAAAGAAGAAGACGAAAATGAATTATTTATTCCAGACTATCAACGAGAAATGGCTTGGGATGAAGATAGGCAATCAAAATTCATTGAATCTATCATGTTGGGTTTGCCAATACCTTATATTTTCGTAGCTGATATATCGGGATCGGAAGATTTAGCCCGTTTAGAGATTATAGACGGAACACAACGTATTCGGACTTTAACTAAATTTATAACGAATCAACTTAAGTTGGACAATCTTGAAAAGCTAACAATGCTTCAGGGATTTACTTTTAAAGATTTACCTCCACCCCGTCAAAGACGTTTTAACAGAACTACCATTAGAATGATTCAATTAACGGAAGAAACAGATGAAGAAGTTAGAAGGGATCTCTTTGAAAGAATTAACAGTGGTAGTGTTGAATTAAATGAAATGGAAAAACGGAGGGGAAGTAAGCCAGGAAAGTTTCTTGATTTAATTGAAGAATTATCAAAAAATCGAAAATTTAGAAGTCTATGTTCTTTTACTGATACTGAAATAAACAAACGAGATTCCCAAGAATTTGTCTTGCGTTTTTTCGCTTTTTTAAATAATTATAAAAACTATTCAGGAAAAAAGGTTCATGGGTTTCTAGATAGCTATTTAGAACAGCAAAATGAATTAACTACTCTGGATATTAATGCGCACAAAAACGAATTTTGTGCAATGTTGGATTTTGTAGAAAAACATTTCCCTCATGCTTTACATATCTATCGAAAAACGAAAGATCGCTATGAACCGACAACTCGAATTAAATTTGAATCAATTTCTGTAGGTGTTGCCTTGGCATTGAGAGAAAACCCAAATTTAATTCCAAAAAAAACTGACTTTTTGACTTCTGAAGAATTTAAAAATTATACTAAATCTGATGCAAGTAGTTCTAGAAACAAGGTAATTGAGCGTATTGAATACGTTCGCAGTCGGCTTCTGGAAAATTAATGAAAAGCACTTTGTTTAAAGATTTTGATGAACGTTCTCAAGAAGTTAGAAGCTATTTTTTATTTATAAAAAATCTAGAGTATGGTTCAATTCAATTGAACGTAGTGAATGCTAAAAGTTCCAATCCAAAGAAAATAAATAATAACTTGGCAAAAACATTAAAAGCAACTGGTTTTTTGCTGCTTTACAATTTGGTTGAATCTACTATGACCAATGCGATTGAAACTATTTTTGATGAACTAAAAAATCAAAATGTTTCTTTTGATGATGTTAGGGAGGAGCTAAAAAAAATTATTATTGAAAATTTCAAAAAAAATAATTCTACTGAAAAGCTTTTGGTTGACATTCAATCGATTTCAGTTGATATTATATCTTCTGGCTTCGATAAGCAAAAATTATTTTCAGGTAATATTGATGCAAAGAAAATTAGAGAAATAGCATCAAAGTATGGTTTTTCATTTCAAACTAATGCAAGGAAAACACAAAACGGTGCTGACTTACTAAAAATCAAAACAAGTAGAAATGACTTGGCACATGGTTTAAAGTCGTTTGAAGATGTTGGTAAAGATTTGACTGCGGATGAGCTACTGAGAATTCAAAAAAGGGTTATTTGTTACTTAAAAGCAATACTAGAAAATATAGATGATTATATATCTAAAAAAGAGTATCTAAAATGATTTAATTAGGCAATGCCCACCACAGATATTTTGGTAAACAGGTGACTTCAAAAGAAAAGGGATAAGGAAATGGGGAAGAATTATGATGCACTGGGATTATCGAGTATTTTTTGAGGATAATGGCTATATTATCCGAACTGTCTATTATGACGATAAGGGTAAAATTGCTGCCTGTTCGGAGAAGTCGGTCGAGGCTTTTGGAGAATCTCTAGAAAATCTACAGGAAGAAATTAATCTTCTCCAAGAAGCATTGTAAAAAAAAGTTCTCTGTGCCTCCGATATTCCACCTCAAACCGCACGTCCAAAGATAAAGCGAGGAAAATCGCTGCAAGCGGTGCGCGAGCAATTTGGATTGCGATCGCAATTCAAGCAAGAAGACTCGTTAGCTACACATGATTAGAGGGTTTTGGTTAAATCGGGACGCTAAATGGATAAGTTAGAGTATTATCGTTATTTTCTTGCATGGGTTGGGCAGCTTCCTAAAACGGGTGTAAGCTTACCAGATGAAGCTTGCGATCGCGGAAATATTTACGACTCATGACTAAGTATTTGCTAAATACCAACAATGAATCACCTTAATCCTGAGTTTTTAACCAAAAATGGCAAAAAATACGTTCTTTTGCCTTATGATGAATTTCTCAGAGTCCAAGAACTTTTGGAAGATTTAGAAGACTTACAAGACTTGCGAGCAGCCAAGGAAGAAGAAAGAAATAAGCCTTCAATCTCACTGGAGGAATTGAAGCAAATGTTTTAAAAAGTATTGCGATTGAGTTTGGCGCGACAACTAAAACCGCCTTGCCCACCCTACGATCTGACTGTTATAATTAGTAGGTCTATCTCAGCCCGTGCGATACCAGCAAAAGACATTTACCATAATGAAGTCAAAACTGCTTTAATCAAGGATGGCTGGACAATCGTTGCCGATCCATATAAAATTCGTTACAAAGATGCCGAGCTACTTGCCGATTTAGCCGCTGAAAAGCCGATCGCCGCAGTAGAAGGAGTAGGGTGGGCATTGCCGCGAACAAGCTCAAATTCAGGAAATAAATTTAAATTGGCAATGCCCACCACAGATATTTCGGTGGGCAAGGCAACTTTAAGAGAGCAGCAACGACGACAACTAAAACCGCCTTGCCCACCCTACATTATTTTTGTACTAGAATAGGGGTGGTTGAAAAATCAATTCTCCTTATGCCAGCCAAGGATTTTTTTCATGACATCGTTAAAACAGCCCTAGAAAAAGATGGATGGAGCATTACTGACGAAAACTTCTTTATTCAAGTCGAAGATGTTGACTTCTATGTCGATTTAATAGCCGAGAAAATCTTAGTAGCTGAAAAAATAGGACAAAAGATAGCAGTAGAAATTAAATCTTTTCTGGGAGCCTCGGATATCACGGAGTTTCACACAGCACTTGGTCAATTTCTTAATTACCGTTCAGCATTAAAATTAGTCGAATCAGAGCGAATTTTATATTTAGCTGTTCCAGAAGACGTTTAAAATGAGTTTTTTGCTCGGAGATTTATTCAAAGGGCAATTGGAGAACATCAACTCAAACTTCTGATTTTTGACCCAAATCGAGAGGAAATTGTACAATGGAGAAACTAAATTATAGGGAAGTGGTGCAAGGCATTCTCGAACATCACGCCACAAACCGACTGAATAGTCAAACCGAGGTTCATCTAATATTTGATACCGATCGCGATCGCTACCAAGTTCTTCATTTAGGTTGGCAGGAGCTATATCGAGTCTTTGGTTGTATCATTTATGTAGAAATTAAAGAGGGTAAAATTTGGATCGAACGCGACGGAACAGAAACCGGTGTGGCAAATGAATTAGTTGAAGCAGGCGTTCCCAAGCAAGATATTGTGCTGGCATTTAAAGCTCCTTATAAGCGGAAATTTACCGAGTTTGCTGTAGGTTGAAATCAATGGTATTTTGGAGGGTAGCAAAGAAGTAAGGGGTAGAGCTGCCATTGCTGCAAATAAGCTCAATCTTATGAAACAATTTTAAATTAGCAATGCCTACTACAGATGTTTTGGAAGATTTAGAAGATTTACAAGACTTGCGAGCAGCCAAAGAATAGGAAGAAAGTGAGATCGATTTTTTGAAAATCTTCCGAGGTCAACTTGTAGATTAATCGGTAACTTAAAACCTTAGAGGTGAGCTTGTAATGATTGTTGAAACTGAGACAAAACAATACACTATCGATGAATATCTAGAACTGGAAATCGCTTCGGAAATACGCAGCGAATATTATAACGGAGAAATTATTCCAATGACGGGCGGAACGCCAAACCACAATGATATCTCCGGCAACTTATATATTCTTCTTAAATCTGCTCTCAAGGGAAAAAACTACCGGACTTTTTACGCCGACCAACGACTTTGGATTCCAAGTGTCAGTCTCTATACCTATCCCGATATAATGGTTTTGCCCAAACCTCTAGAACTTCAAACCGGACGCAAAGATACTGTGGTGAACCCTTGCTTTATCGCTGAAGTGTTGTCTAAGTCTACTCAAAATTACGATCGCGGCGAGAAATTCGTTGCCTATCGCACAATCTCTACCTTCCGAGAATATCTATTAATCGACCAATACCGCATCCACGTCGAGCATCATATCAAAACAGCCGCCCATCAGTGGCTATTTTCAGAATACGATGACCCAAACGTTGCTCTGTCCTTGAGTTCCTTTGAGCTTCAAGTTCAAATTGCAGAACTTTACGAAAATATTGACTTTGAAAAAATTTGAGTTGAATGGGTAAAATAGGAGTATAATAAGTAACAGCGCATTATCTTCCCCCGCCTATCTGTTGTAACAATAATTCAGCATTATTTGCCCACTGCACATTTCCTTCCCTACGGTAAATTTCCCGAGCGTATTGCAAAACTCGTCGCGCTTCGTCATAGCGATTTTGATGGGTAAAAACAATCCCCGCACCGTAATAAGCGTTGCCATAATTCGGGTTAGCTTCTGCCGAACGCCGGAACGAATTGAGAGCCCCTTCAATATCGCCTTGGTTGTACAAAATAATGCCTAAATTATAGAGCGCTTCGGGGTATTGAGCATTGACGCGCAGGGCTTGTTCGAGGAATTGTTTGGCTTGTTGGGTGTTGCCTCGTTGCAAATGAATTAAAGCGAGATGATAAGAGGGTTCGGGGGCATTGGGACTGAGGGGAAGGGCGCGACGCAAGCTTTGTTCTGCCCCATTGAGGTCTCCCGCGTCTTTGAGGACGAGTCCCAGGTTATAATGGGCAACGCCTAAGTTGGAGTCGATCGCGATCGCGCGTTGGAGATATTCCTGCGCCAGTTGTAAGTTATTCCCCTCGAGCAGTGCCGCCCCCAAATTGGCATAAGCTAAAGCAAAGTTAGGATCCGCTTCTAGGGCTTTGTAAAACGCATCGGCTGCCGGTTGCAAGTATCCCTGTTGGCGCAGGGCGAGACCCAGGTTATAATGGGCGGGAGCTAAGCTAGGATCGAGTTTTGCCGCTTCGGTAAAGGCCGCGATCGCATCGCCAACATTCCCCTGACGCACCCAGGCTAACCCCCGGTCTAACTGCTCGAGGGCGCGCGGCTGAGTGGGCGTGAGAACGGGCAAAGACTGAGCCCATACCGCAGTTGGAAACGCCACCCAAAATCCGATCCCAGCAACCCATCCCCTCAACTTTTGATATTGTTGCATTTTGAAACCAAAAAAGGACAGAACCTTCATTAAATGTATCAATAATTTATAGTTAGAAATTTTACTTGATTTTTGAAGCAATTGGATGTAGAACCTTCACAGGTCAAAAACGTTATATTACAAGAAATTGCGATTGTTATCGACACAACATTCAAACGCGGTATTCTCAAAACATCAAACGAGTCGCGATCGCCGACGAAGAAACGCCCCTTTCCTCGTGCGGCTTCAACTCGGCTGCAAAAATTAGGAGTAAGTTATGAACCAAAAAGTTGTAACAGGGACACGCAACATCGCGATCGCGGGTCCCTACTCCAGTGGTAAAACCACCCTCCTCGAAAGCATTTTATTCGCAACCGGTGCCATTTCGCGCAAAGGCAGCATCAAAGACAGCAACACCGTCAGCGACAGCGCCCGAGAAGCGCGCGATCGCAGCATGAGCGTTGAAGTCTCCGCCGCCACCACCACCCACAACGACGTTCGACTCACCTTCCTCGACTGTCCCGGTTCCATCGAATTCGCCCAAGAAACCGACAACGCCCTCGTCGGCGCAGGTGCAGCCATCGTCGTCTGCGAGCCCGTCATCGATCGCGTCCTCACCCTCGCCCCCCTCTTCAAATTCCTCGACGACTGGGAAATTCCCCATTTGGTCTTCATCAACAAAATGGATCGCGCCAACACCCAGGTCGAATTTATGGAGGTACTGCACGCCCTCAAACAAGTCTCCAGTCGTCCCCTCGTCCCCCATCAATATCCCATCCGCCAAGGCGAGGAGCTCGTCGGTTACATCGACCTCGTAAGCGAACAAGCCTATCACTACCACGCCGGTAGTCCCGCCGATCGCGTTCCCCTCCCCGAAAACTTAAAAGAGCAAGAGAAAATGGCGCGGGAAGAAATGCTCGAAACCCTCGCCGACTTTGACGACCACCTCCTCGAAGAACTCCTCGAAGACATCGAACCGCCTCGGGAAGAAATCCTCAAAGACCTCAAAAAAGATTTAAGCGCAGACTCCATTGTCCCCGTCTTCTTTGGCATTGCCGAACAAGACTACGGCGTGCGTCCCCTCCTCGATGCCCTGGTCGAAGAAGCCCCCGAACCCAACGTTACCGCAGAACGGCGCGGGTTCAAACCCAATGCAGAAGGGGCCGCGATCGCCCAAGTTCTCAAAACCTATTACACTCCCCAAGGGGGCAAACTCTCCCTCGCGCGCATTTGGCAGGGCGAACTGACCGACGGCGCGACTCTCAACGGCACGCGGACGGGCGGACTCTATCGTCTCATGGGGCAGCAACTCGATCCCCTACAAAAGGCATCGGTGGGCGAGATTGTCGCCATTGGACGTTTGGAAGGGGTGCAAACCGGCGACACTTTAACTGAGGGCGATGGCGATGAGGGAGTCCAACTTCCCAAAGCCGAAACGCTGTCCCCCGTCTATGCGCTAGCTATTGTTCCCGACAACCGCAAAGATGAGGTGAAACTCAGTAGCGCTTTGGGCAAACTACTCGACGAAGACCCCGCTTTGTATTGGGAACAACACGACGATACTCGCGAGATTATTCTTTGGGGACAGGGAGAAATTCACCTGCAAGTCGCCCTCGACCGGTTGCGGCACAAGTATAACTTGCCTATGACGGCTCATTTGCCGCGCATTGCCTACAAGGAAACCATTCGCAAATCAGTGGCTTCCCACGGTCGGTATAAACACCAAAGCGGGGGACACGGGGCGTTTGGGGACGTGCATCTGGAGATTAAACCGCGCGATCGCGGGCTTGGGTTTAATTTCCACGAAACCATCGTCGGCGGCGCGGTTCCCAAACAGTATATTCCGGGGGTGGAAACGGGGGTGCGCGAATACCTCGTCCAAGGACCGTTGGGCTTCCCCGTGGTGGATGTGGATGTGACGCTGACCAATGGATCGTACCACTCGGTAGATAGTTCCGAACAGGCGTTTAAGCAGGCGGCGCGCATTGCCATGACTGAGGGGATGCCCAAGTGCAAACCGATTTTATTGGAACCGATTTTAGCCGTGGAAGTTAGCGCCCCTAGCGAGTTTACCTCAAAGGTGCTGCAACTGGTCAGCGGACGGCGAGGTCAAATTTTGGGTTACGAGGCAATCTCGGACTGGAAGGGGTGGGATCGCATTACCGCTCATTTGCCTCAAGCGGAGATGCAAAACTTTATTGTGGAATTGCGATCGCTGACCTTGGGTGTAGGGTTCTTTAAGTGGAAGTACGACCATCTGCGAGAAGTTCCTGGTAAACTGGCAGAACGCGCGATCGTCACCGCGAATACCGAGGCTTAGAATGTAGGAAAAGGTTGGGGCGAACTGGTGTTTGCCCCAATTTTGGGGCAAAGTCAAAAGTTTATGGCGTTTTTGGATAGGCGATCGCAAGAACAGGGTGAGATTGCGTTAGAAGACCGCGATCGGGAGTTGCAACAATGTCAAAAATAACGTCAAGAATGATGTAAGATTTCCTCAAAAAGTTGGGGAAGTTCAGTCAGCTTGTTGACTTTTGAAAAGAACAATGAGTGGCGAAGAATTGATAACGACCCGCTTAGCGAACGCGATCCATTTCCTCAGCTAACTCATCGGCTGTATATTGCATGAAATCAACTTGGTAACGAGCTAAAGCTATAAGAAAATCGGCGCGAGTCAGGTTCGCAACTTCTGCGGCTTTACATTGAGAAATTTCTCCCAGTTCGTACCACTTGACGGCGGCGGCAATTCGCATTTCTCGCACAAATTTGTCCGGATTTTTCCGGAGAGCCGAAAAGATAGTTTCAGGAAATTGAATAGAAACGGTTTTCATCAGTACATTCCGAAAATTGAGCGAGAGGGTGGAACCTTGAATTAAAAATCTTATTTGCCGCTTTCATTTTACACCCAATCTGGTTTTCACTTCTACCAACTATCAGCTTGAGGGAAAAGCCAATAAGAAACAGGCAGTAGAATTAAGATACTTGGCTTTTTAGATAAGTAGGTGGGCATAAATAAACATTACAACCCAGAATCCGAAACTGAAGCTGAAAGCCAGCTACAAAGAGGGTTTCATGATTTTCGGTCTTAATCGCTATTTTACGAATAATTGCGCCCACCTACTTACAGACTTAAGATCGCTTGCCCGATAACCGCAAAACATCATTGATAATGTGCAATGACATTAATTTCAGGCATTATCAACATCTTGCTCTAATTCTTCCGTTGTTAAAGAAAATGGCGAAACTTGATATTGACTGAGTACAAGGAGAAATTGGACTCGCGGAATTCCGGCAAGCTGAGCGGCGCGCCCCGATGACAATTTTCCGAGTTCAAAGAGTTTGATTGCCGTTAAAAGTTGTAACTGTTTGACCATTCCTTCGGGAGTTTCCTTTAGAGAAAGCAAAACTTCTTCAGGAATTTCAAGTTGAACTGTACTCATGTTGGAGAGCGGATTAGGGAATATTAACAATTTTAGACTGGGCAGGCATATTAGCGATCTTACCCCTTTTTCCAATGGCTTGCGATCGCGCCATTTCTTGATTTGGGGCAGAAGCTCGCGTTCTGTATCGATACTGTCGAGCCATTCTACAACTTTGTCATGGTCGATTGAGAACGAGCGCCTCATGCAATCTTGACACCTCCATCGCCAACGGGTTACTCGGGCTTAAATTCAAGTTATCTTAGTGTTGTCCCCCTTTTTCACTCCCTCTCTTCATGCTCACCCACCACCGCAGACCCGTTTGTCTGTCTATCATTTCCCTCGATCTGCCCATTTGGTTTACCGTGGAGACGGCTGCAACTTTGTATCAAAAGGATCGCGATCGCTTTCACCTCCTATTAAACCAACCGCCTTTCCCCACCTCGGAGTTCGATCTCCTGCCCGAGGCGGCACTGGAAACCGATCCCCGGGATGCCAACTCGAACAGAGGCTTATTGTGGTTGGAATTGTCGCCCTATCGCGCAATTATGACGATGCAGGGCAATGGAAAGTTGGGCTATCGCCATTTTTGGGAACGCGGTGTCTATGGCATCACGCGCTATTGGTTGTACAGCGAAACGAATTCGACGCAGGGGGCTTTTCGCTTGCGCAATTTTACTCGCAGTTTGGTGCTCGAAGGTCGTCCTTTGCCCCATACGTTGCGCGTCGAATACGAACTGTGGACCGATCGCCTGCAACTGGGAAGTTATGTGTTGAGTTTGGAAATTCATCATTAAGTTGGGGATGAAAAACCGGGTGTTGAAGTTTGTCCGCCTCGAGCCGCGCGATCGCCTTCTCTTAATCCAAGCAGCGCTACTTCTCAGCGCCATTAAACTTGGATTAGCCCTATTTTCCTTCAAATCTTTACGGCAGCGACTCGCCCAATTTTCCCCCAACTCAACGCCCCAAGTTCCCATTCCCGTCGAAACAGTCGTCTGGGCAATTGAAGTTGCCAGTCGCTATATCCCTGGCGGCGCGCGCTGTTTGGCTCGCGCGTTGGCAGCTAGCGCGTTGCTCTCGCGTCAGGGATACCCCTCTCAATTGCGCATCGGTGTTGCTAAAGATGAAGTGGGTCAGTTGGAGGCTCACGCTTGGGTCGAATTGGAGGGACAAGCGATTGTCGGTCGTTTGAGGGATGGGGATCGTTTTGTCCCTTTGTCCGATTTAAAATAAGGAGTTTGCGATGATATGAATACTATAACACTTTACGAACAAGATTTCTTAAAATGGACGGAGCAACAAGTCGATTATTTGCAAAAAGGAGATTGGGATAAATTAGATATTGAAAATTTAGTTGAGGAAGTCGAAGCCTCGGGCAGGAGCAAACAAAAGGAACTGGGCGGCTATCTACAGGTGCTTTTGATGTACTTACTTAAATGTGAATATCAACCGGAACGCAGAACTGGAAGTTGGAATACGACTTTATCGAACTGTCGAGATAAAATCCAAGATTGTTTAGAAGATACTCCCAGTTTGCAACGTTTTTTACGAGATACAGAGTAGATTGAGAAATATTATCGGCGCGCGCGTCGAGATGCGGCGAAAGAAACTCAAAAACCGTTGGGCGTTTTTCCAGAAAATTGTCCCTATGCGATCGCGCAAATTCTCGATCCAGAATTCTTAGCTAAATCACAAGAAAAATAGGTAATATTGGAGTTGAAATTTATGACTGAAGAAAGATTGAATCGTATCGAAGGGCGGTTAACCGAACTCGAACAAAAATTTAAGACCTTGGAACTCGATATTCAACCCGAAGGTCGAATTGCTGAGGGGTTTGAGTATTTATCAAATGATATCGATTCCCTTCGCCATGAAACTCGTAAAAGACTCGACCGACTCGAACATGGACAAAATCGAATTCAAGCAAGTCTTGATGCTATTTTACGTCATCTTACGGGTATAAATTAAAGAGCAATGTTTGTTTATCTCCGAATTTTGCTACTAGCGGCGACTGCGATTTATCACGCGATCGCGTCCCAACTTGAAAATCAAAAACCGCCTCCCGGACAACTTGTCGATGTTGGAGGATATCGCTTACATTGCTGCGTCGCCGGACGGGGAAGTCCAACTGTTGTTCTCGACCACAGTTTAGGAGGAGTTGAAGGCTATTTCCTCATTGAAGAATTGTCAAAATTAACGCGGGTTTTTATCTACGACCGAGCGGGATACGGATGGAGCGATCGCAGTCCGCATCCCCGTACGAGCAAACAAATTGTGACCGAATTAGATAAACTTTTAACCCAAGCTGAAATCAAACCTCCTTATATTTTAGTCGGCGATTCATTTGGAAGCTATAATGTCAGATTATATGCCTATCAGTTTCCCGAAAAAGTAATAGGCATGGTTCTGACGGATGGGCTACACGAGCGAGGAATGCTAAAAATGTCGGCTCCCTTGCAAGCATTGAAGCTCTTTTTTATATCGGGTTTTGCTATGTCTATTTTAGGCTCTTTTTTAGGAATTATCCGAGTTTTGAGCGTGGGAAGAGTCTTTGAACTCCTTAAACCCGAGTTACGAAAAATTCCTCCAGTTTCTCTGGATGCAGTTAAGCGATCGTTCTGTCGTTCCAAACATTGGATTACAATGAGCCGAGAAATGCTAAATTTGGAAAATAGCGCGCGTCAGATGAGTGAAGCTGCTTATCAATTTGAGGGAATGCCAATTGTTAATGTCAAAGCTGATTCTTTTTTCAAGCCTTCTTTTTGGACTTTTTTAATCCCTCTCGGAGGCGCGAACCGACTGCGAGATGAGATGCACGTTGAGTTAAGCAAGCTTTCAACAAATTGCACTCAACTGAAAGCAGAGAGAAGCGGTCATTTTGTTTGGGTCGATGAACCAGATGTTATCATAGAAGCGGTCAAGCTGATTTTAGATAAAGAGAATTATTCCTACTAAAATTGCTAGATTATTGTTGTCGAGAAAATGCAAAATTGATGAAGTCTTACGTTTTTATTCTCTGTCCGCCTTATTCCGGTTCGACGCTTCTCTGGAAGCTCGTTTCTACGTCTGACGCGGTATCCTCTCTGCCAAAAGAAGGGCAATTTCTACCGGAAGTCCGGAAAGTGATGCGGCGCGATCCGTGGAACTCGAACGAACAGTTTCC
This sequence comes from Cyanobacteriota bacterium, assembly GCA_034189065.1. Classification (GTDB taxonomy): domain Bacteria; phylum Cyanobacteriota; class Cyanobacteriia; order Cyanobacteriales; family Spirulinaceae; genus FACHB-1406. Next base: position 89,404 of record JAXHVQ010000005.1, read on the forward strand.
CTGGGAAACAATAAAAGAGGTTTGGAACAAATATTGGGATCCGAGTAAACCGCTACTTCTTGAAAAAAGTCCGCCCAATATTATTCGTACTCGCGAAATCATAGAACATTTTAGTCCCATTTATTTTCTGCTAATGGTCAGAAATCCCTATGCTCATTGCGAAAGTTTGATGCGTCGCAATAAAGTTAATGCCGAAGAAGCGGCGGAATTTACGCTCCGCTGTATGAGACAGCAGGCAGAAAATGTGGCAAACCTTGATGTGAGTCTTGCCTTTACTTACGAGGCACTCGTCCAAAATCCTAAACTTATTGCTGAAAAAATACAATCTTTTATTCCCCAAATTGGTGAATTGCAATACGACAAAAAGTTCGAGACGCGCGCCATTGATGGAATACAGTCCAGAAAAATTGTTGATTTCAATCAGAAAAAAATTGATAATTTATCGCTTAGCGACCTAGACAAAATAAATCGAGCGCTCGGCGAAAATAAGGATATAATGGAATATTGGGGCTATGAATTTTATACTCCGCCACCCCAGCACGGGTTGATTTTCATTAAAACGAGAAGTCAAGTTTGGTTTTCTAAAGGTTGGCGATTTGCTCGGAAAACAATCCGGGAAACTTTGAGGTGAGTTGGAAAACCAATGACTTTTGACAATGAGAGCGAGGAAGCAAAAACTGCGATCGCGCCTCCCTCTAACGGCTAAAATAAGTCTGCCGCACTGTTTGAGTCAAGATAAGGCTATGAATTCCGATCTCGATAACTCGTTACTGCAAGCCGTTCGCCAGGGGGACAGAGAAGCCGTCAAAACAGCACTGTCCCAAGGAGCAACAATTAATGCAAGCGATCGCGACGGCACTACAGCGTTGATGAGTGCTGCTGGCTCGGGATATACGGAGATCGTCATCCTCCTACTTAACGCGGGCGCTTCCGTTAACCAACGCAGCCAACGCTATGGCATGACAGCGTTGATGCTCGCCGCCGCAACCGATCGCGCGGATGTGGTAAACTATTTGCTCGAGGCTGGAGCTGATGCCAATGCTACCAACGAAGACGGTACGCCAGCCCTCGCGATCGCGGCGTACAAGGGATATTTACCGATCGTCCAACGCCTACTCGAAGCCGGTGCCAAAGTCAGCATTCGCGATCGCGATGGCGATACTCCCCTCAACCTCGCCGTTAGTCAAGGACGAACCGCGATCGCGCGCCTCCTCCTCAATGCCGAGTCCGATCCCCGCGCGATCGTCGAAGCTTTAATTATAGCCCTCCGCGCTCAACAAAATCAATGCGTTCGAGTCTTGCTCGAAGGCAGGATCGATGTCAGCGCAACCCCTCCCAACACTCAACCCCTACTCCTCCAAGCCGTCAATACCAGTCGTGCAGACATCGTTCAACAACTCCTTCAAGCAGGTGCAGAGGTGAACGTTAGCGATGACGAAGGAGAAACGCCCCTGACTCTCGCTGCCGTTAGCGGTCGTTCGGAAATTGTAAAACTATTACTACAATCGGGTGCAAATGTCAATAGTTATGATGAAGAAGGGGAAACAGCCCTCCACTTTGCCGCGATTGAGGGACATTTGGAAGTGGCGCGCGCGTTACTCGAGGCGGGGGCAGAAGTCGATGGACGCAACCAAGCAGGGGATACGCCTTTAATGTTAGCTGCCTTTCAGGGTCACAGCGCGATCGCCGAACTTTTAGTTCAAAATGGAGCTGATGTTAACGGTAAAAATGACAAAGAAACGCCTTTATCTCTATCATTTAGTCAAGGTTGGGTCGATATTGTGACCTTTCTCCTGAAAGCGGGAGCTGATGCCAATATCCGCCTCGATAAAGGCAAAACGCTCTTAATGATTTGTGCCGACAAGGGCGACGTAGAAATGATGCAGTCTTTACTCGAAGCGGGGGCAGATGTTAACCTGCGCGACGAAGAGGAAGCAACAGCATTAATGTGGGCAAGCCATCGCGGGTATTGCGAACCGGCAAAGGTATTGCTCGACACAAAGCGCGTCGAACTGAACGCTAAAAATCGAGGAGGTTACACGGCGTTGGGACTAGCTCAATTTAATAATTACCCCGAAATGGTGGAATTATTGGAAAAGGCAGGAGCGGGGTTGTGAGTTCAGAGTTCAGAGTTCAGAGTTCAGAGTTCAGAGTTCAGAGTTCAGAGTTCAGAGTTCAGAGTTCAGAGTTCAGAGTTCAGGGTTCAGAGTTATGGGTTATGAGTTATGGGTTATGGGTGTTAGGTGTAAGGACGAATGACAAAAGACGAATGACAAAGGACAAATGACCAATGACGAATGACAAAGGACAAATCCGACTCAAACGCTTGCAGATGTATCTGTGCCTCGTGCCGGTTTTTGGCGCGATCCCCGCATTGTGGACTCTCTCAACCAAACAAGGCGATCGCGAACAACAATCGGTCAGTCGCTTAGCCATCACCCTAGCCTTGGGATGGCTATTAGCCTATAGTTTATTGAGCGCGGGAGCGGGTCAAACCGCAGAAATTATCCGATTTCGGTTATTATTCCTAGATAGTTTGCTCGCCTCGGGTTACGTCCTCGTCTGTTTGGGTTTAATGCTGCGCCTGTGGCAGAGAAAACCCGTTCGCCTGCCAGGGGTGAGTCGATGGGCAGATCGAATGGGGCAGAAAAGGAGAAGGTGATACCCAATCCGGTTTACACTCGACCGCGCTTCGATAGAAACGCTCTTCTCCTCTCCGGTGTCAGCCCCAAATAGTTCTCGATCGAGGGGATTTAGTATGAGAGGTTCACAGTGCTGGTTTCAACGCCGAAAAAGGGCAACTACAGGGATATACCGAAAAGACCCCAACTCCCTAACAAATGCTAAACTTGGCTCGAGGATTGCCTGATTTATCTGTAACGTTGGTGTAGAGATTGCTAAGAGAGTCGAAAATCCACTCTGACTCCCAAGCGATCGCTCGCCCTTAAAACTGCGAATTCTTTGCGTGTGAGGAAGCCCGTGTCAGTTCAAAAAATTCAAGATAAAAGCCACCGCCGAAACAATCGTCCTTCCGATCGAAAAGGCCCTCCAAAGCGTCCTCAGAAACGACGCTGGTGGGCAGTTGGATTGGGTTTAACGGCGGTTGGAGTCGTTTCGGCGGCGGCGGGGGCGTTACTCGCCTTCTCTCTCTCCGCAACCCCCCTCAAACAAAGCCAACTCACGCCCGAAGAAGCTGCTTTTTTTGGCGATGATGCGATCGCGAGTAACAATCTCAAGCTTCCCTCGCTGACGCGCCCGGTGAATATTTTAGTGGTGGGGACGAAGGTTCTCTCTTCCGATATCGATCGCCCCCTAGAAGAGTCGGGTCACGATGCTTTGGTAGACTCCTTTGAGGGATTGGCCGATACTTTACTGTTGCTACGATTCGATCCCGGAACCGATCGCTTGACCCTTTTATCCCTTCCCCGCGATACCCGCGCTGAAATTGAAGGGTACGGTGTGGCGAAAATTAACGACACCAACTACATCGGCGGTCCGGCGCTGACGGCGAAGACGGTGAGCAATATGCTCGAAGGCGTGCAAATCGATCGCTACATTCGTTTGAATATTCAAGGGGTGGAAAAACTGATCGATGCTTTGGGTGGGGTTGAAGTGTATGTCCCCAAGGATATGAAGTACACCGACCAAACCCAGCATCTTTACATCGACCTGGAAAAAGGCGAACAACATCTTGACGGTAATGAAGCGTTACAATTCTTGCGCTTCCGTCACGATGAATATGGCGATCTCGGACGGGTACAACGACAACAAATTCTCCTGCGGGCAGCCATCGAACAGATGCTCAAACCGAGTACAATTGTTCGCATTCCCAAGATGTTGAAGGTGATTCAGTCTCATCTCGATACGAATTTAAGTGTAGAAGAATTAGTGGCTTTGGCGGGGTTTGCCGCCCAAACCGAGCGATCGCAAGTGGAAATGCTGATCCTCCCTGGCGATTTTAACGGCGATGGCCGACATGGGGTGAGTTATTGGTTGCCCAACCGTCGCGGCATTCGGGAAATGATGGCGACTCATTTCGATCTTGGTTACAGCGAGGTAGAATCGAGAAGACCCAGGTATTTAAGGATTGCTATTCAAGATAGTACCGACGATCCAGAAGCCGTACAAATGCTGGTGGAAACGCTACGGGAGGCGGGATATCAAAACGTTTTCACCAACAACTCTTGGCAAGAACCGTTGGAAGAGACGCGCATTGTGGCGCAAAAAGGCGATCGCGACAGCGCCGAAACCCTCAAAACAACTTTGGGGTTGGGAGAGGTGCGCGTAGAAAGTACCGGCGTTCTCAGTTCTGATATTACCATTCAGGTAGGTCGCGATTGGTTGGAAATGGAGAAATCGCGCGGCGGCGTTGTCGATCGCAAGCCGGAGAGTGGGGGGTTGGAACAGGGATAAATTTCCTAAAACCTCACGTTCATAATGAATAATGAATAATGAATAATGAATAATTACCTCTCCTTAAAAGAAGAGGATTTAGGGCGTAGAAAATCTACGATCGCGCCCGGACAACTTACGGCAATTATAGGAGGGGCTGTGTGCGGAAGATCGTGTCCGCACCTTGTAAGCCCCGTGATATAAAATCCGGTTGAATGACCTAAATTAAGTCGGTCAGACCCCGTGTCGGCGCTTCTACGCACCTGGTAGCTGACCGAGGGCTGACGGGGGGACACGGAGATATTTTTATAATGGGCGACTTTGCGGATTTTATATGAAACCTCTCTGGCGCGTGTCCTTTTCTTCCTAAACGGAAGAGGTTTTAGACCCAATTAATAATTAATAATTATTAATTATTAATTGATAAAAAGGGCGTGAATCACCGAAACAATCAAACTGAGGAAAGTCGCAAATAGGAGCGCGATCGCGATGAAGAGATGGTTCTGTCCGGAGCGATCGCGCGAATTCAAAGAAGGCAGTTTTGTTGCCAAATACCCCCCTAAAAATCCGCCCAAATGCCCTAAATTATCGGTTCTGGGAAACAGAAACCCGAAGATAATAATAAAAAGGGCATAAATTCCAGCCGTTTGTAAGACACTAGAATCGTTTTCCTGCTGAGCGTAGGCAACCAAAGCGCCCAACAGCCCCAAAATTGCCCCCGATGCCCCCACTGCAAAGCTCGCCCCTTGCAGAAACTCGGGCATCCCTAAAGTAAAGTTTCTAACAACACTGGTCAGCAGGCAACCGCAAATTCCCGCAATAATATAAATAATCGCTAGGCGGCTAGCACCGTATATTCTTGCGACAATTGGGGCGAAATAACGAAAGATGGCAATATTAAAACCAATATGCAACAAATCCCCATGTAACCACGGTCCCGTCAAAACCGTCCACCAGCGATTGAAAGTAAAAATTGGTACAGCTCCCGTCGCGCCAAACAAGAACGTCGCTCCACCGCTCGGCGCTAATAAACTCGTTCCCGCGCCGCCGCCACCCCAAGCGGTAACGCCATTGACATCGGCCAGTAGCGTTAGGACATAAACCGTCAGACATCCCCAAGTGACGATTTCGATAAAACCTAAATCGGCTCCAAAACGCTGCAACGTTCGCGCGTATCCCCACATTCCCGGATTTTTGCGATCGCAATGGGGACAACGAGGCGCTTTAACATCCACCAGTTGGCGACAAGAAGGACAAGAAATTGGACCGCTGGTTTGTCGTTTAAACATCGCCGTTGAGTAAGGAAATCTTTCTGGCTATTGTACACTAGACTTCTTGGGTGAAGTCGGGCAGTGGGCAGTAGGCAGTAGGCAATCGGTAGAGATTTTGACGCTTTCATGTCAACATTAGATTGATTTTTCAATTACGCAAGATATCTACTCTAGCCTTTCGCACTTTTTGATAGAATTTCAGCAGTCCCTCCGAAGAGCGCTAACTCGCGGCACCCGTTGGCACATCGGCACGGCAATAAGACCAAATCCTTCCCGGCCCCATCTCTAGCAGCATCGCATCTGGCGTGAAGAGTTCCCAATAAGATAAATCCAAATCTTCTAAGTCTGGAAAAATCTTCAGTTGACAACCGTTGCTAAAACTAACTATCAGAATTAAATCGGGATAACCAATCTCAAAACGGGTAATTTTTGACCCTTCAACAACTTTAACTTCCCGTTCGATCCCTTCTGGCGCTAACTGAGAACTCGCGATCGCTTTGTCTTGGGATTCTAGAATCCATTGTGAAGCTCTACATCCCAAAATCCACGATCCTTTTTCTTTTCCTAACATCACTTTCTGCGTGTAAGGAATTTTTTTTCCAATATCCAAACAGAGTTCGTCTCCATAACTGAGATGGGCGTTCCAACAAGGTTCTCCCAGTATTTTCCGAGTCAATCCTTGAATTTGGTTTAAATCGCTCGCTTTTTTGATTCTACGAACAGTGTCTACAGTTTTCATCCTAGAAATTCAGTTGTTTTTAACCATTTTACTGTAGTCCTAAAAATTCGCAGGCTTTTTCTCGCAATTCTTGATAAGTGAAATCACCGCGTTTATTCCGACTTCCCCCACACCCATTGGATTTCTCAGTTTCTAAAAATTCGCCGAAATCTCGTCTCTCTTCTCTAGTCATTCTAAATTCCTTAGCAACTGCATTGATTTGTTTGATATCCTCTTTAGGCATCTTTAGTTAACCATTATTTCACCCCTCAAAATAAAAAGTAACGCTGCGCCATTGGTAAAACTGTCGCCGGTTCGCACGTTAATAACTCCCCGTCGGCGCGAACTTCATAGGTTTCTGGGTCAACTTCGATTTGAGGTAACGTATCGTTTAGTTTCAAATCTCCCTTGCTTAAATTACGGGTATTGGCAACAGCAACAGCCGCTTTTTGTAACCCTAATTGTTGCGGAATACCAGCCTCAATTGCTGCTTGAGAAAGAAACGTTAGCGAAGTTGAGGCGATCGCATCCCCAAAACTGCCAAACATCGGACGCATATGAACCGGTTGCGGCGTAGGAATACTGGCATTCCCATCCCCCATTTGCGACCAGGCAATGAACCCACCTTTGACCACAATTTCCGGTTTCACGCCAAAAAAAGCCGGTCGCCACAAACATAAATCTGCCAATTTTCCTTCTTCCACCGAACCGATTTCCCGAGCCATGCCGTGGGCGATCGCGGGATTAATTGTATACTTAGCCACGTACCGCTTGGCTCGAAAATTGTCGTGTTCTACCCCCCTCTGAGGGGGGTGGGGGACTGAAGGGGGGGACGCGAGAGTGCCAAACTGCACCTTCATTTTATGCGCCGTCTGCCACGTCCGAATAATGGTCTCTCCCACTCGTCCCATCGCCTGGGAGTCGGACGCAATGATGCTAAAGGCACCTTTATCGTGTAAAATATCCTCGGCAGCGATGGTTTCTCGGCGAATGCGCGACTCGGCAAAGGCCACATCTTCGGGAATGCCGCGATCGAGGTGATGGCACACCATCAACATATCGAGATGTTCTTCGAGGGTGTTGGCGGTGTAGGGACGAGTGGGGTTGGTCGAAGAGGGTAAAACGTTGGTCTCGCCGCACACTTTGATGATATCGGGAGCGTGACCTCCCCCCGCCCCTTCGGTATGATAGGTATGGATCGTGCGATGTTTGAAAGCCGCGATCGTATCTTCCACAAATCCGGCTTCGTTGAGGGTGTCGGTGTGGATAGCCACTTGTACGTCGTATTCGTCCGCAACGTTGAGGCAGGTATCGATGGCGGCAGGAGTTGTCCCCCAGTCTTCATGCAATTTTAACCCGATCGCGCCCGCTTGCACTTGTTCGACCAATCCCTCGGGTTTGCTACTATTTCCCTTCCCCATAAATCCTAAATTTATCGGAAATGCTTCGGCTGCTTGTAGCATTCGATACAGATTCCACGCGCCGGGGGTGCAGGTTGTTGCATTGGTTCCCGTTGCCGGTCCGGTTCCGCCGCCTAACATCGTGGTAATTCCCGACGCGATCGCCACTTCAATTTGCTGGGGACAGATAAAATGGATATGTGCGTCAATTCCCCCCGCCGTGAGAATCATGCCTTCCCCCGCCAACGCTTCCGTCGCCGGACCGATAATAATATCGACGTTATCTTGAATGTGGGGATTGCCAGCTTTGCCAATTTTAGCAATTCTCCCCCCTTTAATGCCAATATCCGCCTTAACAATTCCCCACCAGTCTAAAATTAAGGCATTGGTAATCACCAAATCCACTGCGCCATCTTCGCTTGTAATGGGTGACTGTCCCATGCCATCGCGAATGGTCTTCCCGCCGCCGAATTTAACCTCATCGCCGTAGGTTGTCAAGTCCCGTTCTACTTCGATAATCAGATCGGTATCGGCTAAACGGACGCGATCGCCAACCGTCGGGCCAAAGGTTTCGGCATAAGCGCGACGATCCATTCTATAGCTCATAGTTTCTCCCTTATTCAAGACCGGACGGCTATTTTAGCAAAACTAGCGTTGCGGATACTAGACCCCCTCTGAGTAAAGACGAAAAGAACTGCGTTTGTTTTGTGCGGCAAAGAGCGCGATCGCGTTAATCTAAGAAAGAAAAGTAACGGAGGTTAATTTACCATGCCTCAGAAACTGAATTTAAGTCAGTCTTATACGTTTTCAGATTATTTTAAGCTTAATTTCTATATCGAAGATATTTTAACTTATTTCGGCTATACTTTTCAAGCAGAAGCGTTAACTTTACCCTGTTCAAATCGTCAATTAGACCGACTCGATAGTTTGCGCCAGCGATTAGAAGAAAGCTTGCCCTTAGTCACATTAGATAGCGAAGCGGCAAGGCGGGAGTTTTTAATTGCCCCTGTGTTGATGGATTTGATGCACTATACGCACGTTAAAGTTAAAGTCAGCTATCCCTTAATGGTTACGGAGCAATTAAAAGGAACGCTCGACTACTATTTACAGTCTCAAAATCATTTATTGATTATTGAAGCCAAGGATGAAAATTTACAACGGGGGTTTACGCAATTGAGTGCAGAGCTAATTGCTCTCGACTTGGCTATCGAACAGGGATTGCAACCTGAAAGCGAACAACTTTATGGTGCAGTTTCAATCGGCAATATTTGGCAATTTGGAAGATTGCATCGCGATCGCAAGCAAATTGTTCAAGATTTAAATTTATATCGAGTTCCCGCCGATTTAGAAGAACTGATGAGGATATTAGTAACTATTATAACAAGAGAATAAAGTTAGTTGTCAATGAATAATGAATAATGAATAATTATTTATTGTAAAAAGAATACTCTCTCTATTTTTTGCCAATCTACATTTCTTTGTTCCCTCTATTAGCTCTATAAATTAAGACTCTCGTGACAGCTTGAGCGATCGAGTAAGAAGCGTGAGTTGCAAGAAGGAGTTGAGTAGGTTCTGCTGCTTTTTCAAATAACCCAGCAGGGTCGATAGCCTTTAATTTGGAGCGATATAGCAATCCTAAATAGGTTGCTACATTTCTCGTTTCCAGAATTCTTGCCACACAAGGGTTTCAGTATTTAACCGTTCCACGACTAATCTAGGATTGCTATATCAGTGTCGGGTAAGATGACATTTTAAGAATGCGCTAGATCGTTCTTTATTTTAAACTTGCTACTCCCCGCAAGGACACAATTACTAGAAAAAAGTCTGCTAAGGCACCCAAGCGCGCGATCGCATTGCTTTACCACCCTAAAAGCGAGGTATCCGGATCGGATCGGTACCCCATTTTCTAATTTGTTCTCGCTTGCCAAAGTTCGACCGAGTTTTCTCCCCCCCTTGAATTTTTGAAATTCCTTCGCCAAAGCTTAAGTAAAAATGCAGTTTCGATAGATTAAAATTGACAAAATCTAGCCATTAATGCTTATAATTGAAATACTTCCGATATGTCGCTCTGTAAATTTGACTGATTATTGCAAGAACAGCCTATGGACTCGCTCGGAATTTCACCCTCAGACTTCAACCAATAAGGGTGCGATCGGAAAAAACGATGGTGTCATTGACTTTATCCCGTTTGAGGAGTAACGTCGTACTGTGTCCGCAGTCAAGCTTTGGAGCGACCCAATTGAACAAGCTAAGCGGCATAGCGACTCTAAGACACGATCCCTAACAAAGAATATACGATGGCTTTCAACGGTGTTAATCTTAAAAAAATGTTAAGCATCCCGCGTCAATTTCTAGCAGGATCGTGTTTGATTACAGTATATTAGAAGGTAGCGGGTGCTACAAACCTTCTCTCGTATCAGTGCATCGATTCAGGGGAAGTCAGCCCTAGAATTAAGTTTCCTATTTTTGTCTCGCCAGAACAACAGGCGGTTCGGAAAGTAACTCTACTCGTTCCATTTCCAGACCAGCGAGGAATGAAAGTATTGACTCATTCCTCAAATTTCTGTCCTCTCAAAAAGTTGGCCTGGGTCAAATTAAATCAATTTCACAAAAGCTTGTACATTCTTTAAAACTCATTTGGTAACCGATCGTGACAACTCACTCCAGCAGCCGTATTCAATTGAAAAGCAGTTTTTCCAATCCCTTTGCGAGAGGAATGATGCACTCAGAAGGCAATTCTATTCGCGTTCCCGGTTATATTCAATCTCACGGCGTTCTCGTCGTCTTCAGGGAACCCGACCTCGAAATTCTTCAAGTTAGCGACAATACCTTCAAATTACTCGGAATTCATCCAGAAGAGTTAATTCATAGCCCTTTAAGTCGCTTATTAGGGGAAACCCAAGCCAAGGAATTGCAAGAACAACTCTCGCAATATGAAGAAGATTTAGAAATTGTCAATCCCATACCGCTGTGCATTCAAGCTACCGATCGCGGTATAAATTGTGATGGAATCATTCACCGCAATCAAGGAGTCCTCATCCTCGAAATCGAGCCCAAACAGAAAGAAGACAAAGCTCAATTCCTCGACTTTTATCGCCTCGTTCGCGGCGCGATCGCCAAACTCGACAAAGCACCTACTTTTTCAGAGATTTGTGAAGTTGCCGCCCGAGAATTTCGCAAGATCGCGGACTGCGATCGCGCTATGATTTACCAATTCGATCGCGACGGCAACGGAACAGTTATCGCTGAAGATAAATGCGACGAACTCTCATCTTTTCAAGGTTTAAACTATCCTGCGCTCGACATTCCAGAGACATCGAGATCCCTCTTCCTCAAAAAACGCATTAGAACAATTGCAGATATTAACGCTCCCATCGCTCAAATCATCCCCAGTTCTTATCCCCTCGACCTCAGTTCTTCAGGACTCAGAGGCGTTGCTCCCTGTCATATTGAGTACCTCCGCAATATGGGAGTTCGCGCCTCAATTGGAATCTCCTTACTCAAAGATAAACAATTGTGGGGATTAGTCGTTTGTCATTATACCGCGCCCAAAGCGATTTCCTACGAAGTTCGAGCGGCGTGCGAACTTTTAGGACAAACCATGTCCATTCAACTCTCCAACCAAGAAGAACATCGCGATTACGAATATCGGCTCGAATTAAAATCAATTCAATCCAAATTCATCGAAGTGATGTCGCGCTCTGACAACTTGATGGAAGGATTGATCCAACAAGAACAAAACTTACTCAACTTAGTTTCAGCCAAAGGAGCAGCACTCTGTTTAGGCAGCGAAATTGCCCTAATCGGAGAAACCCCGCCCGTCGAACAAATCCGGCAAATCCTCCAATGGTTGGACGATAAACCCTTCCACAATAATATCTTTTATACCGACTCCTTTTCGCGGTGGGAACCGGCTGCCGACCGATTCAAAGATGTTGCCAGCGGACTGCTCGCGATCGCCATTTCCCCAGACCGTCAAAAATATGTTCTTTGGTTTCGTCCCGAAATCGCGCAAACTGTAAATTGGGCAGGAAATCCCAATCCCCGCACCTATATTGGCGTAGATGGACTGCCTCGGCTTTCCCCTCGCAAGTCCTTTGAACTGTGGAAAGAAACGGTTCAAGCGACATCTTCGCCGTGGAAAGCTTGCGAAATTGAAGCCGCTCTCGAATTGAGAAAAGCGATTATTAATGTCGTTTTGCGCCAAGCCGACGAACTTGCCGAACTGAACGCCGCGCTGCGTCAATCTGAAATTCAAGAACGCGAAAAAGCGCTCCAACTCCAACAGACACTCCAAGAACTCAAGCAAACCCAAACCCAACTGATTCAAAACGAAAAAATGTCGAGTTTGGGACAGTTAGTTGCGGGAGTCGCCCACGAACTCAATAACCCCATTAACTTTATTTCCGGTAACCTTGCCTACGCCAGCGACTACGCTGGAGATTTACTCGAACTCGTCGAACTTTATACCCGTCATTATCCTTCTCCCCACCCCGAAATCCAAGAAAAAGCCGAAGCGGTCGAGCTTGACTTTTTACTCGAAGACTTGCCAAAATTGCTCGGTTCGATGAAATTGGGTGCAGAACGAATTTGCAAACTCGTCTACTCCTTGCGCAATTTTTCCCGTCTCGATGAGTCGCAAATGAAGCCGGTCGATATCCACGAAGGAATTGACAATACTTTAGTGATTTTGAACAATCGCATTAAAGCCAGACCCGAACATCCAGGAATTGAAATCGTTAAGGAGTATGGCGATTTACCTTTAGTTGAATGCCACGCCAGCCAGTTGAATCAGGTGTTTATGAACTTAATCGCCAACGCCCTCGATGCCTTGGAAGAACGCGATCGCGATCGCAGCTTTACTGAAATTCAAGAGGCACCGAGTACCCTGACCATCCAAACAGAAGTCGTTGGGGAAAATGGGGTGGCAATTTCGATTAAAGATAACGGTTCGGGAATGCCTGAAAGTATCAGCAGCAAAATTTTCGACCCCTTTTTCACCACCAAACCTGTTGGGAAAGGAACCGGTTTGGGTTTGGCCATTAGCCATCAAATCGTCGTCGAGAAACATCGCGGTCAACTGCACTGCATTTCGACATTGGGAGAGGGAACCGAGTTTCGGATCGAAATTCCTTTGACAACTGACTGAAATTTGGGCGGGATTCAGTCTATCCTTAAAATAATCCTTTCCTCTTTTTGCGATCGCAACCCGTGTTAGAACTGCACTGCCACACCACCTGTTCCGACGGAACCCTGACTCCCACCGAGTTGGTCCAACTTGCCGTCCAAAGCGGCGTTCGCGTTTTAGCCATTACCGACCACGATACCCTTTCTGGCTGGTCGGAAGCCTTGGACGCAGCCCAAACCCATCCCCTGGAAATCGTACCGGGAGTTGAGTTAAGCACGGTTCATAACGAGCGATCGCTGCACGTTCTTGGATTTTACCCCAACCCCGACAAATTAAACGCTCCCTTGCGCAAACGTCTCGAAGGAAGAAAACGCCGCGCCCGCGCAATGGCAGACAAACTCGCCGCCCTGGGCTATCCCATCCAACTCCCCCAGTTGGGCGAAGGTATGGCCCCCGGACGGCCTCACATCGCCAAAGCCTTACTCGCTGCCGGCCACGTCTCGTCAATGCCCGAAGCCTTCGACCGCTGGCTATACGACGGCGGACCCGCCTACGTTGCCTACGAAAAGTTTTCAGCCGTTGACGGCATTCGGTTGCTGCGCGACTGCGATGCCGTACCGGTGTGGGCGCATCCTTACCTATTTCGCGGCGGCGAGGTAGAAAAGGTTCTCCCCGAATTAATCGAAGCGGGTTTGATGGGAATTGAAGTTTATCATCCCTCCCACCGTCCAACTCAAGTGGCCAACTTAGAGAAATTGTGCCAAGACTATGGATTGTTGAAAACGGGGGGAAGCGACTATCACGGTCCCAACCCCGGTATTCGGGGGAAGGGGGACACGCACTTAAATCAACTTAATTTACCCTTGGATTTGTTACCTCCCCTCGTTGAAGCCGCAAATGACCAAGGACGAATCGCTAATAACCAATGACCGATGACGAAGGACAAATGACAAATAACTTAAAGATAATCGCGCAACATCTTTTTTATTTCAATGTTGTGCACCTCTTCTTGTCCGATCATGCCCCGCGTAAATTCTTCTAAATAAATGCTGGCATCTTCAACCTCATGCAGCAAGCCTTTATACAACTCCAGCGATTTACGCTCGTGATTCAGACTTTCAGTCAGGACCGTTTTGAGGTCGTGTTGATTCGTTTCTTCGATAGGAGCAATGCGCAAACTGGGATGCCCTTCGAGACCCGTCAAAATTTCCCCAACCTGTTGAGCGTGCATCAGAGATTCATTGGCTTGGGCTTGGAAAAACTGGACGATGGGAATGCGGTTGGGTCCAGTTACCATCAAGGAGTAGTGAGTGTAGCGGACAACGCCAGCTAATTCAAACTCCATAATTTCGTTCAGCCGTTGGATTGTTTGTTCCCGGTTCAGCTCTTTCATAAATTGTTTGTTGGGGTTATTGATAATGTCGGTTCAGTTGTCTACTGTTGAGTTTAACCGATATTTGATAGCAGGCGTGGAGATTCAACAGAAATTTTACAATGGGCGGGACTCCTTTGTCGATTGCATTTTTATTAGGAATTATTCTCAATTTCCAACTCCCTCAAGATCGCACCCCATTGATGAAGCGATTGAATAGACCTCTTACGTAACTGACAAGCTCGATAAGATTGCGACTGAAGGAAATTAAGATGAAAATCGGACAACCGATTTTCGAGGAGTCGTTCGACAGACTACAGATCGATCGCCCTCGGCAAGGCAAGATAGATAGATTGGGCCTTTGTTGAACCTTCCCTACCCGACGCGCCATGAACGAAGATTGGTTTCCCGTAACGTACTCAACCCTCGATAGTTCGGCGCTTGCGAACCGTCTCTTACCGCAGTATGGGATTTGGGAAGTTGCGAGTTGTCAATTTTGGAACCGGGGACTGAGCGATGTCTATGTCGTGGAAACATCAACTCATCGCTACATCTTGCGGGTCTCTCATCACCATTGGCGTTCTCAAGGGGATATTGAGTTTGAATTAGAGTTGCTCGATTTTTTGCAGCAGCACCACCTTCCCATCGCTTCCCCATTGCGAACCACAGACGGACAGTTATTTATCACCATTGCAGCACCAGAAGGCAAGCGATACGCCGCACTCTTCATGTATGCACCCGGAGAAGTGGCTTTGGGCGACTTAAACCCGGGACAAAGTTGGCTCATGGGAGAAACGCTGGCGAAGATTCATCAAACGGCCCTTAATTTTAGCACTTGTGCCGATCGCCAACCCCTCGACTCAGACTATCTCCTCGGCCGCTCGTTAAGAACGATCGCGCCGTTGTTAAAACATCGCCCCAAAGACTTAGACTATCTAAAGGAGGCGATCGCGAACATCGAAATGCACCTGGCGGACTTTCCGAAAAAACCGCCATTTTGGAGTATTTGTTGGGGCGATCCTCACAGCGGTAACGCCCACTTTACGCCTGACGGTCAGATTGCACTCTTTGACTTCGACCAATGCGGTTACGGTTGGCGCGCCTTTGACTTGGGAAAGTTTCTCCAAGTTGCTCTGCGAGGGGGAGTCCCCAAAACCGCTCGAGAAGCGTTCTTTTCGGGCTATCAAAGCGTTCAGGTGTTAACGGAATGGGAATGGAACGCCCTCCAACTGTTTACACAAATGGCTCACATCTGGGTTTGGGCCATTAGTATCGATACGGCAGTCGTTCACAACTGGTGCCGCTTGGATGAGCATTATTTTACCCAGCGCTTGGAACAGTTGAAGCGACTGACTTCTCGCGATTGGCAATTGTTTTAGACTGAAGGGGAATGCTTATCAATTAATAATTAATAATTAATAATTAATAATTGATTATTGGGTCTAAGACCTCTTCGTAAAGGAAGGGCATGACACGGGCAATCGTAGATATCATATAACGGAACTTCCCCCGTTCAAATGGACTCAAATGCGTATCAAAGCCTTGTCTGATATAGCATACAGCGATCGGGTCTCAAGTCGGTGTACCCATGTAAGCCTGGGGGGGCGACAAGCAGCTCAAAACCCTCACCAGGAGACAATTTGACCAAATAGTGGTAAAAAAAAATAGGTCAGCTCTTGTCAACAAGACCTATCTTATTAAGAATGCTTCATCCATTGTATCAAAAACACCTAGAAAATCAAATAACTCCCTCTGAGTTATTGTTTTTAGATTTGTTAATTGAAA
>JAXHVQ010000050.1:0-37909 GCA_034189065.1 Cyanobacteriota bacterium
GAGCGGGGGAGCGGGGGAGCGGGGGAGCAGGGGGAGCAGGGGAGCGGGGGAGCGGGGGGAGCAGGGGGAGCAGGGGGAGCGGGGGAGCGGGGGAGCGGGGGGAGCTGCGGTACATTTGGGGCGATCGCAGTGTAAGAACAGAAATGAATTTTTCCCGCCGAAGAGCGAAGATTTAAGCAACCCTAATACACCGCGATCGTATTGATTAATAGGGTTTCAGCTTTATTCAGCAAGCCCTATTTACTGAAAGCTGAAAGCTGATGGCTGATGGCTGATGGATAATTGATACTGGAGGTTGCTCAATTCCCTTAATCTAAAAATCGAGATGGAAAGAGGTTTATTATGGTTGCCGTTGCTAGCTGTTTTTTTCGGGCTAGCTTGGGCGGGTTGGAACGAGTATCAGAAAATCGAGGCTTACCAACGCTGGGCTGAGGAGTTTGAGAAGGCGAAGTACGATATTCGCGCTGTTTTAGGTCAAAAAGGAGATAGCGTGACTTGGGGAAAACCCAGTCGTAGCGGCCCAATTGACCTACAGACCTTTTCCCTTCAAGAAGTCGAGTCTATCGAGTTGTGGGTTGGCGATCGCGCCCTCGAACTCGACAACCCTCCCCCACGTGGCGCGGCTATTCTACAGTTTAACTTGACCAATGGCGAAAGTTCAGTGAAAATACCCTTTACAGAAAGCCCCTTAGCTGCTAAATGGGGCCAATATTTATCCAAATTCACGCGACGAGGGACCTAACTCGCATTTCCAAAGTTTTGTGGAAATCCCCACGTCTTTAGCGCGCGGAGGAGGTCAAAAAGAATCCTCAGTCGAAGACACGGTAACAGGTTCGGGCGTTGCGGGAGGAACGCCCGACGGAGGAGAGGACGACTCGGGCAGAGAAAGGGGCGCTGATGGCGGTTCTGGGTTAATAATTCCTCCTGAAATCAACACCTTAAACGCCTCTTCAATGGACATCGACAACTCAATAGCATCGCTTTCGGGAATAATGGCGTACCAGCCCGAGGTGGGATTGGGAGTAGTTGGAATAAAAACGCTCAGTAGCGGTTGCGCCACCCGATCTTGAATTTCGCGACTCGCCTTCCCCGTGACAAATCCCAGGGTCCATACTCCGCGACGGGGATATTCCAGCATCACCACTCGGCGAAATTTACTCTTAGAGTCTCTCAGGAGGGTTTCTAAGATTTGCTGTAAGGTTTTATACACCGACCCCGCCAAGGGAATCGCCTTGACAATCTGTTCGCCGATATTTAAAAGCCATTGTCCGGCAATATTTCGGGCCATCAAACCGATGATTAAAATACAAACTAAGGGAACGGCGAATCCGACAAACAGATTAATCAGATTCGTTAAAAGGGGATGTAACCCTTGGAAGGGGTTGAGCTGCTTGGGGATTTCTGTGAGAAGATTAATGACCCATCGGGCAATGGTCAAAGTCAACCAGATGGTTGTTGCTAGGGGGATGATAACTAGCAACCCGGCAATGAGGTCATTTTTTAAGTCTTGTTTTAAGCGTTCGAGCACAGCTCGCCGATTCTCCTTCTCTTGCAGTAAGCTTATACCAGTTTTCATTCATCAGCGTCTTACTTAGATAAACAGCTTCCCATGCTGGGTCTGGGTTGAGCAAATTTTATAGGACAAGACTTTGAATTTTTGGTATTAGAAGCGATTAATTGGGTCTACCCTTGGCATTTTAGCACTTAGGACTGAGGAGCATCGGGTTGAGAGGCTGACTTGGAACCTTGGCGGCGAGCTGACCCCTGACTTTGCTGAAGTTCCCAAACTTTCAGAGTAATTAAGTATTCATAAAAAAATTGCAAGGCACACCAGGTAAAACCGGCTTTCCCATCCAGGAAACCCCCTAACAGAAAATACATATAGAAAAATCGAGTACCAGGGCGTAGGGGGAGGCGAAGGGAGAGGTCTTTAAGCGCTCGCCGTCGTTCGACCTCCGAACGGCCGAATAAGAGAGCGCGCCAATTTACCGTTCCCTTCTCCAGTTGCGATAGCGTTTCCTTCGCTTCGTCGGTAGAGTAGCGATTGTGCTTGTCCAGCCAGCGACTAAACCCTTTACCGGAAGTATAGTGAGGGTAAGTTTGTTGGAGAAAACCCGTCGGCCCGTTACAGACCTCGCGTTCGGTGTGACCGTAATCGGTAAACCAAACCTTCTCCTTGCAAAACAGGCGCATTTGGTAGCGGGGATACTGGGTGCAATGTCGAATCCATTGGTTCATAAAAATGACTCGTTCGGCGACGTAGTAACCGATATAGTCATCAGACTGAGTCGCTTGACAGCACTCGGCAAACAGTTCGGGAGTCATGCGTTCGTCCGCTTCAAGGAGGTAAACCCACTCGTGTTGGGTGGGAACCTCTTGCAGCATCCAAGTGCGCTGGCGACCGTGGCTTTCAAAAAGATGCTGTACGAGTCGAACGTTGTAATCTTTAACAATTTCGACAGTGCGATCGCTACTGTAAGAGTCTACAACAACAATGTCGTCGCACAGAGAGACCACAGACTCGATGCAGCCTGCTATCTCCACTTCTTCGTTGTAGGTGAGGATGTAAACGGAGAACATTGTGAGGCGGTTTGAAGTGGCAGGTTTGGCGGTTGGACGTTGCAGAGTCTAGGAGCAATGACAACTGAGCGGGAAACCGCACCCTAAGAGCGGTCGCTCGAGAACCGAGAGCGAATGAGTCGAGGCGAAGCTTGCTCCTTCCCTACCTCAAAGACGGACGACGGCGGCTGGTTGCACTGCCAAGACCTTTAAATCCCATCCATCCCAAGGCTGAGTATCCCAAGGCGAGGAGCAAACTACTGATGCCGATGCGAACCCCACTTTTCACCGCATTAGTTCTTGCTTGCTGTTCCAGTTCCAGCTTGCGTTCGCGCACTTGGGTTTGAGCTTGTTCGATGCGATCGCTTAAGGCTTGGGGATTATCTTGCAAGGTACGAATTTGGTCGCGAAGTTGTTTCAATTGTTCGATTTGCGCCGGTTGAAGTTGTTGACCTTCGGCTTCGCCGCTTTCAATGGCTTGGTTAAGCTGGTTGAGTCGCGCTTCGTCGCGAAGAATCAAATCGAGTTGGTCGCTTTGTTGCCCAATTTGAGCCTCTGCCGCATTAGCCTGCTCGTCGATTTGCTGAATTTGGTCGCCAATGGCGCGACTTAAATTGCTCACGTGCAGGGGGACTAAAAGCAGGAATAGCAACCCGAGAATGCTGGCAATAATAAAGGCATACAATCGGAGGTCGAGGAATATGGGTTTTTCTTCGGCGGTGTCGCTGGCTTCGCCTATCCAGTAACCGATGACGAGAAAGACAATTCCCACCAACGGGACAATTCCGCGATCGACAATTTGGTTGGTGAAGCCAATTTGCCATGCTTGGTCGAGGGGTTTGAAGGGAATCGCTAAGATAATGTAGTCAATTAATGACGAAACAATAAGAATAACAGCGACGACTTTGAGGGCAAGAGCCGTATAAGCAGAAAGAATGGGGTTACTATTCATAGCTGTTGTCAGAATCCGGTGTCAATTTGTGAAATTGGAATGTTATTGCGTCTAAACGGACGCTTCTATTTTCGCTGGGCAAGAGTCGAGATGTCCCCAAAAAAGGACTAAGCTCACCAATCTTAACCTACCCTAACCCCTATCCAACCGAATCGCGATCGACAGCTCGGACTCATACCCCCATTGCCGAGCGAGGGCCTACGTCCTCTAAGAACGGCTGTGCGCCTTTGGAGCATTGCTGGGTCTCTAACTTTGAGGCGATCTTATGAAAAATTGTAAATTTTTGGTAAATTTAAGCCGAAGCGATCGCGAATCTCTATTCGGAATACTGTAGGACAGAACCGAACTGATGCTTTAGCTCTCTAACCTTACATAAAATACGGGTATGAAAAAATCTGTCGAAGTTTTAGCCGACAAACCGGCGGCGATCGCGCGATCGCTCGCGCTAGTTGTCGAAAAAATGCAGGAGGCGATCGCCGCCCGAGGGGGGTGTACCATCGCTCTATCTGGCGGCGGCACCCCTAAACCCCTTTACGAAGCTCTGGCGACTCAATCGCTCCCCTGGGACAAAATTCACATTTTTTGGGGCGACGAGCGCTACGTCCCCCCAGACCACCCCGACAGCAACCAGAGGATGGCGCGCCAAGCTTGGCTCGATAAGGTTGACCTGCCCGAGGGAAATATCCACCCCATGCCCACGCTTGCGGGCGATCCGGCGGCTGATGCCGAGCGGCACGAAGCCCAATTGCGCGAATTTTTTAAGTGCGAACCGGGGGAATTTCCCGCCCTCGATCTCATTTTGTTGGGTATTGGCGACGACGCGCACACCGCTTCCCTTTTTCCCCACACCGCCGCTCTCGAAGTGCGCGATCGCCTCGTTACGGTGGGCAACAAGGATGGAAATCCTCGCATTACCTTCAGCGTTCCCCTCATCAACCAGGCAAGGTGCGTTATTTTCCTGGTTGCAGGATCGAGCAAGCAAAACGCCCTCCAAAATATCTTTGCTGAAACCGCAGACCCTATGAAATATCCCTCCCGCCTGATCCAACCCCAAGGCGAACTCTATTGGTTGCTCGATGGCGAAGCGGGAGCCGCAATCGAACAGTAGAACGTTTAAGTTTTAGACTCTAAGCTTGAGGCTCCAGAGGCGAAGTTTTAGAGTTTTACTCATGCCTAACATCCTATCCAATCTCTAGTACCCAAACCCATTCAAAACCGACTATGATTGTTTGCCCAAACTGCAATCACCAAAATCCAAGTGGTGCAACTCAATGCGAAGCCTGTTATACGCCTTTGCCCGTCACCACAACCTGTCCCAACTGCGGGGCTACCGTTCAAGAAGATGCGAGTTTCTGCGGTCAGTGCGGCTTTAATTTGGAGCAGGAAGGGACAACTCCTGCGGGAAATGCTGAAGCTGGCGCTCCCGATCCCCTCCCTTCTACCTTCATCACTGCCGGGTCGCTGTCGGAGCAGGAACCGAATATGGCCCCTCCCGATACAGAAGAACCCCCCCCAACTCCTCCTTCTATTCCGACTGTTGCCTCTTCCGAGGAGAGCATTTCTCTGGAAAAAGAACCTCTCTCTAGTCCTCCTCCTACTCCTTCTCCCTCATCCCCTCCGTCCTCCCCTCCACCCACTCCACCTGTGGCGGCGGCACCGGGTGCGACACAGCTTCAAGTCGAACAAGCCAATTTGTTGCATATCCAAACTGACTCGATCCTCGAATTGCCCGGTCATTTGTCGGTGATTCACATTGGCAAGCCTGGAGGAGCGGTTCCCCCAGATATCGATGTTTCGGGCTTTCCTGACTCGGCAGTTGTGTCCCGCGTTCATGCTGATATTCGCGTTGAAGGGGGGATTTATTATCTCGAAGATGTGGGAAGTTCTAACGGAACCTATATTAATCACGTCCCTCTCCCGGTGGGAAATCGGCATCGACTGCGGGCGGGCGATCGCATTGCCCTCGGCAAGGAGGATAAGGTTACGTTTATTTTCCAGATGTCCTAATAAATACTCTACTCCAGGGAGGCACTTCAGTGCCGGTCGTTCGTAGTAGGCACTTCAGTGCCGGTCAGTCGGTCGGTACTCTTTGTACCGACCTACGCCCACCCCAATTTTGGGACAGTTACCACAAAAATTATCCATTTATTTTAAAATTTCATTAAAAAATAGTTTAAAAGGATAAGGCTTGAATCTCTGGCGAACTTGCTTAAAGAAGTGTTACATTTCCCTCTAATTCTCGGGATTTCGTGCAGAAAAATGAGGGTTTGCCATTACAATAAAACCATAAACCCCCAGGCGATTCGCTCGCGCGGAGCATCCCAACTCCGGCAGCGAAGAGCGCCTTTGAAAGCTCTCGTTCTATGCCGTTCAAGTTATCGCAAATCCAGACTAAAATCGACTGCCAGCTCATCGATCGAATCGAGAAATTCTTCTCATTCAGCCCTGAAAGTAGAGCCGAAAAGCTGAAAAATTTTACCCTCTTTCGATGTCAGCAATTTCCGCAAAAAATAAGCGAATTTTAGTAGAGCGCGCGAAAAATGAGCAAGACGAGCAAGCAACTTGCAAAAGCGAAATCAATTCTGCTTTTGCGTTACCTCAACCCTCGTAAATGGAGCAGTGCATATGAAGCTTTTAATCCAGGGCAATAATATTGTCGTTACCGAAGCAATTCACAATTACGTGCAAGAAAAGCTGGAGAAAGCGGTTAAGCACTTTCAAAATTTAACAACAACCATTGACGTTCATTTATCGGTTTCCAAAAATCCCCGAATCAGCAACAGCCATATCGCAGAAGTAACGGTTCATGCCAATGGAACCGTCATTCGGGCCCAAGAAGGAAGCGAAGATTTGTATGCAAGTATTGATTTAGTCGCCGATAAAATCGCCCGTCAACTGCGTAAGTACAAAGAGAAACTGCTGGATCGAACCCATTCGCGGCGAAAAACCGGCGAAGTCATCGCCGAACAGCCCGTGGTCGAAGATTTAATCGGCGATCGCGCCGTCGAATTGCCTCAAGAAGTGGTGCGCACCAAATATTTTGCCATGCCGCTGATGAGTACTGAAGAAGCGCTGATTCAGTTACAGTTAGTAGACCACGACTTCTATGTCTTTCGCGATTGCGAAACCCAAGAAATTCATGTCATTTACATGAGAAATCACGGCGGCTACGGCGTAATTATTCCTCGGAAAAACGGGAGTAGCAGCAATGGTCGCAGCCCAAATGGACAAAGCGTAGAAAGTTCGGAAAATTATCCCTCAGCTCAAGTTTAAAGCCGAGTTCAGCTTGCCCCCGTCGAGACGTTATTTTGCTGGGGGGAACCGGTCTTGGCGAACGTCGGTAGAAAACGATTGTACCGCCCCAGCGATAACCCCCCGCAAATCGGCGTAAGCAGGAGCGAAGGGAGGCTGTTTGGGAGAGAGACCCAATAAATCGGCGGTCACCAAAACTTGACCGTCGCACTCTCGACCCGCGCCGATGCCAATGGTGGGGATGGGGAGTTTGGCTGTAATTTGGGCAGCGAGGGTTGAGGGGATATGTTCGAGAACGATGGCGAAAACGCCCGCTTCCCATAGCGCGATCGCCTCGTTCAAAATGCGATCGGCTTCTTCGGTGGTTTTTCCTTGTTGCTTGTAACCCAAGCGATGAACTGACTGCGGCGTTAAGCCAACGTGACCCATAACGGGAATGCCAGCAAGACTGAGTTGGGAGACCGTTTGCGCGATCGCGGGATATCCCCCCTCCACCTTCACCGCCTCAACTCCCGCTTCCTTTAACAAGCGACCGGCAGAACGCAACGCTTGCGCGGGACTTTCCTGATAGGTGAGGAAGGGGAGATCGGCGACGACGAGGGCCCGCTTAACGCCGCGACGAACTGCCGATGCGTGATGAATGGTTTCGTCTAGGGTTAAGGGAAGGGTCGTGGCGTGACCGAGAGCGACCATTGCCAAAGAATCTCCCACTAAAACCAAATCTACACCCGCCTCATCTAAGATTTGCGCGATCGCCCAGTCCCAAGCCGTCAGTGCCACAATCGAACGTCCTTGTTGTTTCCATTGAACCAGTTGTTGGGTCGTAATAGACATGGTAGAAGAGGCGTTTAGCAGTACGACGTTCTCCATTATCTCCGATCGCCCCCCTTTCCCGTACAATTCACTTTATAGAGACGATAGATTCGTCCTTTTTCATTGGTCTTCTGCGGTCAAATTTCGGACAAAAGACCAACGAGCCACCCCCGTGGTAAACGCCAGCACTGCAACGAGGAGAGAACAGTTGTGAATTTCGGTCAATGGTTTGGCTTAATTGCATTAGTCGTTTCGCTCTATATCCTGTGGCAAATTCGGCAATTGGTTCTGTTGCTCCTCACTGCCGTCATTCTCGCCAATGCCTTAAATTTGCTGGTGGACAAATTTAAACGTTTGGGTCTCAAACGCGGCTACGCTGTTTTAATTTCTGTCGTGTTGGTTTTTTCTACCGTTGGCTGTTTATTTTGGCTAATTTTGCCCTCGTTTTTCGAGCAATTCCAAGAACTGGCTATTAGAATCAGCGAAAGCTTGCAGCGACTCGACTTTTCGCTAAGACGGCTCGAACGCAATATCGACCCGCGCGCGATCGAATTCCTCCCAAAACCTCAAGATATCTTATCACGACTTCAACCCTTTGCCAATGAAGTTTTCAATCGCGGTTGGGGCATTTTCTCCACAACTTTAGGAGGACTGCTCAATACTTTATTGGTGTTAGTCTTAACTCTCATGATCTTAGCTAATCCCACACCCTATCGTCAGGGATTAATTCGTTTATTTCCCTCATTTTATCGGCGGCGGGCGGATGAGATTCTGCAACAATGCGATCGCGCCCTCAGCGGATGGTTGGCAGGTATCATGTTTAATATGGCTGTTATCGGCGTTTTTAGCTTTATCGGGTTGCTCCTTTTGGGAATTCCCTTAGCCTTTTCCCAAGCTGTTTTAGCTGCTTTTTTCACCCTTATTCCCAACATTGGACCGGCTTTAAGCGTCATTCCTCCGGTTGCGATCGCCTTTCTCGAAGACCCCTGGAAACCCGTTGCTGTTCTCCTCCTTTATATTGGGATTCAACAACTTGAAGGGAATGTTTTAACCCCCCTTGTCATGGCTAGGCAGGTTTCTCTGTTGCCTGCTATTACCCTAACTTCCCAATTGATTTTTGCCAGTGTTTTCGGTTTTTTGGGACTCTTTCTCGCATTACCTCTAACCGTCATTGGTCAAGTTTTAGTCGGCGAAATTATAGTTGTCGATGTATTGGATCCGTGGAAAAAGAAAAGGAAGTCACAATCGACAACCCCTCTTATACCAGAAACCAATTTGCTTCCAACTGCTACGGAAGGTTCAGAGATCGAAGAATCGGGAACGCCGCCTAAAATTGACGAACCATCCCCCGCTACGGAAAGCTAAAATAAGCAGCGAGTTAGGTTATGCTATATAAATTTAAGTTACAGTGTAACTCGCGGTCTGGCATTGAAACAACCGCTGCGAGAATGATAACGAGGCAGTATAATTTCGTTTTTTATTTAGCATTAAGCATAAATTAAAGAGCCGATACACCAAATACCCAAAACGCTAAGTTCCCAGGCCCAAAAATCTAACAGGTCGATTGCACAATGGGTCAGACGCGGCGAGTGAAACTTTTGCCGACATTTGGTGCCGTCCCATCGGGAACTTCGGAGTTCCAAGGGCATCAAAACCTAAAACCTAAAACCTAAAACCTTCTCTGGCAATGCGCACCCTTGCAGAAATCAACGATAAAATTCGCCGCCGACGCGCCGTTGTTTGGACGGTAGAAGAACTCAAAGCCCGAGTCAGAGACCTTGGCGTAACTCAAACCGCCAAAAAAGTGGACGTGATTACCACCGGAACCTTTGAACCAATGGAGTCCACGGGTGCAATGATTAATTTAGGTCAAACCGACCCGCCGATCAAAATTCGTCAGTGCTGGATTGATGGCGTTCCCGCCTATGCAGGTTTGGGTGCGGTGGATTTATACTTAGGGGCGACGGCAATGGCAGACGACGCAGGAAACCAGGACATCAGCGATGGGGAAATGCGCTCGGGAACTTCGGGCAGTAAGCGAGGAGGAGGTCACGCGATCGCGGATTTAATTGCCGGTAAACCCATCTCTCTACGCGCGCGGGGTCAGGCGACTGACTGCTACCCGAGAGGCTTTTTTGAAACAACAATCACTCGCGAGACAATCAACCAATTTTATCTATTTAATCCCCGCAATTTGTATCAAAACTTCCTCGTTGGAGTCAATGGCGGCGAACGAACCCTTTTTACCTACCTCGGACCATTGCATCCGCGCCTAAGCAATGCCGTATATTCCAATCCTGGTGCCATTTCCCCCTTGCTGAACGACCCCGACTTAGAAGTCGTTGGCATTGGAACGCGCATTTTCCTTGGCGGTGGCATCGGTTATATTGCCTGGGAAGGAACCCAGCACTTCCCGATGCAAAAACGCCTCCCCAACCGCACGCCTATCGGTCCTGCTGCCACCCTCGCTCTCATTGGCGATGCCAAGGAAATGGACGCGCGTTGGGTGCGGGGATGTTATTTTTCTAAGTACGGTCCGTCCATTGTCTTAGGCGTAGGCGTTCCCTTCCCCGTGCTGCGCGAAGAGGTTGTGGCCAGTTGCGCGGTAGAAGATAAAGATATTGTCGCTCCTGTGGTCGATTTCTCCATTCCCCGACGAGTTCGTCCCACCTTCGGATTGGTCAGTTACGCCCAACTGAAAAGCGGTCGCATTCATATTGAGGGTAAAATGGTGCGAACGGCACCCTTGGCGAGTATTGCCCTTTCTAGGGAAGTGGCAGCAGAACTCAAGCAATGGATCGAACGAGGAGAATTTTTGCTCGCCGAACCCGTCGCCTCAATCGCGCGCGATCGCGCGTTTCTGCCTCAAGATAGTTGGGGCTCCCAAATCCGCCTCGAATAGTGAGGTGAGGGGTTGGGTGGAAGGGAGAATGGGAAAGGGGAACTACCGATTCCCCGTTCCCCTGATTTGCCCCTTATTGGGTGCCTCTAACGCTTAACTCTCCTCTTGACTCGGATTATCGCGATTGCGTTTGGTGGGTTTGGTGGGCTTAGGAAGAGGCGGACGTTCCCGATTAGCTGATGCTTTCGAGAGCGGTCTCGCATTGGGGCCGCGATCGCGCGGAATCGGCGGTCCTTTTCGTCTGCCCGGTTTCCTGCCCGAATTTCGATTCTTCGAGAACGATTTCCGTTTTTTGACTGGCATCGCTCCAATATCGGTCGCCTCCTCAATGGCGAGAGTGTTGCCTTGGAGCATCACTTGTACGTCCCAGAAGTGACCGAGAACGCGCTCTTGAGGGACAACACCTTGAAGAGTCAGCTTGAAATAGCGCCCCCGTTCCTCATCTTTACGAGGAGCTTGCTGAACTTTGATAATTAACTTTTCCCCTTCCTTAGAATAAAAAATCGCCTCGCCGCGAATTGAAAAATAGCCATCCTTTACGCTCAAAATCGGCTCTTGCGTCAATTCAGCTTCCGGCTCGGGAGATTTGGGTGGGGGTGGAGGTGGTTTTGGTGCGGGAGGTTCGAGTTTCGACTCCGACTCGCCTTTGACCTCCGATTCCGGTTGAGTTTGAGCTTCCGACGCTTCCAATTCCGGTTCGGTTTGAGCTTCCGACTCCGGTTCCATTGGATTTTCCGACTCCGGTTCGGCTTTCAACTCCGATTCGGTTTGAGTAGAAGAAGAATCAGAGGAAGAAGAATCAATAGAAGCATCTGCCGCCGGAGAATCAGGCGATTCCTCTGTTCGGGGGCCGAGAACTTCAGGTTCCCAAACGCCCACAATTTGGACGTGCAAATTTTCTTCGTCCTTGCGCGTTCGAGGATAGACAACCCAGAGATGAGGGACTGTCAAATCCAAATGATTTTTGACAACGCCAATCGCGCGACCGAGTAAAACGGCATCAATGGGCGTACCATCGGTAGAAACGAGAGTTCCCCGCGTCAGCGACTCTTCAGTCGGCTGATAGCACCCTCGAATCAGACCGATAGCGCGGTACTGTCTGGGGTCGCTTGGGGGTGGAATGGGATGATTTCTTAAGGGTGCGGTTGCAATCACGGGATTAGAATCAGCAGGAGTTGATAGCTTAGTAGAAATCGAAGGATCGGTTTCGCATTTGGAAGACCGAACTTCTCGAGCTAAGGGCTTTGGGGATGGGTTGCTAGAGGGTTGGGGTGATTCGGAAGACCGATTCACAGTAGGATTCATACAAACTCCTTGCGGCGGAGACACACATTCCCTCTCGGGAGTTAATACAGTATCGCTTCAAGCAAAGCGAATCGGACTAAACTTAGAGGGGAAAGAACTTCTTCGGTTCTGTTTCTGATGCTAGCCCAAAAATTAAGGTCTTGACCTTGGGACTGACACTGAATCTTTGAACCGAAGAAGTCGCTGTTGAGTCTAAGTCTGCCTATTGTACTCAATGCAGCGAGTCTGAGGAGATATCCGAACACTTTAGCAAAATCTTAAATTTTTTTAGCGCTATTCCAGTCCCCCATTGACCCGGGGAGCAACGGGTTCATCTAAAGGGGGTCGTCCGCGCAAAAATCTGGTAGCCTGAATTAAGTTATTTGGGGTTTCGGAGTTTTTTTAAAGATGGCGACGACGACAGCAAATAAGGGAAATAAGTGGCTATATTGGGGCTTAGTGCCGATCGCGCTCCTCGCCGCAGGTGCTCTTGCTTTCCCGTTCTTTCTCCAGTGGCGCGATCGCGCTGGCATTTTTTCTGTGGCAGAGTCAACGCCCGCCTCGGCAGTGGATTCGCTCTCTTCCCAAGAGCGATCGGAACTGGAAACTAAGGCTAAAGGGCTAGAATTAATTCTGCAACAAAACCCGAACAATGTGGATGCTCTCGATAATCTCGTGAAGGTCCGCTTGCAGCAAAATGACCTCAGAGGAGCCCTCGTTCCCCTCGAAAAACTAGCCCAACTTAAGTCCCAAGTGCCAGACTACACAATTCTGCTGGCGGAAGGCAAACAACAAATTGGCGACTCTGAAGGGGCGTTTGCCGCCTACGAGGACGTGCTGGCAGTCAATCCCGGCAACATAAAAGCCTTGCAAGGTATGGTCAACTTGCTCGTGGCTCAAAATCGACCCGAAAGCGCGATCGGACGATTGGAAGATACGCTCGAAATCGCCGCCCAAGCTAACTTTGCCAATCCCGGCAGCATGGATGTCATTTCGATTCAACTGCTGTTGGGACAAGTTTACGTCGCTCGAGAGCGTTTAACCGAGGCCATTGCGGTTTACGATCGCGCCATTGAAGCCAATCCCCAAGATTTCCGCCCTCTCTTCGCTAAAGCCGTTATCTTACAACAACAAGGTCTCGAAGCGAGAGCAAAACCCCTCCTCGCTCGAGCCGCCGCCCTTGCCCCTCCGAAATACAAGGATCAAATCGCACAGATGATCGCCGAACTGTCTCCAGAAGCGACCGAATCCGAATCCCCTAACACAGAGTCCGAATCCCCTAGCGTCGAAGAAAGTTCCGCAGCAGAAGCAACCGATGAGGTTCAGTCGGAATGATTGTTGACGGGGGGATGGGGAGATGGGGAGATGGGGGGAAATATCTGTAGCATTTTTTGAGGGATTTCCTATCAGAATTTAGAACCCAAAACCCAGAACTCATCACTCCTGTACGGACGTTTTATAAAACGTCCCTACCTCTGAACTCGGTTCACCACAATCCTGGAATGGGGGTTGTTGAAGAAGATGCTGCGGGGGAAGCAGGAGTCAGTCCTAAGTCTCGTAAAACATTATTAAACGCCTCGAGACTGGGAAGCGACACCCGGAAGTTATACAATAGTTCTTCAATTCCTTGCACCAGCGACGAAAACTGCGGTACGCTCATTTGCTCGATGGGTCCGAGAACGCCTTGGGGAAAAACCGTTACCTTTTCCTGTTCGCGTAAAATCACAGGCGGACGGCCGGGATCCTCGCGATCGGAAACCGCTACGGTTCCTTCGAGTACTGTCACTTGACCGATATTGCTTTCGTTTTGTTCTATCAAATAAAGCGTTCCGCGCGTAACGGCAACGACCGAACCCAGACACCCCCTCGCCTGTCCGCCAATCAAAACCCGTCCTCGCTTGATTTGAACGCAGCGCTCGCCCACAATTAAGGAGGAATTTTTGCCCAGACGAAGCCCTGCATTGTTGTTCAGTCGCAGTGCAGCTCGAGCGCTTCCGGTACGAATCTGTTCTCCCCGTCGCGCCGTACTATTGTTTCTCGCTTTGCGATTTTGGATGTATACTTGGTCGCCATCGAGGATTTCCACCACTGTAGCTTGGGTAATTTGTTGCGCTTGGACTGGGGGATGCACCAGAGCGATCGCGCCGACTCCGACTAAACCGCATAAAAATAAGAGAAACAGTTGTAAATAACGAGAGCTGATTCGCATAGGACAATTTGGGTGCAAATTTTTTAACGTCTTTAATTAATAAGTTTTCAGCAAGGACTGTTGCCACTATTTACTCAACATAACACCGTGCGAAGCCAAGTTTCGCTAAAGTTGTACGTTTTTGCACCCTGCATTCTCGATCGCAACGTCCCACGTCTCCTTAGAGATGCACCCAATAGCTTATCTCAAAAGGTGAGTTCCTCGGTAGCGATCGCAGCAGTGGGGGTAGCCCCGACGCGCTACCCCCACAGAGATTACTGTATAACAAGCAAATTTTTACAGATGAGTTTCAAGAGCTTGACGGTATTCGCTCTTTTGTTTCACGCCCTTTAACTCGCGCAACAGCTCGCGATCCTTGAACAACTGAACGGTAGGCGTTCCCGTCACCTGGGCATTTTGGGCGATGTCGGCATCGGCATCGATATCAATTTCGACAAAGTGAATCTTGCCATCGAACTCGTCTACCACCTTATTCAAAATCGGTTTGAGGGTATGGCAAGGACCGCAATTAGGAGAAACATACTTCACCAAAATCGGGCGATCGCTTTCGTGGAATAATTTACGCAGGGCATAGCCGCCGTGGTGCCGCGTTTCGTCTAGCTTAAACGTTTCTTCGGTATCCGCGATCGCCTGAACTTCTTCGACGGATTTTGCCACTTCCGACTCCGGCCCTTGATGGAACTCCTGAATCAAATTCTGCGCGCCCAACCACCGTTCGGCTAGCAGCGCAGCCATACAACCGGTCCCCGCCGCCGTAACCGCTTGGCGATATTCGTGGTCTTGCACGTCGCCCGCTGCAAATACGCCCTCTACGCTGGTCGCCACCGAGTCTGGCTTGGTGACGATGTATCCCACCTCATCTAAGTCCAATTGCCCCTCAAATAGCGAGGTATTGGGCTTATGGCCGATGGCGTAAAATAGTCCTTTCACCTGCAATTGACTCTCTTCGCCCGTTTGAGTATTGCGCAACTTCACCCCCTCCATCTTGCCAGCAGTACCGAAAACGTCTGTGGGTTGCACGTTCCAATGCACCGTAATTTTAGGGTTATTCAGTACCCGGTCTTGCATCGTTTTACTCGCCCGCATTGTGTCGCTTCTCACCAGCAGATGAACGCGAGAACCGTATTTGGTTAAGTAAACCGCCTCCTCCGCTGCCGAATCTCCGCCGCCCACCACGGCTAACTCTTCTGCTTTGAAAATTGGCGTTGCGCCGTCGCAAATGGCGCAGGCAGAAATCCCATTGCTCCAATATTCAGCTTCCGACGGCAAATTTAATCGCTTTGCGGTCGCTCCCGTTGCAATAATTAAGCTATGGGCTCTCACTTCCCGTTCTGAAGATTTGATGACAAAAGGGCGCTGAGAGAGATCGACCTCGGTTACGTCTTCGGTGTAACATTCGGTCCCCCAGCGTTCGGCTTGCGCTTTCATGCGATCCATTAATTTGGGACCGGTGAGACCTTCGGGAAAACCGGGGAAGTTTTCGACTTCTGTGGTGGTCATTAACTGTCCTCCCGGCAGTCCTCCCACTTGGAAGCCTTCAAACATCAGAGGTTTTAGGTTCGCCCGCGCCGCATAAATGGCTGCGGTGTAACCTGCCGGCCCAGAACCGATAATTGCAACGTTTTCTACGGTTGGATTGGTCATGGCAATAAAATAAACTCATAACGACTACGCTTAAGCCAGTATAGCATCACATTGGGCTATTGGTCATGGGTAGGGGCGGGGTTACTCCGCCCGTACAGGTCGTTGGTCATCAGCACTTCGGGATCGGTGACCGCCGTCAGCTAAAATTCAAAGTACAGACGTTTCGCGAAATGTCTCTATTTTTGCCAACTGCCCATTGCCCATTGCCCACTGCCCATTGCCCATTGCCCACTGCCAACTGCCCATTGCCAACTTGCCCATTGCCAACTGCCCATTGCCAACTGCCCATTGCTCGAAAGCTGCAATTCCTGAAAAGGAATGGTAAGATAGTCCACGTCGTTGGTCTCACGGGGGCAGGCGGCAATTGAGAGCGCCAAATCATGGTAGGAACCAAGCATGAAAGATCGAGACAAGCGCAACCGGTCGGCGGTTGGGGCCTCCACGCCTTCGTCGAAGCAGTCGAAAGACAGATTGTACGCAGGAAAAACGCTTAAAGCCAGTTCTCCCGAGCTGGGGAGTGCAAATCGCGCCGAACCGACCCATTCCTCCGCCCTACCATCGTCAGCAGCAGAGGTAGAAACCCTTGCTCCCCCCAGTTCGAGACTTCCACGCTGGCTGTTTGTGTGGGTTCTCACCTGGCAATTTTGGGCGATCGCGGTATTGGGTTTAACGGGAACAGCGGGTTTTATCGCCACCAGCGCGCTCTTCAAACTGCCCACCCTTCCAAGCTGTCCGACACTGTTTCTGCCCCTTGCTTCGGCTTCCATGCGCCTCTACTGCGCTCAACTTTCAGCCGACAAACAGACAACGTACGGATTGTTGAAAGCCATTGAGTTGGTTGAAGACTTGCCCCCCGAACATCCCCTACGCGAAGAAATCAATCGCAACATCGAACAATGGTCGGTTCAAATTTTAGACTTAACCGACGAAAAATTTCAAAATGGGGATTTGGAAGAGGCGATCGCGGACGCGCGTCGAATCCCTAAGTACGTGGAAGCCTATAAATTAGTAAAAGAACGGATTGCCAAATGGCAGTCTGTGTGGGATAAGGCAGACAAAATCATTGCCGAATCCGAAAAACTGATGCTCGACGCAAAATGGGCGCTCGCTTTCCGCAAAGCCTCAGAACTAACGAGTTTGGGCAACCGCTATTGGACAACCACGCGCTACCCCCAACTGATCGAAACCATTCGCGTCGCCCAGGAAGAAAGCGGAAAACTCGATAAAGCCTTTGCGTTGCTGAAGCGAGGAGGGGTAGATAACTTACTCGAAGCCATCGAAATTGCCGAAGAAATTAAACCCGACAGTACCGCGCGCAAAGAAGCCCAAAAGTTGGTTGTCGAGGCGGGAGATAAACTGTTAGAGTTGGCGATGGCTCGCCTAGAGGCAGGCGACTGGTCAACGGTGATGGAGATTGCCAATCGCGTTCCGGCGCGTCTCGATATTCAAGAAGAAATCACCGATTTGAATAATTTAGCCGAAGCGGGTTCCCAAGCTGGGGTGGGAACCATTTCGGGATTGGAGGCAGCCATTGAAGCAGCCAAAGCTGTTCCTCCCGGCCGTCCTCTCTACGCAAAAGCTCAGCGATTAGTCGGACGCTGGCAACTAGAAATTCAGGATGTCCAAACGCTGACGAAGGCGGAAGAATTGGCCAGTAGCGGCGGTACGAATTATCTGAGGGCAGCGATCGCCCAAGCCCGCCTCGTCCCCCGCTCCCATCCCCGTCACCGCGCCGCCCAAGGCAAAATTGCGGAGTGGACGCGACAAATTCAGGCCATTGAAGACCGACCGACTATAGAGCGGGCGGATCGGTATGCGAGCAGCGGTAATACCGAGGATATCAGACAGGCGATTAACGAAACGCGCTCCATCGATTCTAGCCGCCCGCTTTATCAAGAAGCCCAAGAGCGATCGCGTCGGTGGCAAGAGGAAATTGATAATAGTAGCCGACCGGTTGTCGAGAATGCGGGAGATTTGGTCGTGGAAGAAGCGGCTCCCTCGCGATCGGCTTCCCCCCCAAGTAATAGACCGACCGCGAGGACGATCGACCGCAGCGAGCTTCAAGACCGCTCGGATCTAAACCGCGCCATTCAAATCGCCAGCCAGAGAACGCCCAGTGCCTTGTCCGAGGCCATTCGCATCGCCCAACAAGTGCCGAGCGACAGCGTGCTGCGCAATCAAAGCGTTCAACGAGCGAATAGTTGGAGCGAAGACTTGCTGCGTCTGGCGCGAGAGCGGGCAAACTCCAATGTTAGCGAGGCCATTGAGATTGGACGGATGGTTCCTGGAGGGACTTCGGCTTACCCATCGGCGCGATCGCAAATTGAAGTGTGGCAGCAAAGTCTCCAACCCGATCTTGCCCCCAGTCCGCCTCCTCTTCAACCCCCCTCTCCCGATGAGGACAATTTGATTCCAAATTAGTTTTGGTAAATGGCGAATTTTGTGCTATAATTGCTGACTGCACTGCGGGTATAGTTTAGTGGTAAAACCTTAGCTTCCCAAGCTAAAGATGCGGGTTCGATTCCCGCTACCCGCTTCCGACTCATCGTTAATGGTGTTAGGGCAGGTAAGCTGTTTGGCGTTTAAATTGCGATATGGGTCTAGCGGGGAGATGGGGCGATCGCACAACCCCATTTAACAGCAAAAAACAGCCTGTTCCGTCGTACAAAACAGTAAAGTCTCTATCTGTAGGGTGTGTTAGCGCAGCGTAACACACCTTTGTCGCTATATGGACTTACGCCGTGTTCCGGTCTCAACGATGGGTGGAACGACGAAGCCACAAAGCAAACGGAAATTTTAGGAAAACGAGAGACCTATGTCGATAACGGTTTGCGCGATCGCGTTTTATTAATTCTCAACATTATTGCAAAGCTCGCGATCGCGCAGCGCTCGAGGCACGACATCGCCTTCTTCCAACTCGGGATGGCTTTCCAGATAGTCTTCCAGCCAATTACACCCCCTTGCCCGTAAATCCGGCGACTGTTTAATTTTTTCCACCTCCCACAAAATCACTTTGTTGTCATCCCCGCCCGAAACAAGAACTTCTTCCTTGGGACTAAAGACGATACCAGTAACTGCGTCGCTATGTTGGTAGAGAGTCTTCGGTTGGTTCTCGCCCAGTTGCCAGAGTTTAATAGTGTTATCAGCACTGGCAGAAGCAATCTGCTCGCCATTGGGACTAAAAGCAACTTCATTAACCGACTCGGTATGTTCTTCAAGGAGACTCGTTCGAGTCAGTAAATTTCCCTCCAGTTGCCAGAGCTTAACAGTATTGTCAACGCTAGCAGAAGCAATTTTCTTGCCGTCGGGACTAAACGACACATCGTTAACCGAACCCTTATGGGCTGTCAGAGTCGATAGCAGCCGTCCGCTTCGATTCCAAAGTTTGATAGTATTGTCCGAACTGCCCGAAACAATCAGTTGACCGTTGGGGCTAAAGGCAACACTTTTGACGCGATCGCTATGTCCAGACAGAACCGCAAGCTGCATCCCATCTCGCCGCCACAGTTTAATGGTGTTGTCATCGCTGGCTGAGGCGATGAGTTGACTGTCCGGGCTCAATGCCACTTCATTGACTTTATCGCTCTCCTGGATGGTAGTCAGTAACGTCCCATCAGTTTTCCACAATTTAACCATCTTGCTTCGACTCCCCGTAACCACAAACTGGCTATCCGGGCTGAAAACAACATCGCTAATCTCATCCTCTTGGCGAAGGACTCCTAACAATCTTTCCTCGTGTCGCCGCCACAGGATAACCGTTCCGTCGTCACTCGCCGAAGCAATCAATTGTCCATCCGGGCTGACAGTAACTGCTCTCACCCGATCTCGATGCTGGTAGAGGTAGCTCGAGGCGCTTTCATTAAGTTTCCAAAGTCTAACAGTGTTATCTTCGCTAGCCGAGGCGATTTTGAGCTTCTCAGCACTGCCGCTAAGCGAGACATCCGTCACCTCATCGCGATGCCCAGACAGAGCGATGAGCAAAGTCCCGTCTCGATTCCACACTCTGATGGTTTTGTCATGACTCGCCGAAACCACCTGTTCGCTCTGGGGACCGAAAGCGACTCCTACAACTCCGTCGCTGTGTCCTTTTAACGTTTTGAGCAACGTCCCATCTCTATTCCACAGTTTCACCGTCCGATCGTCGCTAGCCGAAGCAATGAGTTTTCCATTGGGACTAAAGGCGACAGCTTCCACCTCGTCGCTGTGTTTTTCTAAAGTTTTAAATAAAGTCCCATCTCGATTCCACAGCTTCACCGTTTTATCGTCGCCACTAGAAGCAATCAGTTGTCCGTCGGGACTGAAGGCGACGGCTTTTATTTCGCCGCCGTGTCCTTCTAAAGTTGCGACTGAGGTTCCATCGTTCTTCCACAGTCTTACGGTTTTGTCACTGCTGCCCGAAGCAATTAGTTGTCCGTCGCGACTGAAGGCAACGGCTCTTACCCCGCCATTGTGTCCTTCTAAGGTTTTGACTAAGGTTCCATCTTGATCCCACAGTTTCACCGTTTTGTCAACACTCGCTGAGGCAATCAGCGTCCCGTCGAAGCTGAAGGCGACATCGTTAACCGAACCCTGATGCTCGCTCAACGTATCCAAAAATTTGCCCTTCCCATCCCAGAGTTTAATGGTATTATCTTCGCTGCCGGAGGCAATTTTCTGACCGTTGGGGCTAATGGCAACAGCCAGCACCGTCGCCCGATGTCCGTCGTCTCCCGCAAGGCGGTTGGATTCCCTCACCCCAAAAACGGCTTTCTGGAGGGCAGCATCCACCACTTTCTCTTGCTCGCGTTCGGCGCTTGCCACCCCGCTTGCTTCCAATGTTTGCTTAGCCCGAAGTGCTTCGACCAAGGCATCCAGTTTGTCGCCCGAGGTATAAAGCGCTTGTGAGGATTCAGCCAGTGCTTCAGCGGAGGCGGCTTCTGCCCTATCCTCGCTCTGTTTTGCCCTCTTCTCGCTCCGTTTGGCTTGGAGAAATGAAACAAGAGCGACCCCAACCAAAAAGATCGCCAGACCTAGACCAAACTTCAGTCGTCTGGCTTCTCTTTTCTGTTGAACCAGTCGCGCTTCGGCTTCCTTGGTTCGTTCTTCCTGCAAGCGCAATAGTTCGGCTTGTCGCTGTTGTTCGGCTGCTTCGGCGGCTGCGATCGCATTTCCACTTTCAACTACAAATTCTTTCTGTAAAGAAGTCGCACCGGGCTTTTTTTGATGAGTTTCTGTTTCCTGCAACCAATTTTCGGCAACGGCAAACTCGCTCCCTCGCAACAGCAAGTCAGCATTTTTCCCTTTCTCTTGCCATTCAATGGCCCGATGAGACCATTTACTATGGCTGCGAATGTGTTCCCTATCCGTATCCAACGTTCTCACCAATTGATTGAAATTGGCGTTAAAATCTCCCCGCTCTCGATTAAAATCAATCCACTGCACTTTCGCCAGTTCCGGGTGCAATTGTGCTGTGTCAACCGCCTGGTGCAGCACCGTGACAAAGCGCTTATTCAACGAAGCGGCATACTCCACTTCGTCGGCGCAGTAGGGCGAGCTTATCGATCGCGGCGAGAGAATAAACAAAAAGTTATCGCACGCCTGAATCCCTCGATAAATTTCCTGCTGAAAATCGCTTCCCAAGGCAATACTTTCTTGGTCGAACCACGTTGTTTTACCTTGCATCTGTAGGCGATCGTTCAGCGTTCTGGCTAAATCCGAGTCGGCACGGGAATAGGAAATAAAAACATCCAACGACTCTAAAGGCGGTTGTTGCAAACTTTCAGTAATAAATTCTGCTTGCAACAATGTTGGAGGATGCTGCGTTCTTTTTTGCGCCACCTTTAACCAAGTTTCAGCACTGCGCAAGTTATACCCCCGCAGCAGAATACTCGGATTCTGATTTTGCCGCTTCCATTTCAACGCTTTGGTTAACAAAACCTTATGCTCGTTGTAGTAAGCGGCATCCTCCTGTAGAATCTTCAGCAGTTTGCTTTCATCGAGTCGATAATCGTCGTCTTTTACATTATCGGTGAGGTCGATATACTGCAACTCCCGCAGCACAGATGGAACTCGTTCGGGGGATGTTTTTCGCACCAAAATAGGAATAATGCGCTTATTTAATGATAAAGCCAAGTCCAGTTCTTGCTGACAGTAGGCCGAATTAATTGCGTCGGGGGAAAGTAAATAAATTACATTGTCTGCCTGTTCGATTCCTCGATCAATTGCCTCCCCAAATGCTTCCCCGGTTTGAATATCTGTCGTATTCGTCCAAACTGTAATGCTTTCCCGCCTCAAACTTTTGCGAATTTCCTCCATTATTGCCCGATCTTTATCGGCGTAGGACAGGAAAACCTGCGTCATTAAGTTGTTGCCATTTTTAATACTTTCGGTAATATATTCACAGTGCAGGTCGGTGGGAACGCAAGGGGGTTGCTCGTTTTTGAAGCGGAAGTCAAGCCAAGATTGAGCTTGATGCTTTTCTTCCCCAACTAGCAAGTAGTTTGTTTTTTTCTGATGTCTCTCCCACGCCAATGCTTTTGCTAAAAGTTGAGTATGCTGTTCGACATAATCGCTATGACGGCGTAGTAACTCGGTTAATCCCGTCAAAGACTGCTCGAAATCATCAATTCCTTCTCGGAAATACACCCAGTTAATCTTACGAACGAGCGAGTGCATATTCTGAAAATGATCGTGTTTCCCTTGTTGCCGGTACTCTGTCCACTCCTCGTCAGTTCCCGTTGGGTTTCTCTGCTGCCAAGTTTCTCGACTAATTTGCTCGACGTGCAATAGCGGGATAATCCGTTTATTGCACTGAATCGCTAGCTCGATTTCTTTGAGGCAGTATGGTGAATTGACCGAGTGGGGTGCGATGATAAACAAGAAGTTATGCGCCCTTTCTATCCCGTCGTCAATTTGATTCTGATAGTCCACGCCCAGCGGAATATCATTGAAGTCGAACCAAACACCGAAACCCTGCTCGTTTAAGCGAGTCTGAAGCTTTGCTGCAAACGCTTTACTATCCGCTCGCCCATAGGAGATGAAAGCATCAAAAAGTGGTGTCATTTTCAAATGGCTGCCCGATGTGGATAAACTAAGACGACGAAGAATCTTTACGCTGGGGAAATCGATTCAAACTTGCGATCGCGCTATGTTTGTCTATTAATATATCAGAACTGCTCTTCGACGTTCAAATTTCCGCTCCTCCTCGGCGAGCACAAGTTAAATTCTCCTAACAATCCCAAATTTTAACCCCAATTCCCCTTGACAAAATCCAGTTTTTATGAAATCAATTATATTGTCACTGAGGCTATTGCAAAAATGTCCCAAGGAGTTGGCTCAATTCTAAGGTGCTTTGAATCTGGGCAGAGCAGATGCACCGGAAAAGGCAGCGAGTGGTAAACTATTTGCAGGAAATCGACCGGAATCAGCGAATTCAGGGTGCAAGATGGCTAAAAAAAATGCTTATCGGGAATACTTAAAACAAGAATTCACCGACTTAATTGATACTCTTGAACTTTCAAGTTTGCAAAAGCGGTTTATGAAATCCCGTTGGCTCGACCAGCTATTGTGGCTTGAAAGTCGGGCTGAGCGAACGAGCAAATGGTCGAACCGTCTCCGTCTGATGACCATTATCGGCGGCGTAATGGTTCCTGGCTTAGTCAGTCTGAACTTCAATGACAGTCAACTGGGAAAATCTATTGGTTGGGCAACCTTTGGACTAAGCCAAGTTGTTGCAATCTCTGCGGCTGTTGAAGAATATTTTCGCTTCAGCGATAAGCGCACCCAGTATCGACAAACCGCCGAATCTCTCAAAAGCGAGATGTGGAAGTTTGCCCAACTAACGGGTTCCTATCAAGACTATGGCGACCACGCGCAAGCCTATTCTATCTTCGCCTCTCAGGTAGAAAATTATCTTCAAGAGGACTTACAAGCCTTCATCGAACTCGCCCAAAAAAATGCCAACGCCGAACAACAACCTCAAGAAAGTCTCGACAAAAAACCTTTGGCTGCGTCGGAAGCAAAAGTCGCCGCGTCCCCAACTCCTCCACCTCCTACGCGCCCTGTAAGTTTAGAAAAACCGCCGAAACCCGCCTCTGATAATGGAAAAACGACCCCCAGCGGCAGTTCTATCGACCTACCCAATTCAGGGAAAAAGTCTTGACAAATTGCCCCTAATACGGTTTGCCAAAAGTGATGACACAGATCGAGTATAGGGTAAGCATTCAGCTTTCAGCCGTCAGCTTATATAATATCCGCCCCTCTCGCCCATTAAAAAACATTTCCGGTTTCTCCCCATCCCCCCATCCCCCCATCCCCCCATCCCCCCATCAGCCTTAACGAGCGGTCATTCAACCGGATTTTATATTAAAGGCGATCGCGAACAACCCAAATCCCGCTCCCGTATTAAGCAAATCTGTCAAGACTTTGGATTTTTGGTATAACTACTGCAAAAAGTTAGCGAAGTGTTCCGCCTTAACTTTTTGTGCGACAGCTTCTCCGACGCGCGTTAGTTCATCCATATATTTAGTCGAATCCATTTCTTCGACATTCTTGGGATTGATATCGTCCAGCCCGCCCAAGCGATCTAACCCCTCGCGGGTCAGTTCGGCATTGTAGCGGGCGTAGGTAAACAATTTAGACTCCAAAGGTCCCTTGCTTTCCAGTAAATCTCCCACCTCTTGGTCAATGGGATCGCCCGACACGCACTTTCCGAAAACACGACAGAGAAAGTCTTGTTGGTACTGGCTGGCCAGCATCAATGCACCCGGAATCGTCTTGGCGTTATAAGGAGTCCACATTTTAGAGGCTTTAAGGTCTGGGTTAATATTTGGGGTTAAGCCCGTCCCGACGGACACCAAAAGCATTTTATCCTCACCCGAAGGCCACATCAGTTGGTAAGGCTCGAGCGTCGCCATCAAGAACAGTTGGAAGGCAGGATTATTAAAAGGAGTTACGCCACCATCGACAAAGATAAATTCCCTGTTTCCCAACTGAACCACCTCGGGCGGAAAAAAGGTGGGGGCGGCAGTGCTGGCGCGCACAAGCTGCCACAGGGGAAGTTTCAAATTGGAGTCGGGTTGGTTGGGGTCGTTGAATTTGGCTTTTGGGTTATTGGAAAGGGGCCAAGGCGAGTCGGTATTGACGTTGCGCATGACGAGCATGAGGAGGGTTTTTAGCTTGTCGCTTCCGAAAGTACTATCCTCTCCAAAGACCTCCTTGAGTTTAGCGGCGAGTTTTTCGTCTCCGTATTTATAGACAAGCTGTCTTGAGACTTCGAACAGGAACGCCTTATCAAACATTTTTTTGCCACTGTCGAGGTAAAATTCCTTGACCTCGGCAACAGACTTTCCTAAAGAAAGAGCGGTGCCAATAATGGCTCCCGTGCTGGTTCCTGCGATGTAATCAAAGTAGTCGGATAGAACTAACTCATCGCGACCCAAGGCTTCCCGCAACGTCGCTTCGATTCGAGCCAACACTTCGATGGTAATCAGTCCGCGAATGCCCCCACCATCTAGTGCCAAAAGTTTATAAGGTCCGGTTTTCTTGTTTGCTTTGTCGTACAAAGACATTTCCAACTCCTTTTGGCTTTTCAATAATTTCTGCTAAGCGTTAGCTATGGAGTGGAGAGCATTTCGCTAACCAATCGAGCAACGCTTTCAAAATTATCCTCGAGTGCGATCGCTTGCACAAGTCCAGTAGCTACAAATTCCCTTGCCTGCTCGTCGTTAGTTTCCCCCTGTAGCGCGGCGACTAACGTATCGGCAAATCTTCCACTCCCCGCAATTGCCAGTACGGGTCGGTTCGCTTTCAAGTTCTCCGAGACATCCTTGCGGGTAATTTCCCCACCGTTGACCAACACTGTAACCGACGGCGCTTCCCCAGCCATTACGCTGGCAACGCGCGCCAAATAGGGCGATTCATCTCCCCAGTTCGAGCCGGGAATGAGTACGAAGTGGGTGTGGTTCGGTTCTAATTCCGTAACTTCACCCAGGGGGACGCGATCGCCAAGAGCCACCAGTCCGACGGGAGTCACGCCAACTAAGGGAAATGTTGCTCCTGTCTCGGCGCGTCCTCGACCCATCATCTGCATGACCCCAAAATCGGTACCGCCATCTACCACACACGCGCCTTTTTCTTCTGCTAGAGGAGCTAACACTTTGACAAATAATAAGCGCAGACGATTTAAGTCAGACTCGCTCATTTTGCTTGCGCCGCCAACAACGACTAGAACCGGACGCGGACTGCGAAGCTCCAACGCGCCCATCGCAGTCGATACGTTTGGGAGAGACTGAACTTGAATCGCCGGTACGGTTTGCCCGTTGGAGGTCGCGACTTTAATGAGTTTTTCCATTTGCTCTCAGCAGAAGGGATTTTTCAATAAACCTTGTGTTGGACTCGCAAATCTCTCCCTTAATCTTTTTTTAATTGCTCCCCTCTGCCGCTTGCGGTTAAAACGGGATATCGTCTAAATCCGAGTCGTCAGGAGGAGGAGTGCTTTTTGAAGGGACGGCGACGGGTTCTGGAGGCTTTTGGCTGCGGTTCGCTCCGGAACTAGCAGGGGGTTGCTCCGCACTCGAAGGTTTGCGATAGTCTTCCATTGAGATGGTGTTGCTCGGACGCGCTTCTGAGTCTGAGGCGCTGAAGTCTCCCCCAGCACTAAGACCTTCAAGTTTCTCGAAGCCAGAAGCAACCAGTTCTGCTCGCCTTTCTTTATATCGCTGTCCGCTCCCCTCTTCCCGTTCGACAGTTGTCATTCTCAGACGACCGGTGATGACGACGCGATCGCCGGCAAAATAGCTTTGATGAACATCCTCAGCTAAGTTGCCCCAAGCGACTACCCTTAAACTGGACGGGG
The DNA here is from genome assembly GCA_034189065.1 of Cyanobacteriota bacterium. Lineage (GTDB taxonomy): Bacteria > Cyanobacteriota > Cyanobacteriia > Cyanobacteriales > Spirulinaceae > FACHB-1406. The sequence continues at coordinate 26,450 of JAXHVQ010000050.1, forward strand.
GGTTATCGCCCCATTCCTCAAACTGTACTAACATCTCGCTGAGCGAGGTATTATCCTGAGTTTTCCGCAATTTCGGGGCTTCCTGAATTTGAGCCATCAATACGCAGCTATTCATCGAACCCGCCTCCAAGCACTGTGCTGTTGTTTTTTTTATCTTACCCGCCGATGGGGGTTTTTCACCACTATTTTAGAACAATTGTACTTATTGGGAATTGGGAGTTGGGAATTGGGAATTGTCTTTTTGAGTTAACGTATCAATCACTCATCACCCCGTCACCCCATCACCCATCACCCGTCGCTCAACTAAACCGTCTCGTTCAACGCCAAGCTCTCATTGCCTTGCTCGTCGTCAATAAAATTTTGGACGCGCTGGCGATAGTCCTTAAGCGCATTATCCACCCAGTCGCGGTCGTCGCTGTTGGCATAAATATGAACCAACGGTTCCCCCGCATCGGGCAGAACGAGAACCCAGTTATCATTTTGCGGATTGACGATCTTTACGCCGTCAATTAATTCCAACTGCTCTGCCGGATGAATTTCGACCAAATGGCGCATGAGAGCGCCCTTGACAGTCCACGGACAGCGCATAGTGTAGGTTCGGTGACAGACGCGAGGCAGTTCGCTGCGAACTTGAGCGAGCGATCGCTCCTGCACTGTCAGCATTTCGATCAGTTTAGCGACGCAGAACATCGCGTCAAATCCGGGATGAAGTTGGGGAAAAATAAAACCCATATCGCCACTCCCCCCAATTGCCACATTCGGATTCTCTTGAGCCGCTTCCATCAACGCTGTCGGATTAGCTTTAGTGCGAATCACCTTAGCGTCGTGGCGGCGGGCGATTTGTTCGATGGCGCTAGAAGTATTGACGGGAACCACCACCGTCCCCCGCGGTTGGGCTGTTAGCACCATGTGAACCATCATCGCCGTTAGCAGTTCGCCGCGAACAGGCTGCCCCGATTCATCGACGAGGATTAATTGCTCTCCATTGGCCGAAACCTGAACCCCAAAGTTGCCTTTGAGCGCTTCCACCACCTGGCCCAACTGTTTAAGCAACCCTTCGCGCTCTTCGCTCGAAAGCGCGCGTTCGCTCAAACTCGCATTAAGCACGACAGCATCGCAGCCAAATTTTGCCAACAGAACCGGTAAAATCGCCCCGGAAACAGCATAAACGTAATCGATCACCACTTTAGAGCGGCTGCTGCGCAGGGCTTCGACATTAAGGTGGTTCTCAAAACTGCGGCTGTAAATGTCTAAAATCTGCGAGGGATAGGCCATGTCGCCAATTTCGGCAATGGGGACGCGCCGCAGGTCTTCCTTAAAATAAGCGCCTTCAATCTTCTTCTCCTTCGACTTAGAAGTATTGATCCCCTGTTGGTCAAAAAATTCAATCAAAATAAAGTCGGGCCTGTCGGGGTGCAGGCGAACGTGAATCCCTCCAGAAACGTCTTGAAGCCTGGGAACCATTGTCCGGGCTAAAGGAATTGCCGTGGCTTCTAAGTTTTGAATGTTCACCCCCGTTGACATTAAACCGGCGATTAACGAACGACTCACCATGCGCGCGATCGCGCGCTGGTCTCTCGAAACCGTCACCGTGGCTCCCAATTTGAGAGTCGAACCGTAGGCAGCTCCCAACTTCACGGCAAATTCGGGGGTAATATCGATATTCGCCAGTCCCGATACCCCTTGTTGGCCGAAGAGGTTGCGTCTGGCTTGTTCGCCCCAAATCAGGTTAATGTTGAGGATCGCTCCCGACTCGATGCGCTTGCTCGGCCACACTCGGACATTGGGACTAATTTGGGCTTCTTCGCCGACGTTACACAACGAACCGACAACGGCACCTTCTAGGATATTGGCGCGGCGGTCGATGCGCGCGCCTCGGGAAATAACGCAGGCTCTCAGATGAGCTTCTTCCCCCACAATAACCCCGTTGAGGACGATGGGTCGTTTGAGGTTGGCATCGGCCCCAATGGTGACGTTATCGCCGACAACGGTTCCCGCCTCGAGATGGGCGCGCGGTCCGATGCGGCAGTTGTGGCCGACGAGGGCGGGCTCTTCGATTTTGGCGCTGGAGTCGATGTAGGTGTTTTGGCCGACCCAAACTCCCGGCGATTTTTCGGTGTAGGTGAAGTCGAGTTTGACTTTTTTATTCAAGCCGTCGTATTGCGCTTCTCGGTAAGCATCGAGGTGTCCTACGTCACACCAGTAGCCTTCGGCAATGTATCCGTACACGGCCTCCCCTTTGTCGAGTAGAAGGGGAAAAAGGTCTTTGGAAAAGTCCGATTCTTCGTTGGCGGGAAGGTATTGGAGAATTTCAGGTTCGAGGATGTAGGTTCCGGTGTTGACGGTGTCGGAAAAAATTTCGCTGGTGGAGGGTTTCTCGAGAAAGCGGACGATTTTCTGTTCTTTATCGGCGATGACGACTCCAAATTCAACGGGGTTGGGAACGCGCGTTAGAACGAGGGTGGCTTTAGCTTGTTTTTCTCGATGAAAGGCAATAGCCGCCTTTAAGTCGAAGTCGGTAATACTATCGCCGCTGATGACAATGAAGGTGTCGTCGAGGAGATCGGCGATGTTTTTGACGCATCCTGCCGTTCCTAGAGGCTGATCTTCTTCGACGGCGTAGGTCATTTGGACATCGAAGTCGCTGCCGTCTTGGAAGTAGTCTCGCATGACATCGGGTAAATAGTGCAATGTCGCGATGACTTCAGTAATGTGGTGGCGTTTGAGCAAGTTTATGATATGCTCTGCGATAGGCCGATTGAGAATGGGAACCATCGGCTTCGGTAGGTCGCAGGTGAGGGGGCGCAGCCGGGTTCCAGAACCGCCAGCCATTAGCACTGCCCGCATAATTCCTCCTTAAAGTTTTGTTGGATTTTTTGTTAATTTGTGGGTCGAAAGCGCTTTGGGGGAGAATCAGTCCCTCCCTAGTTTATTAAGTTAGATTGTTTTATCGGATATAAAGTCGTTGCTTTGGGAAAACAAACGCCCTGCTCTATAAGAGTGGTTGTGGAGTGACAATCGCTACTGAGTTTGGTCTAGTTCGGTAATTTTACCACTTCGCCAAGCTCTTGAGTAAAAATTGATGGGTTACAAGTGGATGCCGATCGCTAGCGACCCGCGATCGATGACAGTACGGACGGGGTAACCCCACTCCTAACCCACGACCCATGCCTTAAAATTGAAAGGGAAAAAGCCGACTGCTTCGTTTATTGGGAGTTGATGTCATGTTGATTGTGAAGTTGCTGGGAATTGTGGCAATGGCGGGGTATTTTTGGATGGCTTTGAAGTTCTGGAAGGGATATCAGCTAACGAATTTCCAGCCGAATCCCGTCAATCGCCTTGCGCTATCGCTGCTATGGCCTGCTTTAATTGCGGTTAATAAATCTTATCGCCAGAATTTTCAGAAGGCGTTGAGGGGACGATAAGGAGCAACAACTGATATTGGACAGAAGATGCTGTGGTTGATTGGGGGGACGCAGGAGAGTGGGGAGATTGGGGCGGCGATCGCGTCGATTTCTTTGCCGTGTATGGTAACGGTGGCGACGGAAGCGGCTAAGAGCCTATATCCTCCCCATTTGCCTGTTCTCGCGCGCCGGTTACAGCGCGATGAAATGGCGGCTTTTGTGCGCGATCGCTCTGTTGCTGCTGTGGTGGATGCGTCCCATCCTTTTGCGGTGGAAGTATCTCAGAACGCGATCGCTGTCTGCAATGCCAATAATATTCCCTATTTGCGCTACGAACGTCCCCCTTCTTCCCCAACAGTTCGAGAGCGCGCCCATTGCAATGCCATCGAACTTCCCAGCTTCGACGCGCTATTAGCGGGCAACTATCTCGAAAATCAACGAGTTCTCCTCACCGTCGGTTGCAACCCCCTCCCCCAATTCAAACCTTGGCAAAATCGGGCGACTTTGTTTGCGCGGATTCTTCCTGCGGTAAACTCATTAAAAATAGCGTTAGATGCGGGGTTTGCGCCCGATCGCGCGATCGCGTTGCGTCCCCCCATTAGCCCTCAACTCGAAGCGGCGCTGTGGCAGCACTGGCAAATCTCTGTTGTGGTGACGAAAGCTTCGGGAAAGGCGGGGGGAGAGGATACGAAACGCGCGGTTGCCGCTCAGTTGGGGGTTCCCTTAATCGCCATTGCTCGTCCCGCGATCGCCTATCCTCAGCAGACTTCCGATCTCAACGCTATTATTACCTTTTGTTGTCAGTTTCTCAAATCTCAAGATTAAATTAACAATGTCCGAACCCATTACACCTGAAATTAGCACTCGTATTTGCACGCACATGAACCAGGATCATAGCGATGCTGTTCTTTTATACGCTCGCTTATATGGTGATTGTACTGATGCGGAATCCGCTACGATGATCTCGATCGATCCCCAAGGCATGAAAATCGAGGCAGCGACTAATGGACAGGTTGTTCCGGTGCGCGTTGAATTCGACCGCGAACTCAAAGATGCTGAAGATGCCCACCATACGTTAGTGGAAATGCTGAAACAGGGACGCAAGACAAAAACTGAGAAGTAGCGATCGCGGCAGTTTGATTTTTCTCCAGCCGTAAAAATTACCCGAGAGTATTGTAGAACTATAAGGTATGGTTCTATATTTCGGGCAGGTATCATGTTATACCAGATTCAATGGAAAAAGCTCTTAACCGCCTTTACAATCTCAGGTTTGGCAAGTACGGTCAACGTTAAAATCCCGGAGAATCACCAAAGCATCAATCTGTTTGCAATCGAAGCGCGAGCGAATCCTCAAATAGCCAGCACGGGCGGAGGCAATTCTTCCCCTCAGTTGCTCGCGCGATCGCAAGAGCGAACGCGATCGGAGGATTCCTCGCGCGAGCAACCTGCTCGAACTCGCTCCAGTCGCCAAAACTCCAAAATAGGACGCAGCAAACCGTTCCAAACCCGTTCCAATGGCAAAAATTCTGACACCCAACGGAACGAACCCGCTCGCACTCGCTCATCCCGCTCGTTGTCAAATCCGGCGTTTCGCGGAAACCAGGCTCCTAGTCGCTCCAACTCTAAGAAAAACTCTCCCCACTATCGCGATATTACGCTCCCTAAAATTCAAATTCCCCGTACCAATCCGCCCAACCCCCATCAAACCGAGTTTGCGCCTCCCCCTCTCCCAAAAGTATCCAAACAAAAAAAGTCTTCCTACGAACTCCCGAAATCCCGCCGCGATCTCGTTCCTCGAGCGCTTCGCGATCGCAATGTAGCCCGTCCGAAAGCCGTCGCTCTACCCGAAACGGTTCAGAAACAGTTCAGAACTCAAGAACCCCTTTCGCCCTTGGAAGTGGGAGGTGGCGCGATCGCTACCTCACCCAAGAACCCTTGGGTGAAGGGAGCGACTCGATTCTTACAAATCTTAGCCATCAGTTCGTTAGGAATTCCCCTTTTGTTTGGACTTTTGAAACTCAAACAAGCCAAACTTCCATCTTCGAGCGATTCTTAAAGCAATGTCGCTCGTATCAATAGCCAAGAAACTGGAGTTCTTGGCTAACTCAATATCTGAGATTCTTTATGCTTCGCCAACGCCTAAACTGTTCCGAGCTTGGATGAGAGCATCGCGAAAGACATAGCTGGCTTTGACAATTTCGCCGCGCTGTTGTTCGTCAAGAGAACTATAGGGTGTAGTTGCTGCTTGACCTTCTGTGACGAAAGGTTCTATTGTTTCCAAGCAAGATTCATAAGCTTGTTGGACGCGATCGGCAAGACTGGCATCTTTTGCTCTCACCTGTTGGGCAAAAGGCTCGTATTGAGAGTAAATCCCAATCCAATTATTTTGAAAGATTAATACACTTTGGTCGGACCAAGTTTCTTCTTCGCTAGAAATTTTCTTAGCTGGTATTTCAGTGGCTAAACCAATCATCCCTTCAAAATGATCGTTAACGTTAAAGTTGCTCGGATCGTTTAATTCGCCGATTAACGCTTGAACGCTTTGGACTAACTCTTCACCGTAAGGAATTGCTGCTTCGAGATCGTTATCTCGATAAATGAGAGCTTCGATTCGATGAAATCCCTTAAAAGCTTCGTCTTCTTCTCCGGCATCGAAAGCGTAGGGACGAGCGTCAATATCCGTATCTTCTTCTTCAAAATCAAGAGCTAGCACCTCAATTTGCTCGTAGGGAGGACGAGCGTCTACGTAAGCGACTCGAGCCGCTTCTAAATCTCCTTCCTGGAGGCTGGCTAACAGGTTTTCCACGAGGGGAAGTTGTTCTTGGGCTTGTTGCTTGAAATAGTCAACACCAGCTTGAACTTGCTCGGCGTAATTGTCTGCTGCGGCAACGGTCACTTGGGTCTTTGTTGAAGCGCTAGTCCCTTGAGAAGAGCAATTGGTTAGGAATGTAATTCCAATTGCGATTAATCCCAGGACGCAGAAACGGAAAAATGATTTCATCACTATTGAGAATTATTCTTAGATTGTTATCAATAGTAGTCTAATTTGGCGAAGGTTGGCGATCGCAAAACGTAAACTTATGTAAATTCCCCAAAACGGTCAACGAGCGCACAACCAACGGCGACAGTCCTCGTTCGAGAGCCCGGTCGGCGCAAAAAACTGGTATAATCGGCACACCTCCCAGCGCAAGCGTGCGGGCATTTGTGGCTATTAGCGTCCTATGAAATTCAGCGAAATCGTCAATCGCCTCGCTCCTTTCGTCGAGGAAAATAGCCTTCCGACTTCCTCGAGTTGCGACCCAGAAATCAAGGGAGTTGCGGCTCTCGACAGCGCCAGCGAAGGAATTTTAGCCCACATTCAAGGGGAAAAATTCGCTCCTTTGCTCGACACAACAGCAGCCAGCGCGTTAATATTGCCCTGCGATCGCGCGCTGCAAGTTCGGGCAACAGAAAGAGGGATTGCCTGGGTCAGTACCAGCGAACCGAGATTGCTATTTGCCAAAGCGATCGCGCTCTTTTATCAACCCGACAGTCCAGAACCGGAAATCGACTCCACCGCCGCCATTCATCCTTCGATTCAACTGGGAAAGGACGTTTATATCGGACCGTATGCAGTTGTACGCGCGGGGGTAAAAATCGGCAATGGCGTTTGCATACACGCCCACGCTGTCATCTATCCTGGGGTAGAAATTGGCGATCGCAGCGTCCTCCATTCCCACTGCACCATACACGAACGGACGCGCATTGGTAACGATTGCGTCATTCATAGCGGCGCAACCATTGGGGGAGAAGGGTTTGGCTTTGTCCCCACCCCCGAAGGCTTATTTAAAATGCCGCAGTCGGGTCGGGTTATCCTCGAAGATGGGGTAGAAGTGGGAGGCAATAGCGCTATCGATCGCCCGTCGGTGGGCGAAACGCGCATCGGACGCAATACGAAGATCGATAACTTAGTGCAAATCGGTCACGGCTGTCAAATCGGTCAAAATTGCGCGATCGCGGGTCAAGTGGGGTTAGCAGGCGGCGTTCGCGTCGGGAATGGGGTTATTTTGGCGGGTCAGGTGGGAATTGTAGACCATGTGGAAATTGGCGATCGCGCGATCGCAACTGCCAAAGCAGGCGTTCATAAAAACGTTCAACCCGGAACCGTCGTCACCGGTATTCCCGCCATTCCCCACGCCTTATTTATCAAAGCCTCCGCCGTCTTCAAGCGCCTTCCAGAAGTCCACAAAACTTTGAAACAGATGCAAAAAGGCTGGAGGAAAACAGTTGAGGAGAAAGTCGATGGTTAAGGTGTCGGGAAGGTCATGCTGTTGTCATTATTTATGCCTTGATTAATTCGATTTCAGCCCAGAATTTAAATCCGCAAATTCAAGTACAATAATGAATAATTTATTGGCATTAACTGTTGACTGAAGTTGGATATTCGCTGGTTGATATAGCGTTTTCAAATGAACCGTAAACAGCGGTTGGATACCACCAACGTTGAGTCATTTCTCGTTTGTCCCTCAAATTGGTGAATTCTTCTATTCTTCCATTCTTCTATTCTTCTATTCTTCCAAAGCTAGGGTTTTACAACCCAAATAAAAACGCTATATCCTCCAATAATATGAAATAATTCGCCACATCATTAAGGAAACAGATGACAAATGCTCGATAACATTGCCCGCCACTTCGCCGACTCGAAAAAAGGTGTTGAAGTTCGACCTTTGGGAAGTGGTAATATCAATGATACCTTTCTGGTGACCTTGGATGCTTTGACCCCAACGCAGTTTGTTTTACAATGTCTAAATACGCGGGTGTTTCGTCAGCCGCAATGGGTCGTACAAAATATTCGGATCGCGACAGACCAGGCGCGCGCGCACTTACAAACAAGTCCGATCGATCGCCGTTGGGAAGTTCCCCACCTCCTACTCACCGACGAAGGGATGGACTACTATATCGATGCGGACGGTTCGTTTTGGCGCGCGATGAGTTTTATTGACAATACTGAATCTTTCGAGATTTTAGACTGTTGCGATCGCGCGGTTGAAGTGGGTTACGCTTTGGGAACATTTCACTCTCTCATTGCCGATATTCCCCCGGAACATCTCGCCGATACCCTCGAAGGTTTCCACATTGCGCCCTTGTATTGGCAAAATTACAAGTCCACCTTAGCAGGAAGTAAACCACAAAATACACCAGAAGTCAAGTATTGTTTACAATTTGTGCGCGATCGCTCCTCATTGACAGGCGTTCTCGAAGGGGCGAAAAAGCAAGGCAAACTCCCGCTGCGTCCTATCCACGGCGATCCGAAAATCAATAATATTTTATTCGATATTGAAACCGGTCGAGCGGCGAGTCTTATCGATCTCGACACCGTTAAGCCCGGTTTGATTCAATACGATCTGGGGGACTGTTTGCGATCGGGTTGCAACCGTGGGGGAGAGGAGACAAAAGAGTGGGAAAATGTCAGTTTTGATTTAGAGTTGTGCCAAGGAATTCTCAAAGGATATCTTGGGGTTGCTGGCAGTTTTTTAACTGAGAATGACTATGCTTATTTATACGATGCTGCTCGTCTGATTGCCTTTGAATTGGGTTTGCGTTTTTTCACTGACTATTTAGCTGGAAATGTTTATTTCAAAGTACAGTATCCAGAGCATAACTTAGCGCGCGCTTTGGTGCAGTTTAAATTGACCGAGAGTATAGAATTGCAAGAGCAAAAGATTCGTGAAATAATTAAAACGTTTCAATAATATCTTGCTCTTCAATGACACAGTTCTCATTGCATCCTTTTCGCGATCGCGCCGATTTACCTCCTCTTCAAATTGAAGGCAATATCGAACGAAAGCAGAATCGACTTTATCTCAACTGTTCTCTTATGGGCGAACTGAAAAGCGTCGAAGTTCCCAGTCCATCGAGTTCTCCCCGTCGGCAGAATGAACTGTGGAAAGAAACCTGTTTCGAGTTCTTTTTAGGAATCAAAGACTCTCCCGTCTATTGGGAATTCAATCTTTCTCCTGCCGGACACTGGAATGGATATCGATTTGAGTCGTATCGCCAAGGAATGAAAGAGGAAGCTATTTTTTCAACACTCCCGTTTGCCGTTGCAGAAAAGAAAGATTGTTTAACGTTAAACTTAGAAGTCAGTTTGAATAGCCTGGTTCCGGTCGAGCAAGAACTTGACGCAGCGATTACAGCAGTTGTAAAATTAAAGGACGGGGAAATAACATATTGGGCGCTAACCCATTGCGGCTCAAAGGCAGATTTCCATTTACGGGACAGTTTTATGATTGAATTGTAAGGATTCCAATCGCTTGATTGCAGCTCGTGCCTTAGCGCTTAATTTGACATTGGTAACAGCAAATATTCGTAAATTCAGTCGCGTCCCCGATCTAAATGTAGAAAATTGGCTATTTTAACAGAATGTAGGGTGGGCAGTCCTTCTTAAATCAAGCGAAATGATGACAATTTGAACGCTTCTGCCCACCTTGCACCCAGCAGTGGTGGGTTACGTCGCGGATACAAAAGCTATGGTTTTTTCTCGAAATCTTGCCCGCACCTAACCCACCCTACAATTTTGTCCTTAAAACTCTCCTGCCAATGCCTCCACGCAGCGATCGCAAATTGTCGGATCGTCGCTAAACTCGCCCACGCGGGTTGAATAATTCCAACAGCGATCGCATTTCTCCCCATCTGCTTTCACAACCCCCACAGCCAGTTTATCCGATTCGCCCTTAAATTCAGCACGAAAAGTTAGTTAGAATAGTTGTACTGTTTTTAAGTACTTGCGATGGTCTTTCGATATGTTCGCAGATTTTGGGAACGAGCAAAACGAGGTAGAAGAATAATGACAGAGAGCAACTCATCGCCCAACAGTCATATCGCAGAATACCTGGACTATTACTGTGGGTTATCCCACGCACCTGGATTTGCTGTTTTACTCAAAGGTGAATGGGGATCCGGGAAGACGTGGTTTATTAAGGAATATTGCAAACAAAAGGAGGAAGAATTTAAACGAGAGAAGAAAAGATTTTTGTATGTCAGTCTTTACGGAATGACCGCATTTTCGGACATAGAAGATGCTTTTTTTCAGCAATTACATCCCTTACTTGCCTCTAAAGGAATGGCGATAACCGGAAAAATCGTAAAAGGGTTGCTGAAAGGGACGATGAAAATTGATTTGAATGACGACGGTAAAGACGACGGCAACTGGAGCATTCAAATTCCAGATATTAAACTTCCCGAATCGTTTAAGAACGCCGACAAAAGTATTTTGATATTCGATGATTTAGAAAGATGTCAGATAGACACCGCCAATTTGCTGGGATACATCAATTACTTTGTAGAACATCAAGATTTAAAAGTTATTTTGCTCGCTAATGAAGAAGAACTTTTTAAAAAAACTGATGCTTATAAAAACATCAAAGAGAAATTAATTGGTAAGACTTTTGAAGTTTCTTTCGATCTCGAAGGCGGACTAAAGAGCTTTGTCGAGCAAACAGACGACATAAGAGAATTTTTGTTAAGTAACTTCGATTTAATAGAAGATTTGTATGGCACGGCTGAATATAAAAATTTAAGAAGTTTAAAGCAAATTATTTTTGATTTCGAGAGAATTTATAAGGTGTTACCGGAAAAAGCTAAGGCAGAACCAGAAATACTGAAGGATATCATGCGACCGCTTATCGCTCTTTCAATCGAAATTCAGCGCGGTAATATGAAAGCAAGCGATATCACAAAACTTCCGGAAGAGTATAGTAAGCAAATTCAATCTAATTGGTCAAGACAAAATAATTTGGGGACACAAAATAATGAGCAAAAGCAATCTACGCTTCAGGAAATTCTCGACAGATACCCTTTTCTTTATCCATTTTCGATAGTATCAGACGATAAAATGATACTCGATTATGAATGGTGGCAAACATTCTTCGACAGCGGAGTTATAGATATAAAAAACTGGGGGGGCGACATGAAAGCTAAAACGTAGATACGATCAGCTCCATAGCCCTTATCCCTCTCAAATAATTGGGCAGTTTTCCGGGATTGATTTTCATGATTTTTTGGACAGTTTCCCAAC
>JAXHVQ010000051.1:0-37541 GCA_034189065.1 Cyanobacteriota bacterium
GGTTAAGCTTATAAAAAAGAGAGCTTATGGTCTGAGTAATTTTGATAATTTCAGAAGAAGAATCCTGTTAAACTGGTATTTCTCTTGTTAATATAGCCTACTTAGTCTAGGAGAGCCAAAACTATTTCTGCCTTTAACAGAGAACCAAACAGAGTCGCTGCATATCCTCCCGCAGAACTTCCAACACAAGTTACCTTAAAACCTCGAGTTTCTTGGCGTAAAAACTGAGTTAATTGTTCGACTGAATTAAGGTTGCAGTCGATTCCGGAAAGATACCACTGTTTAAATACATCAGTATAATTGTATAATAAGAGGCAGATCGCGATCCAATTTTCGGAAATTTCTAATCCTCGCCATCGCCATCAGATTCCGGCGCGCGAATTGCTCCCGCCCGACAGTCTCGCAACCAAATTTTAACACCTTGACCGACAATTCCCTGACTGGTTTCTCGAGGGGGTAAAGGCGGTCTTTGAGGGTCGGCAGAACCAAACTGGGTGAATAACAAAGCAACTCGCCAACCGCTATCGCTTTGGGTTAAGAATAACCAATGATAGTTTTGCGTGGTGTAGGCTTTTGTGTGGGTATAATGTTGTTCTAATGTGGTGAAAAAGACTTGTTGGGGAGAAGCGAAATCGTGGAGGGAGTCGATTTGCGATCGCTCGGTTGTTTTTAGGTCGAGGGGTTGATATTCGGCGCGTCCGGCGAGGAGAATGGAAAAGGTATAAGTATCGTCGGGAAGGTCAAGAATCGCCGATCGCCGCAACACCCTATTAGCATATCCCGGTAAATCTCGCAACAATAATTGAGTCAAATTTTCCACGTCCGCCGGACAGGACATTCGAGTTTCGACGTAGGAGGGTTGGGGAGGAGAAGCGATGGCGTTTTGGGGAAACGCAGCCATCGTCCCTATAGTCATCAAGTATACAATCGAAGGTAAGGCAGTTTGTCGTCTTCTAAACGAGAAATTGCATTTCATTTTTAATTTTTAATTTTTAATTCTTTACAAATTCTTTCCCACGCTTGTGCTGGCTGACTCGCCGCCGTAATCGGCCGTCCGATAACCAGATAATCTGCACCCGCTTGCAACGCCTGTTTGGGAGTCATTACCCGTCGCTGATCCCCTGTTTCCGACCAACTCGGACGCACTCCAGGACAGACAAAGGTGAACCCATCGTTGCAGACTTGCCGCAGTTGAGCCACTTCCTTCGGAGAACAAACTGCGCCATTAATACCCGATTCTCGGGCTAAAAGAGCCATTTGTAAGGTATATTCGGGCAATTCCAGGGGGATTTTGAGGTCAAAGGCGAGATCGCGCGAGTTTAAACTGGTCAGGAGCGTTACGGCAAGGAGTTGGGTTGGAGTTCCGGCGATCGCGTCTGCGGCTGCTTCCAGGGCCGTGCGTCCGGCTGTGGCGTGGAGCGTCAGGAAGTCTACCTCGTAACCAACGGCGGCGCGACAAGCCCCGGCAATGGTGTTAGGAATATCGTGGAGTTTGAGGTCGAGGAAAATTCGTTTGTTGCGCTCTTTTAATATTTCTAGGATGCTGGGACCGGTGCTGACAAACAGTTCTAAGCCCACTTTCCAAAACTGAACTTGGGGAAGTTTATCGAGGAGCGCGATCGCGTCCTCTTTTGTGGGTACGTCTAGGGGAACAATGATGCGATCGCTTATCATAGGAATTGGGAATTGCGCAGTGGGAATTGGGGATTCACCGATTCACCGATTCCGCTATTCTGTATTCTGCATTTTGACAAAACCAAACGGGCGAAAAATAGAATTTCCTTTTTCACCCTCGGAGTTACTCGCGTTTCTCTTCTTAAAAAGCACCTAACGCCACTAAAATTGTAAATAGAGAAACGATAACGAGCGATACAGCGAAAATGCCTAACCAGGGTTCGCGGTTGACGCGATCGAGATATTGATTAACTTTTTCATCTTCGGGTTCGGGATGCCAAATCATCGGTTTCATAACCGCTCTCCCTCCGTTGTCAGATTAATTTAATGATTGATGTGCTTTCTATCTTAATCAGACGCTCTTGCTAAAGTCCAGCGTATCGAACAAATCTTAATTTAAATTGTTAAATTTTATAGAGTTGGAGGCGATTGCTAATTCCCCCCAACTCCATAACGATTGAGCGTACCTCATGTCGGCGAGAACCGCGCTCGATTTTGACTTGTTATACCAAATCCGGTTTTCTCGCATTTAAATTGAAAATTTTCTGGGTGCCAGGAGTGCCTTTTCGGAGAATTCAACGGCACCGTTTAAAAACCGAACAGCTTAGACCGTTGTGAAGTAACTAGCGCCAAGATCGAGGCTACCGGAACCTTGGACAATGGCAACGAGTTCGGGACGGCTTTCATTGAGGAACAGACCCGTACCCCCAGGCAAAACCGTCGAAGCTCCCAAACTAAACAGGCTATAGTTAGACTTAGAACCCGACAGCAAAATCTCGTCCTCCCCCGGATTAAAATCAGAGATTAAAGCATAATCATCAATGCCGAAGCTGTTGAAATCGCCATCGTCATAAAAAGAACCCCCCGCCGTCCCTAGAATAAAGCGATCGCGTCCGGTTCCGCCAATTAAGCGATCGATTTCGCCAAATCCTTGTCCCACGGCTGCTTCTACCCCCAGCAACTCATCGTCGCCGCCATCGCCAAAAACGCGATCGCTCCCCGTCCCACCGACAACCAAATCGTCGCCGAGTCCGCCGTAAATCAAATCGTCGCCGCTATTCCCAAGGAGAGCATCATTGCCGTCGCCACCTGTAATCTTGTCATCTCCCGCGCCACCTTGAATCGTATCGTTGGCAGCACCACCGGCTAAGTTATCGTTCCCGAAAGTTCCCCCTAAGTTGAGAGGCACCACAAACTTATTGTTTTTGGTACTGACATTATCCTCCCCAAAAAATCCCGCATTCACAACGGTGTTTAAATTGAGCAAAGAACTGTCAGGCTGAATAAAACTGTAGCCTTGAAGCAGTTCCGCGAAGAGAGTATTGGCATAGCCATGATTTCCAGCAAAGTTCCACTGTCCGGGCTGAAATAAATCGTTTTCATTGACATAAAAATCCAACGTAGAGAGCGGGTTGTAGAAACCCAATGTCTTGCTGGTATGAAAACTCGTTACGCGCGTTGCATCCGTCGGATCCAGGCGATCGCTAAACCCCCTGCTTTCAAATGCAGGACCGGCGGGATCGAGTCCGACAATTTGAGAAAGAGAACTTCCAGTTAATTGACGATACGTCGTGCCTGCAAATCCAGCAATATGCGCGCCCAAACTGTGTCCGATTAAAGTCGTGTCGTTAGGATTTACGCTGAGATTACTCAAAAAAGTTGCGAGGCGATCGCCAACTTCGTCCGTTTTGTTGGCGGAAGGGAAATACAGAGGATTTCCTGCTTCTTCTTCCCAGTCTACTAAAATAATATTGGCATTGGACTCGCGCTGTCGAAGGGTTTGAGCGTGGTTTGCCATCCAGTCTTCGGGCCGATAGCCATTGCCTGCGTTGCCCCCCGTATTCCGCCAACCGTGAATAATAACATAAGTTGGTGCGTCGGTGTCGATACTTCCCGAACGGTTAATAGAACCATCACCCCAAAGATTAAAATTGATGGGATCGTTATTGCCAAAAAAGTTGAAGCTGTTAGCAATACCACTCGTCCTCGTATTTCCCAGAATGGAAGACATATTGAGAAACGAGCCGCTATTCATCCTCATGTTTGTACTCATATTTCCCATAGTGGAAGACATATTGAGAGACGAACCGCTACCCATCCTCATAGTCATACTCATGTTTCCCATAGTGGAAGACATATTGAGAGACGGACTGCTATTCATCCTCATGCTCATCCCCCCAAAAGGTGAAGGCATAGACATTGATAAAGAAGACCTTGCTGTTGTACTGCCAAACAGTGAAGGTATTTTGAGCGACGAATGACTGCTCGCTTTTAAGTCATCAAAAGATGAATTTATAAGCGTCAACAGATTTTTACCCAAGCCTGCGACAAAAGTAGACATTATTTTCCCCTTATTTTTTTTGACTTATTAAGACGTTTCTGTCTCAGTATTTACTGACCAAAAATTGCAAAGAAAGGCAACGAAGTGTACCTTGTAGTTTATAGTTGACAAAGACGCAGATTAATACTTTAGTAACTTTAGATAGCAGCGGCAACGGCAGCAGCAGCAACTTCACTATCACGCAAAACTACATATTTGTGCGAGTAATATTGTTCTGCTGCGTTTAGAAGGCCGTTCACCAACCACCAGTTAACTCCTCCAGAAACAATACCACCGACCAAGGGTATCCAAGCTGTACCAGTTTTTGTCATGAGTTTTGCAACTAACTTAGCTGCCGCTTTAGACGCAGCCTTAGAAGCTAATTTTGTACCGAGTTTTGAACTCCCTTTTAAAGCAACTTTTGAAACAAGAAAACCAGATACCTTAGCTGCTATTTTTGGCGTTACTTTTTTGCCAAAAACTTTGATTCCAATTTTTCCTGCCGGAACAACATTTGTTGCTTCTCCAAGCCCTGTCCAGATAGATATGATTAAATTCATGTCTACGTCGTAGTCCACATCAATATTTTTAATATGGCCAATACCAAAACAGCCAAGAGCGCTCACCCGACCACACCAAGCGAGATCGACTGGGATTGCTGCTAGCCCCAAAGACCCACCTAAAGCACCTGATATTCCTCCAGATGCTACAACCATTGCTATGCGTTCACTTTTCCATTCATCGAGTGAATAGTCTCGAACTTGTTTTTTCAGTTGTTTTCGCTCTATGTCGCTACCCAGGTTTGCTAAATCTTTGAACATTTGTGCAAGTTCGTCATTAAGACTCATATCGGTAACTCCTTTTATTATGCTAACGCTTGCTGAGTGATATATTCTGGCTCTTTTTGAGAATAATCTCAACAGCTAAGCTTTGTCAGTCAGAAAAGTATAAATTTAAGTACCTGGAGTAGTCACAAAAGTCACATTGCAGTAAACTAGAGGATGAAAATTAACCCTTCCAGAAGCCATGAACTTTGAGGAAGCGCTGAAAATTGTTGAAAGTCGAGTTTTTGCCGCCAGAGGTGAACATCTGAGCGACCTGGAAAAGGCAATACTCCAGGCATCTTGGGAAAACCACACATACAAAGAGGCGCTTACAACACTTAAATATCAATATGAAGAGGGGCATATCAAAAATGAAGCCTCTCGCCTATGGAAGCTTCTTTCAGAGGTTTTAGGACGAGAGGTTAAGAAAAAAACCTTCTGTGCCGCGCTTAGTAAGTATTCGCTGTCAGCTCAAGTTGCACAGTCCCAAGGTAGGGAGCAGCAGTGCGAGCAGTTAGTTGCCACTCCTTACCAAGATTGGGGAACAGCACCCCCCGTTTCCTACTGCTACGGCCGCGATCGCGAACTCGATACCCTCGAAAGATGGATTTCGTGGGATAAATGTCGCCTAATTTTACTGTTGGGTCAAGGAGGAATTGGTAAAACAACCCTCTCAATTCAATTAATAGAAAAGATTCAAAATAAGTTCGACTATATCATTTGGCGCAGTCTTGAAGCATCTCCAGCTATTGACAAAATTTTAGCCGATGCGGTCAAATTATTTTCAAATCAAGAAGAAACTCTCCTCCCCGATACACTGAACGAGCAGATCGCAAAACTAATTCATTATTTACAATCCTCCCATTGTTTGCTTATTTTAGACAATGCAGAGTCAATTCTTCAAAGTGGCAGTCATTTAGGACAATATCGAAAGGGGTACGAAGAGTACGGCGAACTTCTAAAACAAATCGCCCAATCCCCTCACCAAAGTTGTTTAGTTCTGACCAGTCGAGAGAAACCAAAATCTATTGAGTTCATCTCGAAGAAAATCAAAACCATACAATGTTTGCCAGTGGATGGTTTAAGTATAAAAGAGGGTCAAAAAATATTTACAGAGTATGGAGAGTTTATCGGTTCGGAAGAGGAATTACAATTTATTATTGAGCATTATGCAGGTAATCCCTCGGCGTTGGAAGTCGTAGCAGCAGGCATTCAGGAAGCACTCTCTGGAAATTTATCTCAATTTGTAGAAAATTATTTGAAATTAGGGCATTTTAATTTTCAGCAAATTTCAGATGTATTAGAACGTCAGTTTGGGCGACTCTCTTCTTCAGAAAAGCAAGTTATGTACTGGTTATGTATTAATTATGAACCTGTTTCAGATTCAACACTGCAAGATGACCTAACTTTCTGGGAAGCTAAACAAGAGCTACTCGAATCAATAGCATCCTTAAGTCGGCGCTCGCTTATCAAAAATACCTTACTCGGACGCACTCAGCTTCCTGTCTGGAGAGAATATGTTATCAATCGACTCATCAATGAAATTTGTCAAGAAATCGAGACACAGCAAATCTCGCTTTTGAATAGCTGCGCTCTATGCAAAGCAACGTCCAAGGATTATATTAGAGAAACTCAAGTTCGCCTTATCCTTCAGCCTCTACTAGAAAGATTGCTTCAAAAGCTAGGCGGAAAAATTCGAGTTGAAAGCAAGCTTAAAGAAGTTATTTTAAACTGGCAACGACAATTTCCCTTATCTCCTGGATATTTAGGAGGAAATATCCTCGCTATTCTGATCCAGCTTGGTATCGACTTGAGAGATTACAATTTTTCGCGCTTAGCAATTGGTCAAGCTTATCTCGACGGCATACAATTACATCAAGTCGATTTTAGCAATTCTGAAATCTCTAAATCGTATTTCTCTAAGCTATTGGGAAGCGTTCTCTGCGTTGCATTTAGTGCGGATGGTCAATTTTGGGCGACGGGAGATGCGGACAAAAAAATTGATATTTGGCGAGTGGCGGACGGTCAACCGATCGCAACTTGCATCGGTCATACAAATTGGGTAAGGTCAGTTGCCTTTCATCCTCAAAAAAATCTTTTAGCCAGTGGCAGCAATGATTCTACAGTTCGGTTATGGAAACTCGATTCAGAGGAGTGCGAATGTATCGCTACACTAGAAGGACATACCGATCAAGTCTGGTCGGTTGCGTTTAGCCCCGACGGTAAAATGTTAGCCAGTGCTAGCGCCGATACTACGGTAAGATTGTGGGATGTTGACTCTCATCAATGCCTGCACGTTTTACGAGAACATAAATTTTGGGTTGTTGCGATCGCATTTAACAAGCGAGGAACAATTTTAGCCAGCGGGAGTGCCGATCAAACTGTAAAATTATGGGATGTTGAAACCGCTCGATGTTGCACGACTTGGCAGCAACTCAGCCATCAAGTTCGTTCCATCGCCTTTAGTCCCGACGGCGAAATCTTAGCATCGGGAAGCGACGATACGCGGGTTAGATTGTCCGATCTTCATACTGGCGAGTGCCTTAAATCCTTTTCGGGACATAGCGGACGAGTGTGGTCCGTTGCCTTTAGTCCCGACGGCAAAACCCTAGCCAGCGGGAGTTCCGATGGAACGGTAAAGTTATGGAATCTCGAAACTGAGAGTCTACTCCTCACTTTACCCGAACGCGATCGCCGAGTTCGTTCCCTCGCCTTCAGTCCCGACAGCAAAATGCTCATTAGCGGCAGCGACGACCAAAGTGTAAGATTGTGGGATGTCAGTCGAGGCGAACCGTTGAGAACGATTTATGGCTATACTCAACGAGTTTGGTCCGTTGCTTTTTCTGCCGATGGAAAAACCCTGGTGAGTGGAAGCGACGACCGCGCAGTCCGATTGTGGGATATTCAAACCGGAAGTTGTAGAACTCTAGGTGTCGCCAAAAAGCGCGTTCGGTCTGTTGCCGTTCATCCTCAAAGTATCCAAATTGCTAGCGGTGGCAATGACGGTCGAGTACAATTGTGGAATGTTGTTACTGGAAACTGTTTAACGCTGTCAGAAAAACACAGAGATTGGATTAGTGTCGTTGCTTTCAATACAGACGGAACGCAACTGGCGAGCGCCGGAGACGACAACCGGATTAAAGTGTGGGACGTTCGCACCAATCAATGCTTAAAGACATACGAGCATCCAGATTGGATTCGCTCCCTTGTTATTAGTCCCGACGGTCAGGATATCGCGATCGGTAGCGATGCGACAAAAGTAAGAATATGGAATATTAACACAGAACAACTCACCGACTTAGGAGAACACCAAAATCGCGTCCGTTCGGTTGCCTGGAGTTCCGACGGCAAACTTATCGCCAGCGGTAGCGACGACCTTACGGTCAAAGTTTGGCATATTAGTACGGGGAATTGTTTGCACAGTTTAGAAGAACATACCAATCAAATTCGCTCTGTTGTCTTTAGTCCCGATGGTCAAATTTTAGCGAGCGCTGGCGACGATTGTATGATTAAACTTTGGGAAGTTGAGACAGGTCGTTGCCTCCGAACCTTGACAGGACACGCCAATCGAATTCGCTCGGTTGTGTTT
This sequence comes from Cyanobacteriota bacterium, assembly GCA_034189065.1. Lineage (GTDB taxonomy): Bacteria > Cyanobacteriota > Cyanobacteriia > Cyanobacteriales > Spirulinaceae > FACHB-1406. The sequence goes on from JAXHVQ010000051.1 coordinate 8,408, forward strand.
AGTCCCGATGGATTAAGACTGGCGAGTGGCAGCGAAGATGAGACAATTAAGCTATGGAATGTTGAGACAGGCGCGCTTACGAATACTTTTCGAGCCGAACGTCTTTATGAAGGAATGAATATTACAGGCACGACTGGTATTAGCAATACCCAAAAAGCTACGTTGAAGGCATTAGGTGCGGTTGAAATCGGGTAAAAACTAAGAAAAACGACGCACTAAAGAGGCAAATTCAAAACGAATCCCGGCAAAACTTCTTCTCCTGACAAACGAACGGGAAATCGGACAATTTCTACGTTCGTCATCTAGTCGGATAAAGTGGTTTAGGAAAACCAATTTTCGACTAGCAAATCTTGAAAGTTAGCATAGTCGGTCATATTTCGCGTCACTAGAATCAGATTATTGATTTTAGCGATCGCTGCAATTTGCCCATCAACATAAGATGGCGTAATACCAGATTGACATGAAGCTGCACAGAATCAAGTAGGGTGTGTTAGCGGAGCGTAACACACCATTACACTCATCGCGAATTTAGGGGAAGACAATCTATGCAACGTCATCTTAAATTGGTATAAGACCAATAGCCATTAATCTTGCTCGTTCGATGGCGAACCATTCAGCAGCTTCTTGAGTATAGGGTAAGATCGGCAATTTAACTTTCACTTCTTCTTGAAGATAGGCAGCAATTGCACGGCGGCGGTTCGACTCCGGCATTCGATAGCAACCTAACAAAACCTCATGCCAAACAATTGACGCGATCGCAACAGTCGATTTTGCCTCGACGAGTCGGGCTATCACATTAGCGTTTGGAAGCGGACGAAGAGGCTCAGAGATAATATTGGTATCTAGTAAGTACCGCAATGTCATTCAAAGATAACCTCGCGTCCGGTAAAGCTGCGATCGCGCACGTCTCCCCAAATTTCATCAGGATTTAAATTAAGCCGATCGAGTTGATATTTTTGCCGAAACTCAAGGAGAGATTCTCCAAAACTGAGTTCTAAGTATTGGGTTTGTTTATAACGTTGAATATATTCTCTTAAAGCGATTTCAACGACTGTTTCACTCGCCGTTTCACCCGCTAGTTTCATCGCCTCTCGCAGCAGTGCCGTATCTACATTCAGGCTAGTCAACATTGGTATTCTTTCCTAAACTCCTTACTATCCCACCCCAGCACGAACAACATACCACATCCGGTCGGGTAGAGTCCGCCTGTGGAGGAAGTTTTCTTCTAAGTCCGCTTGCTGCAATATTTGGATATCCTGAAAGCCTTTTTCAGCGAGCCAATCTTTCATTTCTTCGCCTTCCATCCCAAATTGATAAGGCTCGCCAATGCCAGTGAGATGGTCGATGTTCGAGGCAATTCCTGGAATTACCTCATTCTTAAAGGTCATGAGTGGCGAGCAACAGTCAAAGGCAAAAATGCTTGTTTGAGTCATTTTAGTTTTAATATAATCTAAGAGCTGGGAAACCGAGTTTTGGGTTAAATAATAGCTCACGCCTTGCCAGAGATAAACCGTCGCTACTGTGCTATCCCAACCCAACCGAGCTAAATTATCCAGACTTTCGTTGCTCAAATTTAAGGGAATTAGAAACAAATTTTCAGGGATTTCGCCCAACTGCTGAATCAAACATTTTTCCTTATCTTGAATCGTCTCTGGCAAATCGACTTCAAAGACTTTAATTGAGTTTTGTTGGATGCTGGGAAGGCGAAAAAATCGCGTATCGTAGCCCGAACCGAGTAAAACAACCTGTCGGCATCCCGAGGCGATCGCGGCCTCGATTACCCCATCGCCGTACTTTTCCCTAAGAATGACGTACCAATAGGCGATTTGTTGAAATTTTGCCGTTTCATCTTGGGGTTCTCCCTCAATTTCTAAGGGATTTTGCTGAAGCGAACGAACGACTGAATCGTCGAAAAACCAGCGTAAATAGTCATCCTGAAAGAGAACTTCGCTCTGAAACTGATGAGCGAGTTTGAGCATTGCCGCTCCCTTATTGGTTGCCTTACACCATTGGATACTCTTCATTTTTTTCTTGAATTATTCACCGAACCAAGCGAACGAACTTATTTTTCCCCACTTGTAAGACTTTTCCTTCCACCGCATCGGCAGACTCAATGGTAAAATTAACATCCGCGATCGCGGCCCCTTCCAATTTTACACCCCGATTTTGAATCATCCGCCGACCCTCGCTACTGCTCGCGCACAAACCGCTTTCTTTAAGGAGAAAGTTCAGCTTCACCGGAAACTGAATTTCCGCCAACGAATACTCCGGCACAGTATCGGTTGAAGTTGTCTCTCCTTTGGTCAACTCAACCGCCGCTTTTTGCGCTTCCTTTGCCGCCTCGACTCCCCGATACCCAGAAGTCACCTCCAAAGCCAGCAACTTTTGGGCCTCTCGCGGATTTTCCGGCAACGCATCTAACGGCAAATTTGTCAATAGCTCAAAATATTGTTCCAACAACGAATCGGGAGTTTTTTCCAACTTTGAATACATCGACAGCGCATCTTCGCTCAGTCCCACATAATTATTCAAAGACTTGGACATTTTATTAACCCCATCGCGTCCCAACAACAGGGGAAGCAACAGTCCAAACTGAGGTTTCTGACCAAAATGGCGCTGTAAATCGCGTCCCACAACCAAATTAAACTTTTGGTCCGTCCCCCCCAACTCCACATCCGCATCCACCGCCACCGAATCGTACCCCTGCATCAACGGATAGAGAAATTCATGGAGATAAATCGGATTTTCCCGCGCCAACCGCTCCGAAAAGCCCTCCTTTGCCAGCATTTGCCCCACTGTCATCGTCGAGAGCAATTCGAGAATCTTCGTTAAATCCAAACCCGACAACCATTGAGAATTGTAGCGAATCTCCAACCGTCCGGGGGTCTCGAAATCCAAAATCGGGCGAACTTGGTCCAAATACGTCTGGGCATTTTCCTTCACTTCCTCTGGGGTAAGCTGACGACGAACCTCAGACTTTCCACTCGGATCGCCAATTTGTGCGGTAAAATCACCGATAATTAAAACAGCCGTATGTCCGGCATCTTGAAACGCCCGTAACTTTCTAAAAGGAATACTATGACCCAAATGAAGATCGGCACCCGTTGGATCGATGCCCAACTTAACGCGCAGCGGGCGATGGCCTTGCGCTGCGATTCGATACGCTAAACTTTCATCTTCATTATCCGACTCGGGGCGATCGGGGAAAATTTCCTGAGTTCCCCGATACAACCATGTAAGTTCTGAAGTCTGGTTCGAGGGCGGTATCATCTCAAGTAAAGTAGGAGTTGGGATAAAATAGCGAACGAAGGAGTTGGAACTTTTCGCACCCCAGCATACTAATATAGTGACAAAAAAGTAAAGGTTCAGTCGGTTTATAACCGGAGAATGCGATTTTTCCGTCCGCGCCCGAGACCCAGCAGAAAAGTTCGGTGCCAGCGTTATCCCAACCCATTGGACAATCCCGGAAAAATCTCCCTAAAATTGGCTCAATATCTTACACTTAAAAAAATTTGCCGTCATTTACCGATTCTCGAAGAGCAACGCGACAAGAATGTATGTTAGTGAGGAAGTGAAATTATCGTGGCGACTAGCACTGTTAGACAAAAAAAACCCAAAAAAAGTTCAGTTGCGCCAGCCGTTCAGTTTGTTTCGGGCGTGGCAAAAGCAGCAGGCGGAACGATTTTGGGCATAACCATGCTGACCAGTTCCGTTGCGGCTGGGGGACTGGTGGGTTTAGCCATTAGCTTTCGCAATCTGCCGGACGTGCGCGTTTTGCGCAACTATGTTCCCACCGAAACAAGCTATATCTACGATATTAAAGGGACGCTCCTCGACAGTCTCCACGGGGAACACAACCGCGAAAATGTAGAACTAGACGAAATTTCTCCCCAACTCAAGCGTGCAGTCATCGCTGTCGAAGATAGTCACTTCTATCAGCACAACGGAATTAATCCCACCAGCATCGGTCGCGCGTTAGCCGTTAACTGGCAACGGGGTTACGTCGCTGAAGGCGGTTCGACAGTGACGATGCAGTTGGTGAAAAACCTCTTCCTCTCTCGCGAACGTACGGTGAGTCGGAAGTTAGCCGAAGCGGTTTTAGCCATTCGCGTCGAGCAAATTTTTAGTAAAGAGCAAATTCTCGAAATGTACCTCAATAGCATTTATTGGGGTCACAATGCCTACGGCGTACAAACCGCTGCCCAAAGTTATTTTAATAAACCGGCTTCTCAGTTAACCCTTTCTGAAGCGGCGTTAATGGCCGGACTGATTCAAGCCCCGGAAGATTACAGTCCGTTTATTGATTACAAAGAGGCGAAACGACGACAGGCGATTGTTCTCAATCGAATGGGAGATTTGGGTTGGATTACCACTGAGGAGGTGGATGAGGCGAAAAAAGCGCCCCTGAAGGTGGGCAAACCCACTGCTTGGCGAGGGAGCAATCTGCCCTATATTACCGAAGTGGTGACCTCCGAGTTGACCGAACGCTTCGGCAAAGATGCCGTGCTTAAAGGCGGAATGCGCGTTCAAACAAGCGTGGATTACAACTATCAAAAGCGGGCTGAAGAAAAGGTGGCTGCGGCTCACCGACGGTTGCGCGCCAACGGGCTTTATGCAGACCAGGTGGCTTTGGTAGCAGTGGATCCGCGCACCCACTTCGTCAAGGCATTGGTGGGCGGCGTAGATTATAAGAAAAGTCAGTTTAACCGGGCTATTCAGTCGTTGCGACAACCGGGGTCTGCCTTTAAACCCTTTGTCTATTACACTGCCTTTGCTAGCGGAAAACATACTCCTTACTCGACGGTGATGGATACGCCTGTCAGCTATCGCGATGGCAGCGGCTATTACTCTCCCAGAAATTATGGAGGTAGTTTTTCGGGTGCAGTCAGTATTTACTCTGCACTCACCCAGTCGCTCAACGTCCCGGCGGTGAAACTGGGTCGTTCGGTGGGTCTGGACAAGGTGATTGAAACTTGTCGCATCCTGGGGATTAAGAGTCCCCTCGAACCGGTGGTTTCGCTGCCGTTGGGCGCGATTGGAGTCACGCCGTTGGAGATGGCGGGAGCCTATGCAACCTTTGCGAGCAACGGCTGGTCTTCGGATACAACGGCAATTGTGCGCGTGACTGATAGTCGCGGAAATGTCATTCTCGACAATGTTCCTAAACCTAAACTCGTTCTCGACCCCTGGGCGACGGCTTCTCTGACGAGCGTGTTGAAGGGCGTAATTTCGGGCGGAACGGGTACGAAGGCGAATATCGGCCGTCCGGCGGCAGGAAAAACGGGTACAACCTCGTCGGAGCGAGATGTTTGGTTTGTGGGCTATGTGCCGCAGTTGTCGGTTTCGGTTTGGATTGGGAACGATAATTATCGTCCTTTGGGCAGTGGGATTACGGGGGGCGGTTATGCGGCTCCCATTTGGCGAGATTTTATGTCTGAAGCCCTGAGAAATGAGCCGGTTGAGTATTTCCCCTCGCCTTCTCAATTCCCGCGTCCTCAGTCTTAAGCTGTTAGCAGGGGTGCTTTGCGTAAAAATACGAACGATATTGGAGTTTGCTGCTTTTACTTTGCGCCTCTAAGCTTAATTTCGCAATTTCTCGTTTCAATGCACGAAAACTTTGAAAGGGGAATAGATGGGGGAAGACTGTAGATTATTGAATAACCGCAGTTTTCCCTTCGTACTGTTTGAAGGAAAGAAGGGCGATCGCGGCCTTGAAAAACTAGCTTTTAATAGGTATCAAAGGCTACAGATAAAAGTCAAATAATAAGAAATTAGTCTTGCACTCCGCCTCCTTGTTGAAAGCAGCTAGATTTTGTCTCCGTTGCGTCCCTTGAAGAGTTGGGGAATTGCGATCGCGCAGCGGAGCGATCGTTCTCGAATTGGGGATCAAAACAAGGGAGATGTTCCAACTTTAAAAAGTCGTGTTATCAGTAAATAATAGGCTAACCCTCGAGCCGAGGCTAAATCAATTTAGAAGAGGCGAACCGATGACGACCCACACAGCGATGTCCCATTCTTCAGGGAGTTTCTGGAACGAAGATTTTGCAACTCCGCGTCCGACACAAGATACAGAACTAATCGGACAGTTCTCCTTCGTCCCCGGACTCAAGGAAATTTTAATGTTGCGTCAAGTTCATGCCCTCGAACACGCGACGGTTTGGGTTCTCGATGAGATGTCAGAGGCGCGTTCCGATGCGATCGCGTTGGAATCCCACCATCCCGATAATGGCACATTAGGGGGACTTTCCACAGAACGGGGATTTTATTTGTACGGTGAAGTCAACCCCCTAGACCTCAGTCGTGCCGTTCGTCTCGCCCTCGATCGCTGTAAAAATGGAGAGTGGGATTTAGCCGTACATCCTCGTTGCGGCACAAACTTGTCGGTTTCCATGCTATTGACGGCGGGAATCGCTTTTGGGTCGTTGATGCTCTTGCCCAAAGGTCCGGTTGAACAAGTCATTGGATTGGGGGTTTCGGCCGCGATCGCGACCCAATTGACCCCCGATGTCGGCAGTTTTGCTCAACGCTATTTAACCACTGCAATCCCGTTTAATTTAGAGGTTAATAACATCTCGAAAACCCAAGATTTTTGGGGACGTTCTGCTTATTTTGTTCGCCTTGAATGGCGGGAATAGGTCCGGGCGTAAGCTGTTTGTGTATTTAGAGGGGGAGATGGGGAGATGGGGAGATGGGGGGATGGGGGGACTGAGAGAGCGAGGAACCCAATTTAGATGCGTCTTAGCTTACCTAATTTGAGGAACAATCCCCCTACAATTGCCATCTGCGCTTCTGCCTTCTGCCTTCTGCCTTCTGCCTTCTGTCTTCATTCAAGCCATTTTAAAACAAACTATAACGAACGGAAAAATAGAGACCGTGGTCTTGCCAAGTTCGCTTGGTTAAATTCACCTCAGTTAAAGGAAGTCCCCAATCCAACCGCATTTGTAAGCGATCGCCTTGGTTCCACCGCAATCCCAAGCCAATTCCAGCTAAAGTATCGAAGGAGTCATCTTGCTGGCGATTCCAGCCTAAGCCAAAATCGAAAAAGGGCGCGACTTGCAACACCCCATCAATACTGGGAACGCGCAACACGGGAATGCGCGCTTCGGCAGAGGCAAACCAACCGCTATCGGCGAGTAAAAAGTCTTGACGATACCCCCGAACGCTATCGATGCCGCCGAGTCCAAACTGTTCTAAGGCAAGTAACGGGCGATCGCTAAATTGAAGATCCGTTCGTAGCAAAAATAGGGTATCGGGAGCCAAAAGGCGCACCCACTGCCCTTGTCCGCGCCACGAAACAAAGTGACTGTCGGGAGGTTCGGGGTTTTCCGTCGCATCGAGCCAATCTACCCCTAAACTAAACTGAGAGCGCAGCGCGATCGCCTGCCGTTCGCTGCGTTTAACCCATTCTTGGAAGAAGCGCACGGCTGAAACCTTGGTCCGCCCTTCGTTATCGGCTCCTGGCGAAATGGGAAATCCTTCGAGATCGGGGAGAATCCCCAGCGCTGTTTGACTTTCTTGGCGAGAAAACGTCAATCCGAGGGCTAACTCCTCGGCAGGCGTTTGAATAACCGGTTGGCGCAGGGTAAGTTCGTAATACCGCGATCGCGAACTAATGTCAAGAACCTCGAAGGTGGGGTCGATGACGCGACTGAGGGACGTGCCAAAAGCAAAGCGCACAGTGCCGTTGCGGGGATTAAAAGGGACGGTATAGCTTAAATCCAAACTGTTGCTGCCATCGGTATTAAAGTAACTCGCCGAAATGCGATCGCCAATTCCCAGCAAGTTCCCTTCCGAAACCTCCACGCCGCGCCGAAAACTACCGACATTGGGCGAACGGCTATTGTTGAGCACCACATCAACGTTAAAGGTCTCGGCTTCAGTAACGGTTACGTCAAGGATATTAAATCCCGTCCGCGTCCCCGACGACAACTCCGCAGAAATATTTTCAATGAGGGGGTCCAGTTGTAGCAATTGCAGCGCTTCTCTGAGGCGTTCGATTTTCAAAGGCGGGTTGGCAGCCAAACCCAGGCGACTGGTGACATAGCCCGGGTTGAGTCGCCGCGTCCCCTCGACATTAATCTCTTCAATTCCCCCTTCCACAACCTGAATTTGCACCGTTCCATCGGTTAACTCTTGGGGCGGAATAAGCGCGCCGGTGGTGATGTAGCCGCGATCGAGATAATATTCGGTGATGAGCGATCGCACTTGGAGGAGTTCGCTAAAGCTAATGGGGCGGTTGGTGTAATCAACGGTGAGTTGGGCAACATCTTCTTCGCTGAGGATTGTACTGCCAATGACTTCAAAGCGATTAACGGTAATTTCTTTGGGCGCGTCGTCGGTTGTCGGCGTAGAGGGTATTGGCGTTCCCGGTTGTAAGAGTTCTTCGGGGGGCGGCAGTCGCGGGGGATCGAGCTCCGGTAAAGGCTCTGTGGAAGGCGGTTCGGGAGTTGGGGGAACGTTGGGCGGAATGGTCGGAATGGGAACTTGGGCGGTTTGGGAGGGTGAGAGGGATGGGGTGTTGGGTTGGAGAGAATTGAGAGGAGGGGAAGGAACACTATCGCGCGCAATGGGGAGAACCGATGCTTTCACAACTGTCCCTTGGGCCTCGAATATTTCTTGTTTATCGCCTTTGGGAGGCGATGTGGGGGAGGCGATCGCTTCTACTCGACTTGCGAGTGAAACCGAACTACCCAGACCCAGAAGAATTCCGCAGTACACAAGGGAAAAGGGAGAGTTGAACTTTGACTTTTCGCTCATAAGGAAAGCTCGGAACTAAAGGTGTTCTCAAGTTTAAAGGATTTTTTTACCGTTACGTCAGACTGACTCAAATCTATTCGTACCTAGACTTTTTTTTCGATCTCCTCGACCGGAGAAAAATGACAAGATTTGAAACAGCAGCTCCGAAGTGAAGCTCAAAATATCGTCGAATATTGGCGCGAACGCCTCGACCTGGATTTGGCGATCGCGCGCCGCAATTGCGTCAAGAGGCAAGGGCGATGGCGACTTTACATGAAATACAAAAATTAGAACGACGCACCTGACTGACAATTCTTCTTGCCTTATCTAGGTTTCCCAATTTTGAGTTTCGTATTACGTTTTGCTAGCCCTTCACTCTTTTCCAACAACACCCTAGAACGTTTTTGGGGTAGATGTTCTATCCCCAACTGAGAGGGAGAACGGCGCATTTTTTGTTTTTGGTGGCGCGCGATCGCTCTTCTCTCTCGACCGTTTCTACTCTACAAGCTCTAATACTCGTTCATCAACCGCAAAATAACTGAGATTTTTCTGTATTTAAAACGATGAATTGAGGGATTTTGCTGTTTTTACGACAATTCTCGAGTTGTTTCGGCAATTTCCTCATTCCAGTTCAACGCGATACTCGAGACCAATGCCTAATTTCCCAATGCCCAATCCCCAATTACGTCGAACAAGCGACTCGGAAGCCAATATCGTATAAACTCCCATCGCGATCGAAGCGAGAGCGGTACGCCGAGCGGCACAGCTTCGGTGCCGCATTCCACGAACCGCCGCGCACGATATATTTTTCGCCACTTCCCCGCGCTGTCCAAACCGTTCCATCATCGGGCGCGCCGTCATAACGAGAATGCCAAGGATCGGCACACCACTCTCGAACTAATCCGTGGATATCGTACAACCCAAAGGGATTAGCGACTTGAAAATAACCGACACTCGTCGTTTCGCGGCGATCTTCGCCCAGAGGACCTTCGCCGTAGGCACCCGAGGCGCAAATGCGGCCGTCGTATTCCCAGTTTGTACCAGAATAATTGGCGAGATCGGTGGTAATAGTTTCGCCGAAGTGGAAGGGCGTTGTTGTTCCACCTCGGGCGCAGTATTCCCATTCCGCTTCGCTGGGCAGTCGATATTCTCGTCCGCTACGTCGGGATAAGCGCGCGCAAAATTCCACCGCCTCATACCAGGATATCTGTTCGACGGGGCGATCGCGGCCGATAAAACACGAGGGTAGGGGTTGAAGTTCGATCTCGACTTTCTCAAATGCCGCCACCGTTTGCCACTGTGCTTGGGTAATGGGGAATTTGCTGATAAAGAAGTTGGGTAGGGAGACGGAGTGTGGGGGACTTTGGGTTGCGTGCCATCCCAGTTCGCTTTCGTCTGCCCCCATGATAAAGGTTCCGGCGGGGAGCGCCACCATTTCTAAAGCTGTAGCGGGACTGAGTTGTTCGACGCGATAGCACGCCTGTCCTGGATGGCGTTTGACTTCTTGACCGTTACCATTGACAAAAGCCACCTCAAATTCAAAAGTTGGTAAATCTAGTCCCATGCCAAAACTAACCTCGCTGTGGATAATGATATGGTGACACGCAGTAGGGGAAACGCGATCGCTTCAGTTCAGTTTGAGTTTGAAGCGGGTGCTAAGGGGCTAACGATGCTCTTTTTGGTTAAACTTAGAATAGTACCCCGACGAAGATAGAAATTCGAGACCATGACGATCGACGCAATTAACTCAATTCTTTTCCCTCCATTTTTATTTTTGCTCTTTTTTAGCATCGCGAGCGCTTTTTTGGCTCAAGGGAACGCAGATGAGACGAAAACGACAAAAATGGTTCGCCCCGCGATCGCATCTTCTCCCCAACCCCGTCCGTCACAAAGTTCTCCCGGAAACAGTCGCCCCCAATGGATGCGGTTGCGCGAGGTTCTCGATGAAGAGGAGTCAGAACAAGGCACGGGAAGCGATGAACCTAATATTCCACAAACAGTTTAAGCGATTCGGCATTCAAATGACTGACTTCAATTTTCCCAAGGAACCCCCACAATAGGAGCTACCCGTTTAAAATGTTTCTCAGCTTAGTCAGGAGGAGCAATTTAGTTTTGAGGTTTGGGAGAAACTCAAGTCGTTATTCTTGATTCTTTGTTCTTGGGATAGAGCCTTCGGGGATTTTATAATATCAAGCTTTAAGACTTTTGGGAGCCAATAAATCTGTAGTAAGGAACTTTAAAACTGGGTACGAAAGGTAAACTCCCCATCTGTTCTGTCAAAGAAAGCATCTCAAAATTATGGTGTAAGTAGGGTAAATGCTCGCCAGACAGGAAAACATTATCGGTCGCAAACCAAATTGGCCAAAAGTAACGAGTAAAAAAGGAATGGTGTTGCCAACCTTCGGAGGGATATTTGCGGGATATATAAAAATCGACAACCCCAATTTTTCCCCCTGGTTTCAAGATACGTTTTGCTTGTTCAATAGCCTTAAACCAGTCAGGTATCATAGTTAAGGAATAGGAAAAAGTGACGACATCAACTCGTTTTTCTTCTGGGACAAATTCTGTAACGTCTGCTTCAACAGTTACTACATTTGTCCAGTCATGGTCGAGAATCCGTTCTTTGGCGATTTGTAGCAGAGAACTCGATAAATCTACAATATAGATTTTTTCAAACCGAGAAATGTCATTGGCAATTGATTCAAAATTAGCACCCGTACCGCCCCCAAAGTCAACCCATATTCCTTTATCGATTTCTGTATCTGCTAGAGAATGATAGAGTTCTTCTCTTCCTTTTAGTAACCGCCGACGAAACCGGTCGTAGTCTGTTGACTGAGATTCGTAGAAGCTTTTTAGTCGTTCTTTATGGGTATTGCCTTGTATGGGTTTAGCCAGATGGTAAAGGGTTTTGATATCAGCAATGAAATTTGATAAAACGCTCATTATTGCTATAGGACTCAAGGAAATTTATTTTAATCTATAACCAAATTGGCAATGTAAAAACTACCATAGGTTTGGATACGGTCGTTTGAGTGTAATTGGTTAGCCAATTCGTCATTATAAACTAATAGCTCTTTTAAAGTCCTATCTCCCCCAGAAAATACTTTCAAATTGTCAAGATATTCTACTTTAAATGCGCCGCTCCGAAACAAAATTCGAGATGATTTTTCCGTTTGGGCTACAATAGCTTGCCATTCTTTTTGCAATTCTTCCTGGGAGGATTGACTAAGCCAGTCCATATGATCTAAGAGTACAAAGCGAGAAATTGGAGTTTGACAGGTTTTGAGAAAGTTGGTAATTGTATTGGTTTCTACGGAAATTCGCTCCACTAAACCTGATTTCAATAGCTCAAAATTTTCGAGCTTTAAGTATTCTGGACAACAATTGTGGGAATATTCTCCATTTAGAAATACTCGCCAAAAATAGTTATCTTTAAGGGGAATCTTACCGAATACATTCTCGCAGCGTTCCTTAACAAATCCAGCAATATTACCCTTTAAATAGCGTTCCATCTGTTGACGCTGCTGTCGGGGAACTCCTAACATCCACAGAGCTAAATCGCTATTAATGAAAGGATTAAGATAGTCTTTCCAAAATACGGGATAAATTTCTCGATGATAAATTTCTTGCTGCTCTTCTAAACTTTGAGCATCCAGAATTGCATTGAAGCTAGGACGAATTTTCAGAACGAGATCGATATAATATTTAATCAGTAAAGCGAAGTTGCCTGTGGTTCCTCGGAAATAAAAGGAACGGCGACCGTCAAAAAATTTGGCTCCGTGGGTATCCCAATATTTTCGAGAGGGCAAAGATAAATGAGAGCGCAGTTTTTGGGTATAAATCTTCTGGTAATTTTTCAATCTACCTTGACCGAATAACTGAAAGAACTGCTCAAAATCTAGTTCTCGAATTCCTGCAATTTTCAGTTCAAGCAGTGCATTTTGTTTGGGATTCACATCAACTGCGTAAACTTTTTTCGGTGCATCAAGGCAATAATCTAAAGCGTTACATCCTGCGGAAGTAATTACTAATACCGTATCATCACCTTGTAAATTTAAGGCAATGCGGTCTAGCCGAGGATCTTCCCAGCAGGTAACATAAACAAGATTATTACTATGTACCCGGGCAAACCCGAAATCTAGAAAGCGATGTTTTAAAGATTGGAGTAGATTTATGAGCATTCTAGTAAAACTGGAGAATCAAAACACGGCAAAACGCTAACTTCGTGGGGTGTTTGTTGGCACGCTAAAATAGACTTATCGATCGCGCCTGCAATTTGTAAAGCTTGAGTTACTAATTCGGAACAAAACATTCTGTTAATACTTTGGCGCTCGGAATGGACAAAATATTGATTAATTTTCAACCACGATCCAATCGCCTTCCCGCAACTATAAGAAACTTGATGCTCGTAAAGATTCCATAGCCATTTTTGCATCCGACCAGTTGCTTCTGAACTCAAGGGTTCTTTTAAAGGAATGCACCATGCTTTTCCGCAGCTTTGATAAGCACTCAGCCAATTTTCGAGATTGTGAATTTGGACTCCCGGTTGGCATTTTCGGTTTTTAAAGTCAGGTAAACTGGTGTAAGTCGTAGACTCAATAATAATTGCCTTGTCATCTTCATTCATTTCTGGATAGACATCTAGGACGATTGCTAAATGGCTATAATTGCTTTTAGTTAACCATTTAACTAGGACAGCGTCAAGCTTATTGCCCGAAAAAACAATCAAATCCCCTCGTTTAAATGGATAGAGCGAATACAACATTGGATTGCATATTCTAACATTTATCCAAAGAATTATAACATAATTTGGTTTACGGACAGCGATCGCCTTTCTCAAAGGTGACATTTCTGGTAGTGAGCTTAACCCTGCAGTTGGGCAACAACTTCGGAATAGTAAGGAGATCGGCTACAATAAGTTGAACTTAATCAACACTTCTTACTATCGTAAACAATCGGATTATAGGGACTAGAAATAGGTTCCGAAGGCTGTATACCCGGCATAAATTTCTGCCAATCACCAGAAATAAGCGTTGGAGAGCTAATAACACTCGCTCCATTTTCAAAATAACTGATGCCAAAGGCTATCCGCTGCTGGGTAGTACAGTTAGCGCCTGCTCCATGAACATTTAAACAATGCTGAAAACTAATTTCTCCAAGCTGGAATGGTTCGCGGTCAATTGTAATACCACGACCTTGAAGCATTTCTCCAATGGCGCGATCTTGACCTTGAGAAAACTTATCGAAAGGTATTTCCTCAACTCGCTTATAAGTACTCATTCCCTTAGCTAATTCTAGCGAACCCATTTCCTTGGGAGTCGGCTGTAAAGGAATCCACATCGTGCCAACATTACTGCTAGCAATTGGGTAATGATGACCATCATAATGCCAAGGGGTACGACCGCCTCCAGGCTCTTTGCATAAAAAGTCATCGTGATATATCCGAACGCTCGATACTTGTAATAGCTCTGCAGCCAACTTACCTAACCGTTGGCTTAGGACAAACTCCTTAGCAATATCACTTTCAAGCCACATCATTTCTTTGCTACTGAATTGTCGATTTGGATCGAATGTATAGTGCTGTTCAAATAGCTGTTTCAACTCCTGTCGTAACAGACATAGACCTCCGGGGTTGAGGAATTTTTTGATTCTGAGATAACTTTCCGTTTGAAATGTTTGAATTTCATGCTCTGAAATAGAATAAGGTTCGGCTAGTTCTTTTTGCAGTTCCTCAATGGAAATAACTTTCGGAGCAATTTGTTCTGGTCGGTCAATTAATTTTTCTCGGTTGACAGGTTCTTGGCTATTGTCTGCCAACGAAATATACCAATTCCACCATTGTTCATTGGTGCCAGTCCAAGCTTCATTGATGCTATTACTTTTAGAATTTGCCGAAGGAAGGTTAGAGTTGGAGCGAAAGTTACTAGAAGATTTCATGATTTTTTTGAACGGGGTGAGGAGTATGGGTGTTCATACAAGCTATGATACCATCGATCGGTTTCACCATCTATGATATTAAATCCGTTCAATTGAACATTGATACGACCTTGCAAAAATAAGAAATTCAACGATTTTTACACTTTTGTGTCCAACTGGATTTTATAAGAAACCGAAGAAATAGTCGAAAATAAAAATGGACGGCGGCGCGATCGCGTCACTCTCGCCATAGAGTTCAATCGCGATCGCGCCGCGTGCTGCTCAACCCCTTCCATCTTTCCCGTTCCATTTCTTCAGCCCAATGGATTGAGATTGCCCCAAGAGCGACGATTTGGGAAGATCGCCGCTAGGAGAATAAGGAGTGCTGAAATCTAGGGAATTTCAACGATCGATCTACTTAACCTGCCGTTCCTTCTGCGTCAATTGCGGTTAAAAGTTCCGTCGCCAGGGTATACAATTCTCGATGACAGCGACCGTTACTCGCCATCAAACCGCCCCATTGCGAAGGATCGCCGCTATTGTAAATCAACTCTTCTCCTTCAAAACTGGTGAATTTTCCCCCCGCTTCGGTTAAAATTAATTCGGGAGCGGCAAAATCCCAATCTTTAGGAGCAGATTTCCCGGAAAGGGAGATATAAACATCGCAGGAACCGTCAACAATCGTCGAAATTTTGCCACCGACGCTGCCCATATAATGCCGCTCTTTAAAGGGCATCCGTTCCAACATAGTATTCAAGCGTTTGTCGCGGTGAGAACGACTGGCAATCATCGATAAATCTTCAATGCGACTGCGATCGGAAACAGAAATGCGCTTGCTCGTTCCGTCGCGGGTTTCTAAATAAGTTCCCTGACCTTTAATTGCAAAATACAACTTTTCCGCCTCGGGAATTGTCACAACCGCCAACATCGGTCGCCCTTTGTAAGCCAGAGCAATATGGAGAGCATATTCTCCTGTTTTGTCAATAAAATCGCGCGTTCCATCGAGGGGGTCGATAACCCAAACCCAATCCTTCTCAATTGCGCCATCTTGCACTGTTTCTTCGCTCTCGTAGCCGAATTCTTCCTCTCCCAAGGCACTTTTGAGGTTTTCGAGAATGTAGCGATTGGCGGCGAGATCGGCAGAAGTAACCGGACCATCTTTTTTATCCTTAATTTCCAGGGAATCCTCGCTCATTTCTCCTCGGTAGTAGGAACGAAGGATATCCGTCGCGCCCCAACCGATTTTACGCGCGATCGCGCCAATTTCTACCAGAGCTTCAGATTGATTTTCGTTCAAAGATTTCATGGGCTGCATCGAATCAATATCCTCAAAGATAGCATCAGGGCTGCCAAGAAGCTCGAACGAACGAACGAGTCTAGCTTGTTAGAACTTCCCCGGTTCTATTTTGCCCAGTTTATCTCCTCAAATGCTAGCGCGCGAAAAAAGCGCGTCTCCTTTGAGTTTTAGGACGAAATATCGACCGTCCAAAGTTGGAAAGCAACAGGAACAGTGCTAAAATTTGTTGCACTTGTTGGAGTTGGAGTTGAGTGTGGCGATAGCGTTGCCGAAGAACTCGCGTTCCCTGCTGTCGGGTGAGGACGAACTGAGGCGCGCGACTGAGAACGGCGTGGGTATTGCGTTCTGCGACGACAAGCATTTCGGAAACTGTGGCGATCGCGCCGCGCAGTTTCCAAAGTTTCCAGGCGAGGTAAAAGTTGAACGCCGCCACGCAAATATTGATGAGGATGACTCCTGTTGCCATTTCCCCCCTTCAAGGCGAACAACACTACAATACGATACGGAAGACACTACCAAACTAACACGCGATGGCATGGGGACAACAGCACTGGAAGTTTGTGAGATTAGCAAGCGCTATCGAAGCGGGAAGAAATGGGTTGAAGCGGTTCGACAAGTCAGTTTAAACCTTGCCTCTGGCGAAGTGCTGGCTTTTTTGGGTCCTAATGGTGCGGGAAAAACCACGACAATTAAGATGGTTGCCGGACTGATCCGTCCCGATCGCGGTTGGGTTCGCATTGCCGGACGCGATCCCCATCGCGAGTCTGCGGCGCTACGCGGCGTGGGAGCGGTATTAGAGGGCAATCGCAATTTATACTGGAGGCTGACGGCGCTGGAGAATTTGGAGTATTTTGGGGTGTTGCGCGGGTTAACGCGGCGACAGGCAAGGCGGCGATCGCGCGAACTCCTCGAACGCTTTGAGTTAACCCAAAAACGCGATGCTACCGTACAGATGCTCTCGCGGGGAATGCAGCAAAAACTCGCGATCGCGGCTGCTTTACTTCACGATCCGCCTTTATTGTTGTTAGATGAACCGACGTTGGGACTGGACCTGGAAGCGACGCAAACGGTTAAAAGATTAGTTAAAGAAATTGCACGCGAAGGATGCGCAATTCTCCTGACAACCCATCAGTTAGATATTGCCGAGGAGTTAAGCGATAAAGTTGCCATTATTCAAGGGGGAACGATTATTGCGCGGGAATCGACGCGACAACTGATTCGCCAATTTTCCGGTATGGCTTATACCGTTGAGGTGGAGAGGGCTTTAACCCTAGAGCAGATTCAAAAACTTGAATTATTAGATGTGGTTTTCCAAGGAGAACATTCCCTTTACCTCCGAGGAACTGACGTATTTTACCAAGCAATGGAAATTCTCAAGCCTTTGCCGCTGGTGCGAGTGAAAAGAGAGCAAGGAAATTTAGCTGAAATTTTCCTCAAATTACTGGAAACACCTACTCCGGACTCTTGAACGGTTTGCTCGCGACTGCTAATACCAATTTAAGATGACGTTGCATAGATTGTCTTCCCCTAAATTCGCGATGAGTGTAATGGTGTGTTACGCTCCGCTAACACACCCTACTTGATTCTGTGCAGCTTCATGTCAATCTGGTATAACTGCTGACTAATTACTAAGGATCGATCGCTGGTAACCGATCGCTGATAACTGATAACTGATAACTGACTTTATGCTCGAACTCTTTTTTGCCGAATTGCGCCGCAGTTGGATTCAATTTATTCGCTATCCCTTTGAGGCGATTGGGGGAATTTTTATTACCACAATTATTTTTTACGGACTTTTCCTCAGCGCCCAATATGTCGCCGGCCCCAATCTCCAACTTGGCGATCGCTTCGATTCTATCATCGTCGGATATGTCCTGTGGACGCTTGTCCTATTCATTGCCACGAATTTGTCCTCCGTCCTCCAACTCGAAGCACAAACTGGAACGTTAGAGCAAATTTTTCTTTCGCCTTTTGGTGCAGTTTGGATTTTGTTGATGCGCGCGATCGCGGGTTTAGCGATCCAATTGGCTCTCATTGCCGCCATCCTTGCTATTCTTATCGCTCTTACCGGCTCAAAAATTGCCTTTCCCCCGCTTCTGGTGCTACCTCTTTTAACCATTATTATGAGTGCCTATGGACTTTCATTCTTAATGGGTGCTTTAGCTTTACTTCTCAAGCGAGTTCAACAAGTTTTAGCCATTTTTCAATTTGGTCTCTTGTTTGTTTTAGCCACGCCAACGGAAGAATGGGTAGGCGTTTGGCAAGGAATTCGCTGGTTGATTCCG
This sequence comes from Cyanobacteriota bacterium, assembly GCA_034189065.1. Classification (GTDB taxonomy): domain Bacteria; phylum Cyanobacteriota; class Cyanobacteriia; order Cyanobacteriales; family Spirulinaceae; genus FACHB-1406. The sequence goes on from JAXHVQ010000051.1 coordinate 26,642, forward strand.
ATGACGGGTGGTGCGGGTTTGTTGCGGGATTTGATGGCGCGCGAAAAGGGTTTAAATTGGCTGGAGTTTGGCTTGGCATTTGCCAATGGATTTATTTTCTTAGCTGTGGGTTTGATTGTTTTTATGTGGTGCGAGCAGCGCGTAAAAAAACAAGGGAAGTTGGGAGGGTATTAAGGTTATTGGATTTTTGATGTCAAAATGAATATTGCATTTGGGCGCATTTTATGGTATGAATAGAGATCTATTGCTAAAAGAAGGACGCGATCGCGCGCTTCTCTAACTCGCTCAAAAATACTCCAACCGTCCCTTTTCTCCAAATTCATTAGATTCTTGAATCATTTTAAGCTAATGTGCATTTGAATTAGGTATTCCAAGAGTGCAACAACTCAAGAGTTACTCCATCGGAATTATCAATTTTCATGCTCTAAATCTCAAATAGCTTAACTGTTTTGACAAAGAGAGAAAACATGAATAAATCCCCATTCTTGCCTTTCTTGTGTGTAGTTTTCCTACTAGCGGCACCTCCAGTCTCAGCTCAACAATCTCCCAGTTTTATTAGCCGCCCAGAGTTGCGTCTCGGCAGCCAAGGAGACGACGTGACAAAGCTTCAAGCGACGCTAAAGTTGTTAGGATACTACAATGGTTCCATTGATGGCACTTACTCAGAAAGTACGGTGATTGGTGTCTTTCTCTTTCAACAAGCAGCCGGTTTAGAAGCAACAGGAATTGTGAATGCGGCGACTTGGACAGCTTTGTTGCCAACAGCGCCTCAACCCTCTCCAATTAGCAACCAACCCATCAGTGCAAACCCCAACGGGATGCCAACACTGAGAGTGGGAACCAACAGTCCAGAGGTCAGAATCTTGCAAGAAAGATTGCGCGCATTAGGATTTTCTGTTGAAGTAGATGGCGTATTTGGCGAACAAACCCTTCAGGCTGTTATGGCGGCACAACAACAGTTAAGACTCAATCCCGATGGGGTAGTGGGACCTGCGACTTGGCAAGTTTTATTTCCTCAGTAACTAAACGGGTTTTTCCAGCGGCTTACAAAAATTGTCCAGCCCTTGTTTGAGGACATAAATTAAAACGGGAACGGCAAGAATTGCGGGAATCAGGTTGAGATTGGCTAGCGCGATCGCGGCCTTGTCGAGGGAGCCGCTCTGTAAATTTTCTCGTAGAACCTCTTGACAAATTGCCGCTCTACATCTTTTCGCCAGGGAAGTCAACCATTCGCTACTCTCTTGTTGCGGTTCTTGACCGGCACGAATGGCTAAGGATATGACGGCATCGCCTAAGTCGCCTTCGCAATCTTCAATCTCGTTTAATGCTTTGACTGCGGGGGGATAGTGGGCAAGTTTTTGGCGAAATTGTTGGATTTCTTCGAGGGTGATTTGAGTCATTAGTTGTTCGTCATTGGTCATTATTTAAGATTTTAATTTAAAACTATCGGGTAATAATTGTGCGATCGCGCGTTCTTGGATTTGACCGTCTCTGTAAAATAAAACAACTGTGTCTGACCCTGCAAATTCATCAATGCACTGTCTGCACGCGCCGCACGGGGTACAGGTCACTCGTCCTTGACTGACAACCGCAACCGCCCGAATTTTCAGGGTTTCGCCGCCTTCAGAAGCCACTGCCGCCGCGATCGCGTTTCTCTCCGCACACAACGTTAGTCCGTAGGAACGATTTTCGACATTGCAACCCATAAAACAGTTTCCGGCTTTTGTCAAGATAGCCGCGCCAACGCGAAAGCTAGAAAAGGGAGCGTAGGCTTTGCTTGCTGCTCGTTCTGCTACTTCTAATAAATGATTGGTGTCTGAGGAAGAAAGCATAGGTTAGCCCGGTTTAACTTTAAGAATCAATTAATACAAACTTCCGAACAGGCGAGAGATTCGATCGCCGCTTTTTTAAAATAACCAAATTCAAAATGAGTTTCCAAGCAGCAGGAGAAAACACAATCGGCAGTAAAAATTTAGTCGCACGTCCCCACTGTTTTTCCTTGAGCGATTGTTCGAGCAATTTTAATTTAAGATACGCTTTTAAATTTTCTTTTTCGTTGCTAACCGATCCCAATTTTGTTTTAGATGAAGAAGATTTGTCCGCAAATCGATGATTTAAACTGAAAAGCAAATTCCAAGAGCCGGGTAAAAACATGGCTGGAAATGCCAAAGAAACCGTCGATCGAACTTGGGCTTTCTTCAGTGCAACTAAGCTCCAGTGAAGTTTTAAATAACTTTCAATTTGCTTGATATTCGGAATTTCCGAACGGTGTTTTGAATTCACTAAGTTGTAAATTCTATGTTTAATTAAAATGTGAGCTTTTAATCGATTTTCCAAAGAGAATTTTTGATTAAAAGAACCGCACCAGACCGTCCGATAAGCTAAATATTCATTAATAAAAATGGCATCGCCAAACCGAGAAATTTTAATCCAAGAGTCGATATCGTCAAAATTGGCATCCAGACTCGAATCCCACCCCCCCGTTTTCAAAAAAGCATCGCGGCGAAAAGCAACTTGTACTGGCGTTCCAAAAGGAACTTGTTCTAATAACATTCCATAGTGAATGTCTTCTTGGGGGATATAAAAAACTCGTCCCGGTCCAACTGCGCGCGTTCGAGTAAGTTCGCTTTCCTCCTCGTCCACCTGAACCGCTTGACAGGAACACAAGACCGCTTGGGGACGCAATGCGATCGCCTCGCTCATCTTTTCGAGACAGTTCGGCGCGAGATAGTCATCGTCGTCGAGCAGTTTAACCCACTCTCCCGTCGCTCGCTCGACTCCAGCATTGACGCTCCCTGAATGGCCCAAATTGTGGGAGTTGCGGTGATAAATCAAACGCCCGTCGCCAGACGCAGCCAGCGTTTGACTCAAATCCTCCACATACTCCTGCGTGCCATCGTTCGAGCCATCGTCAACCACAACCACCTCGCATTGGACGGTTTGGGACAAAGCCGTGTCAATGGCTCGCTTCAGGAAAGCCAAACGATTATAAGTCGCGATCGCAATCGTAAATTTCATCCCACTTCCCACCCAACTTCTCAATTCGATGCACCCCAATGTATGTTTGAATCTCTTGGGGATGGTTCGTTCTTCCCTATTCCAGTACGAAAGCCAACTTACCCAGGAGCTAGATCGTACTTGTTTAAGGCTCCTCAAAAAGTCACTCTTCCCAGAATCGGGATTTTGCGTCTACCGTACTATTGTGCCGAACTTTAGTGCGAATTGTTTCAATTTTCTCTCAACGTACCCAAATCGCTCTAAATTGAGAAATCTGACTAGGGAATAAAGCACTCCGAAGTCCAACTCCCGTGGAGACCATAGGGGATATGGTAGTTCAAATGTAGCCGCGCGATCGGGCCGCGATCCACATCGCTCGCTTCCAATATAACCAGATCGGATCGATGATGGCTCGCATCGTAAACCATTGCCAAGAGCCAACCCTCATCTTCCTCCCCGCCTTCGGGGTTAGGAACAAACACGGGTTCGCTGAGGAAACCTCGCGGCGCAGCGCTCCAAAAATTGCGATCGCCTGTGGCTAAATCCAACTTCAAAATCCCTTGCAACGGCGCATTTCCCGTGGGATGATGGGTTGCGCCGGAATACAAATAGCGATAGGGTCTGCCCTCCTTATCCGGGTGCAGCGCCGGAAACTCGCAGGCGCGGGGTTCGAGCAATTGACTCTCGACGGTTTTCTCCTTCAGCGACAGCGTAAAGCGCCACAATTGCCCGGGAGACAGCGCATCAAAATCCACCTCCTTATAACTCTTATCGGGTTCGATCTGAGACAGAGAGTCGTAGCAAATCGAATCGAGACCAATGCGATCGCCCTCCAACTCAAAGGCATTGGCATGGTGAAACACAAAACCCGACGGAGCTTCTAAAATCTGTACCCCTTTGTAAGGCGGTTTTCGCGGGATTAAAATGATGCGAGTGGGTTGCTTGCTATCAAAAGAGATGCACTCCCCCGCGCCGCACTGTCCCAAAAGATAGGGAAAGGGATTAAATTTAACGGGATTTTGCAAGAAAATGCAGTAGTTGGGCGTAATCGCGAAGTCGTGCATAAACGCAAAACCGGGAATTGTATGCTCGTGCCGACGCAACAATTTCCCTTGGGGATCGAATTCGTAAATCGTAATCTGGCTTGAAAACCCCGCTTTTACCGAAAAATTGACCAAACAGGGAGCGCCGCCATCCTGTTCGCACTCCGGATCGATGCGCGGATGAGCTGAAAATGAACCTCCCGCTTTCAAAGTCCCATCGAGCAAGTCCAGTCCTTCGGTTTCCAACGTTTCGGGATCGAGGCGATAGGGTTCGGCTGCTTCCCAAAGAGCGAGCAACTTTCCGCCCCAGTAAATAATATTGGTGTTGGCAATATTCTTGAGCCGCAAATCGAAGAAATTTTTCCACCATCCCCCCGGCTTTTGCGTTCCAAATACGCCGCGATAGAGGATTTCTCCGGCTGCTTGTTCTTCGAGGAAGGCTTGGGTGCGTACAAAACGGTTGCGGAAGTGAACCCGTCCGTCGCAAAAGGAAAAGGCACAAATCATACCATCGCCATCAAAGGGATGTTTGAAGGGCGAGCCGTTAATGTCGAGCAAACCCGGCCCGTTGCGAAAGAGGGTTCCTTCGAGCTGGGGGGGAATTTCTCCTTCAATATCTTTGAGCCAATAAGCTGATTCTTGGCATTGCGATTCGTAACCGCGTTTCCAGTCTTGGCGGGAGTAGGAGTGGGGGGTTTGAGTAGGGGTTGCTAGGTTGGGCATTGCGAGCTTTGTTGACAAATTCGAGATGCGATCGCGGAAATAATTTCCGAGGAGTAGACTGCACGCAGCGGACTCGCTCATTCCCTATTTAATCGTAAAAGACTGTTATTTTCTGCACTCGTTGCGATCGCGTCTGAATTTCTCTTGGATTTTGGCGCAGGGGTTGAGCGGGGTTCCAAATTCCATAGCCCAGAATTCTGGCATATTCCTGGGCGCGGGCGAGTCTTTGGCTATATTTGGGGTCGGAGCGTCCTTGTGCTAGGGCATAGCCTTGTTGGACTAAGCTTTCGTTGAGCAGGTTGCCTCGATACCAAACCGAAGCCCAGATTCGATTGTAGGGATCCTTTTCGGCGGGGACGAATTCTTCGATGAGAACCGATGCTCGCTCGCCGAGCAGTTGTTCTAAGTTGCGTTTGGCTGTTTCTCCCCAGGGTTTTTGCTCCAGACGAGGGGCTGAAATTCCCAGGAGTCGCACTTGTTGAATGAGGGCGGGCGTGCTTCCGGGAATGAGAACTTCTAGGGTTTGTCCGCTGACGGCGCGCTGGACAATGGCATTTTTGCCGGTGGGGAGGGCGGACGACTGGCAACTGGCGGCGAGAAGTCCGCTCGCCACGAGGCAAAGGATTATCAACGAATGCTTGACAATCCAGCGTTGACAAAGGTTAAATCGGGAGCTTAAGAATCGACACAAGCCGTTTGATAATTGGTTTGGTGCCGTCTCAATCGTTTCAATCGTCTTCGCGTTCTTAATCTTCATCGAGAGGTAGTCCGAAGCGGACTTTCCCTTGACCGAAGTAGCGCCCAAATTGGAGTTCGTAAACTTCATCTTCGTCTTGGGTTTCGACGATTAAGTCGGAACGGGGATAGCCGACGCACAGCAGAGCATAGCCTTGTTTTTGGAGGTGGGGCGAGAGTCCCATTGCTTCGGGTTGGTAAATGTGACCTTTGAGAACGCGCACCGCACAAGTGGTGCAAGCGCCGTTGCGACAGGAAAAGGGCAAGCGTCCGCCTTGGTCTTCGATGCTTTGGAGGATGTAGCGATCGCTCGGCACCTGAAAAGTTTGGTGGCTGCCGTTGGCGCGATCGCGGATTTGAATGGTGTACTCGGATTTCATAAGCTCTATTTTAATACCAGATTCACCCAATTTTGCTACAACCCCATCTCCCGCTCTCCCCATCTCCCACTCTCCCCATCTCCCGCTCTCCCGCTCTCCCCATCCCCCCATCTCCCCTTTTTTATTTTTCAGGGGGCAAAGGTGACCCAAACATTGTATGATAGTTAATCGCACCCCATTGGAGAGGTGGCCGAGTGGTTGAAGGCGCAGCACTGGAAATGCTGTTTAGCGGCAACGTTAACGAGGGTTCGAATCCCTCCCTCTCCGTTCCCCAGGGTAAACGCATCTTAAGTGAACCCCTAAACATGATATAATTTAAAGTTGACCCAAGAGTGTTTGTCACTTATTGTAGCTTGCGAGTAACATCAATGACGAAAGGTTTTGCTCCCACTGTAACGCCCCCACTCATCAGCAATTTGTATCGCAGACAACCCCGATCTTAAACACCAGTTTTCTACAATATTTTGACCCTTTGAGTGACCCCAGAATAGAAAGAAGCAAGGAACATTTATTAATTGATATTGTCGCCATTGCAATTTGTGCTATCATCAGTAGTGCTGAGGGGCGGGTGGGAATAGAAACTTATGGTAAAGCTAAATATGAATGGTTAACAAAGTTTTCTGGAACTCCACTCATTGTCAAAAAGAAAGCTGATTATCTCTTGGCTTTAAAAGGAAATCAAAAACGGCTCCACAAAGCGGTAAAGCAGGGGTTTGAGCAAGCAAAGCAAGAGGAGTTTTTAGGTCGAGAGCATAGTTATTGCGAACAAGTAGAAGCCGGACACCATCGAGTTGAAAAAAGGCAAGCTTGGAAAATTAATGTCTCTGAACTTAATACCCCTTCATAAATTCTCATGACGGGATTAAAAATTGTTGTTAAAGGCAGTTTGAAAATGAAACGGTATCGTGCAGCAATGGAGAATAATTATTGAGTTTAAGATTTAAACTCGGCTTGTTAACCTACGAAAATTCCTCTTGAATAAAGTGTGCGATGAGGGGCATACGCCGAGGAAAGCGATCGCCACTTCTTTTCCCCCTTGACATTCAAGACAATCGCTACAACTACAACCCGTCCCCGTAACTGAGTCAACCATTCCATGAGTCTCGTTCCTGGTTAACGTACTTTGTGGCATCAACTCCTTTCCAAACTTCTTTGCCTAACCCCCGCAACTCCAGGATACTGCTGAGTCTGTGAGATTAATTGCCCTGCTTTGAGTTTAAGCGACAAAGGTGTAGGTCGTACCACTTCGAGAGCGGCGAATTGCGATCGCGCGGCAAATTCGGCCACAATGCTAGTTGGGTCTAAATTTATCCCTTATCCGTCTCATCACCTATGGAAGCGAGAAGAATTGCCGATATTTTACGCAACTGCCAACCCGACGAGTCTGTCGCCGTTCAAGGGTGGGTGCGCACGAAGCGCGAACTCAAAGGATTTGCCTTTATGGAAATCAACGATGGTTCCTCAATGGCAAGTCTCCAAGTCGTTGTCAACAGCGATCTCCCCGACTACGAACAAGTTCTCAAACAAATTACCACCGGAGCCTCAGTAGAAGTAACGGGAACGCTGGTGCCGTCCCAAGGAAAAGGACAGCGCATCGAACTGCAAGCAGCAACAATCCAAGTATACGGGGAATGCGACGCTGAAACCTACCCGTTGCAGAAAAAGCGGCACTCCTTCGAGTTCCTGCGCGACATCGGCCACTTGCGATCGCGTACCAACACCCTGGGTGCCGTTTTCCGCGTCCGTAACGCCTGCGCCAACGCCATCCACCAATTTTTCCAAGAACGGGGTTTCCTGTGGGTTCACACGCCTCTCATCACCGCTAGCGACTGCGAAGGTGCTGGGGAACTCTTCACCGTCACCCATCTCAACCTCAAGCAAGTCCCTCGCCTGGAAAATGGCGAAGTTGACTACAGCCAAGACTTTTTCGGCAAACCTGCCTATCTCACTGTCAGCGGACAACTCGAAGCCGAAGTAATGGCAATGGCATTTAAAAACGTCTATACCTTTGGCCCGACGTTTCGCGCCGAAAACTCCAACACCTCCCGCCATCTCGCCGAATTTTGGATGATCGAACCGGAAATGGCCTTTTGCGATTTAGAAGGGGATATGGAATGGGCCGAAGCGTTTCTTAAATTTGTTTTTAATTCCGTCCTCGATACTTGTCCCGATGACTTAGAATTTTTCAACAAACGCATCGACGATACCGTTCTTGCCACGGCGGAAAATATTATTAACAATCAATTCGAGCGCATCAGTTATACCGAAGCCGTCGAAATTCTAGAAAAAAGCGATCGCGCCTTTGAATTCCCCGTCGAATGGGGTGTCGATTTGCAATCGGAACACGAGCGCTATCTCGCTGAAGAAAAGTTTAGAAAACCCGTCATCGTTTATAATTATCCCAAAGGAATTAAAGCCTTTTATATGCGCCTCAACGACGACGATAAAACCGTGGCAGCGATAGATGTTCTTGCGCCTAAAGTCGGCGAAATTATTGGAGGTTCCCAACGGGAAGAACGCCTCAACGTCCTCGAAACGCGCATCCAAGAAGCAGGAATGCCAGTGGAGGAGTTGTGGTGGTATATTGAATTGCGGCGTTATGGAACAGTTCCCCACGCTGGGTTTGGTTTGGGATTTGAACGTTTGGTTCAATTTATGACAGGAATGGGCAATATTCGCGATGTCATTCCCTTCCCGCGCGCGCCATTGAGTGCGGAGTTTTAGGGGTTAGGTGTTGGGTTTTAGGTTTTAGGTTCTAGGTTTTTAGGTTTAAAAAATTCTAAGCTGCTGTGCATTTTAAAGAGCGGAATTCACTTGGTGCCTTCTGCCTTCTGCCTTCTGCCCTCTGCCTTCTGCCTTCTGCCTTCTGCCTTCTGCCCTCTGCCCTCTGCCTTTCGGAGAATTGTACGACCTTTTTGTTTCAACCCTTGCACCTATCCTTCTCAAATCTTGAATGGCCAATGATAACTCGCACTATTTCAACTTTCCGCCGCCCCACTCTTTCTACCCAGTTGACCTTCATTGGACTGGTTATTACCTTATTATTCATTTTTATCGCCCTTTTTGCGCCGGTATTTCAAGCATGGGGATGGTTGCAAGACCCCACAGCATCCTTAATTAATCCTATCAATGAACCCCCCGGCGCAGAACATTGGTTCGGCACCTCCAGACAGGGCTACGATGTCTTCTCTAGGACGCTGTACGGGGCGCAGGCGGCGTTGAAAGTGGTGTTGTTGGCAACTACCTTGTCCCTCCTCATTGGCGTACCTCTGGGACTCATTGGCGGCTATCTCGGCGGGACGCTGGATAAGGTGTTGCTGTTTGTGATGGATGCGGTGTATGCCTTTCCCAGACTGCTATTGGCCATGACGTTAGCCTTTGTTGTCGGGCGGGGAATTTTGAACGCCGCGATCGCGGTCAGCGTCTCGTTCATTCCCCAATATTACCGCGTCGTGCGCAACCAAACCACCAGCGTCAAAACCGAAATGTTTATCGAAGCGGCAAAGGCCCTCGGCGCATCTCCCAAGCACGTTCTTTCGCGCTATTTGTTTCTCAATGTCGTTCAAAGCATTCCCGTTCTATTTACCCTGAATACGGCGAATGCTATTTTTATCCTGGGCGGTTTGGGATTTTTGGGGTTGGGACTGCCCGAAGAAACCCCCGAATGGGGACACGATTTGAAATTGGCTTTAGATGCTTTGCCTACAGGCGTGTGGTGGACGACGCTGTTTCCGGGGTTGGCGATGACCTTGATGGTAGTAGGATTGTCGCTATTGGGAGAAGGATTGAGCGAATGGTTGAATCCGCGATCGCGTTCTGAATAAACATCTCCATTAATCCAGATTCAACCCCGATAAGACAAAGATTTCAAGTTCATTTCTGGAGAGACGTAATCGGGACGGGGTTATACCAAAAATCCAAAGTCTTGACAGATTTGCTCAATACGGGCTCGGGATTTGGGTTGTTCGCGATCGCCTTTAAGCTGATGGCTGATGGCTGAACGCTGAATGCTTACCCTATACTCGATCTGTGTCATCACTTTTGGCAAATGGTATTACCCCGCCCCTTTTTCGATTAAACGCGATCGCCTCCAGGTGGAGGAGGATCGAACACGACAATCATCGAAGCGGTTGGAATCAACTGCCGGAGGACTTTTAAGTGGCCTTCTGCGTCAGACCAACTGCGAAATCGACCCACCACAATCCGCTGCAAGTTGGGCAGCAGCCGCACAATAATCCAAGGATGCAGGCGCTCTCGATACGTCATAATAGAGTTATCTCCTTTTTTCATGGGGAGTCAAAGCCAGTCCTATGCTTTTCCAGGGCGAGGGGCTGGTTTTTGACGTTGATTATTAGTTGAAATATATCACAAAAAATGGCTGCATATTATAGCATATTTTTGCTCTTTTTAGCTACAAATTATCGAGCGATTTGTAGCTAATTTGTAGCTAATCTGGTGCTGGCGCGCGATCGCGGAGTCCGACCTGTATATTGAAAGAGATACTCAGTATTGTTAAACGACCGCGAGCCGACGCTGCCAAATTACGCTTCCCGATTACGTCTATGAAGGACTCGAACGCTGGGCTGACAAACAGGGCAGACCCATTGCCAATCTTGCGTCCTTCCTAATCGAAGTCGCTATACTAGAGGCCCAAAAAAGAGGAGAATTACCGCCCGATCCCGAACAGCCAAGAAAGGGAAGAATATAAAAAGTTTAGGTTGAGCGAATCGTTAAAATCCGCGATCGCGCAACTCAGGAGTTTGAACGGAACTTCCCCCGTTCAAATGGACTAAAATGTGTCTAAAAACCTTGTCTGACATAGCAGACAGCGATCGGTGTCCGAATAGAGGATTTAGACCCAATTATTCATTATTCATTATTCATTATTCATTAATAAAAACGGCTCTTCAGTAGTTAGTATGCAAAAAGAATAGCGATTGGGCATTTTAAGACAAGCAAAATGCTCGAATTTATCAAGAGAACCCTTTGAGGGATTGACTTTTAAACCCGATTGATGTTGAG